>NZ_JAUORC010000005.1:0-207199 GCF_030547465.1 Shewanella sp. 5_MG-2023
GGTCGCCCAGGCACTTCTTTATGACCCACTGTTTTTACCCAGTGTCTATCAGCTAAACTCTTTATTATGTGGCTGCTGACGGCCACACCTCTTACATATTCAATATCACCGCGAGTAACTGGTTGCCTGTATGCAATTACTGCTAAGGTTTCTAAGGTCGCACGTGAATATTTAGGGGATTTCTCTTGCCACAATGGTTGTAAGAATTCACTTAACAGCTCTTGGGTTTGAAAGCGATAACCACCAGCCACTTCGACCAGTTGTACCCCACGCTCTTGATAATCTTGTTGTAATTCATCGAGGCATTCTTTAATGCGTGCTCGAGAGACATCAAATTTCACTAATACTGTGTCTTTTAATGCTTTTACGGTTAGTGGTTTACCCAACACAAATAAACTGGCTTCGATTAATTGTTTTAATTGAATCATGTTTATTTGCATGGTCATCCTTTATCGTATCTTGTGCAATGCAGCTTAAAACGCTTTGACATAAATGGGGGTTAACGGCTCGTTTTGAACCAAATCAACCAATAGCTCTTTAACCAGTTCCATTAAAGCTAAAAAGCTCACTACCACGCCAGCTCGGCCTTCACTAATGTCAAATAAATCAGTAAATGGCACATAATGCTCGGTCGATAGTAAAGCTAATATCTGACTCATGCGTTCACGGGTCGATAATAGCTCGCGTTTTACATGGTGATGTTCGTTGGCATCAATTCTTTTGAGTACCTCTGAAAATGCTTGAGCAATATCAACTAAAGACACTTCAGGTGGCATCACCATTGGTTTTACATTGGGCGAGAGTGTCGCTTTCGCTAAAAATACATCTCGCTCTAGCCTCGGAAGTTCATCTAAATCAGCTGATGCCTGTTTGATAACTTCATAAGCTTTCAATTGACGAATCAACACTACCCGAGGATCTTCATCATCGTCTTCTTCGGTTGCCATTTTAGGCAACAGTAGTCGTGATTTTATCTCGGCTAATGTGGCTGCCATGACTAAATAATCAGCGGCAAGCTCTATTCGCGCTTCGGTTAAAATTTCAATATAAGCTAAATATTGGCTGGTGATTTTTTCTATTGGTAAGTCAACAACGTCGAGTTTTTGCTTACGAATTAAGTACAACAATAAATCTAGCGGGCCTTCGAATGTTTCTAAAAACACCTCAAGGGCTTCAGGAGGAATGAATAAATCATTAGGCATTGCGTCAAACGCTTCGCCTCGAACAACCGCTAAAGGTAAACTTTTCTGGATACCTTGCATTGTCGTCCCTTAATTTAATGATTAAAATCAGCTTTCTAAGTCAAATAACTTATTAAACTACATTACTACTGTTTGGCTATATCTGTTGTATTTCACAAAGATTAAACTTATATCAACTAAGTATTCAGAAAATATCTGCATCTAATTTTAGCGAGAAATTACCAAACGCGCGATTATACGCACTATTGACTGTGGTTGAAACCACTATCAATCAAACTTGTGCATTCAACCGTTGCAAGGGTTATTCAAAAATACTGGTATCGCCGGCGCCTTGACGAATTATATCGATATCGCCTTCAGACATATCTATAACCGTGGTTTGATTTTCAGCAAGGTAACCACCATGAATAATAGCATCGACATTGTGCTCTAAAATATCTCGAATATGCTCAGGATCAGACTCAGCAAATTCTGCATCTGGCATCACTAAACTGGTAGACATAATTGGCGCTTCTAACGCTTCCAATAATGCCAGTGCAATTAAATTGTTTGGCACACGAATACCAATGGTCTTTTTCTTGTCACATTGTAGTCGACGCGGCACTTCTTTACTGGCTTTAAAGATGAAGGTATAAGGCCCAGGTGTGCAGCTTTTCAATAAGCGGTAAGCTTGATTATCCACTCGAGCGAAATTGGCTAATTCTGATAAATCGCGACACATTAACGAAAAATTATTGTCGTTATCAATCTTACGAATGCGCGCCATACGGGTCATGGCATCTTTTTCACCGATCATGCAGCCCAGTGCATAACCTGAATCGGTAGGATAAACAATCACCCCACCTTGTTTTAAAATATTAACCGCTTGGCTAATTAATCTCGCCTGCGGGTTTTCATCATGTATATAAAAAAATTGGCTCATGTTCGCTCCGTCCAAGATTCTGCTTGCCACACCCACTGTATTCCAGCAGGTTGGAATAAATTTTTACCCAACTCAATCCAATTACTTGGAAAATGAAAATCACTGCCAATTGACCCCATTAGGTTATTCAAATGACTTAATGCGACCAAGTTGGCTCTATCATCAATACTTTGTTGTCCTAATACGACTTCCATCGCATCACCGCCCGCTTCTTTATATTCACGGACTAATTTTTTAAGCCATTTAGCAGATAGCTTATACCCGCTTGGGTGAGCTAATACCGCAACGCCACCACTACGGTGAATAATATTAATCGCGCTGGCCATATCGCCCCAATTATTGGGAACATAACCGGTTTTATTGCGGGCTAAATACCGTTTAAAAACACTCGGCATATCTTTGGCATAGCCTTTTTCAGCTAACCAGCGCGCATAATGGCCTCGACTGATAGCTGCGCCTGCTGCAAATTTTTGTGCGCCTTCATACGCACCTTCAATACCCGCCTTAGCTAAACGAATACCAATGTCTTTAGCCCGTTGCTCACGTAATTCACGTTGGTTTGTTAAAAACGCAAGTAGCGCAGCATCGGTAATATCCAAATTTAAACCGACAATATGAATATCAAAGTTATTCCAACGAGTTGAAATTTCAACGCCATTAATCAGTTTTAATGGCGTGGAATGTTGGTTATTGTATTGATGCGCTTCAGCCAATCCAGCAACGGTGTCATGATCAGTAATAGCGAGCATTTGCACGCCTTTATCAATGGCACGTTCAACAAGTTCAGCTGGAGTGAGTACGCCGTCAGATGCGGTCGTGTGGCTGTGAAGATCGGCCAATAGGGAGTCTGTTATCATTAGGTTATTGTACTTTAAACTTTGTTAGAATGCTTAGCCATCTAGCGTTTATTTGCTACATATACATCAAATTGCTACTGCTTTAGTCGCTAGTTGTAAAAAAATAATAAATTTGAGAAATATTCAATTGACTTTATAAGCCAGCTAAGGTCTTCTATAGCTAGTTACAGAATATAAAACCCATTATAAATGACTTCGCAGTGAAATGACCTGCAAATGACATAAAGAGAACCTTTTTAAATGACAAACTTTAACGCGTTAAACATCAGTTGGTGGTGGCACTTCCCAAATTAACGGGTGGTGTGAAGCGTTGTGGTTATTTAAATAACACAAGATTTTACTAAAAAGCCCGCAGAGATGTGGGCTTTTTTGCTATTTACGGCTTGCACTCTCCAATAAAACTAACGCAATCCAAGCTAAAATGAAGAGAACAGAGTATGAAAAAGCACACTATAAGCGAGGCGCAATAAGCATTATGGAACATCAATTTACCCATGTGGTAACCCAAAAGCAGACCTTAGCATATCACGCTGACCCGCTTAGTCTTTATCAGCATATTACTGCTAATGCGCCGCATACTATGTTGTTAGAGTCAGCAGAAATAGAAAGCAAAGATCATCTTAAAAGTATTGTATTGACCCATGCAGCCATGATGGTCCGCTGTGATGGTTACCAGCTCACCTTTACTGCATTAACTGATAACGGCGCCAGCTTACTTACGCCAATCAGTAACTTTTTCCAATCCAGTGAGCAACAACGCCAAGATAATGTTATTACCATTCATCTTGCTAAAGCCAAAGAGCTACAAGATGAAGATGCCCGCTTAAAGTCCACCTCACCCCTTGATGGTTTAAGAATGTTTGTCCAGCACATACAAACTGATCAAAGTGATACTTTTGAGGACTTATTTTTAGGCGGTGTGTTGGCCTATGACTTGATTGATACGGTAGAGCCGCTACCTGATGTTCCTAATGCCGACAACGATTGCCCTGATTACTTATTTTATTTAGCTGAAACCTTAATCTTGGTTGACCACCAAACCCAGCAAGCCGACATTATTACTCATCAATTTTTCGACAGTGCAGCTCAAGCCTCGTCACTGCTTGAGCGAGTTACTCAGCTTAAAGCCAATTGCCAAACATTGGCAGCAGTTGCGCCATTGGTCAGTATTGATGCCCCGACTCAAGTCAATATCAGCGATGAAGCCTTTAAACAAACCGTGGTTGATTTAAAAGAGCACATTGTTGCTGGCGATATTTTCCAGGTTGTCCCCTCACGTAGCTTTAGCTTGCCTTGCCCTAATACTCTAGGTGCATACCGCGCATTAAGACTGACTAACCCAAGTCCATACATGTTTTACTTTCGTGGTCCTGATTTCACTTTATTTGGCGCATCACCTGAAAGTGCCCTTAAATATGAAGCCGCCACCAATCAAGTTGAAATCTACCCTATTGCGGGTACCCGCCAACGGGGTAAAACTGCCGATGGCCAGATTGATTTTGATTTAGATAGCCGTATTGAACTTGAACTGCGCCTTGATAAAAAAGAGCTCTCTGAGCACTTAATGTTAGTGGATTTGGCCCGTAACGATATTGCTCGTATTAGTCAAAGCGGCAGTCGTAAAGTGGCCGAGTTATTAAAAGTTGACCGCTACTCTCACGTGATGCATTTGGTGAGTCGGGTGACAGGTCAATTACGCGAAGATTTAGACGCGCTACATGCCTACCAAGCAAGTATGAATATGGGCACCTTAGTTGGCGCGCCTAAAGTTCGTGCTTCACAGTTAGTTAGACAAGCTGAACAAGCTCGTCGTGGCAGTTATGGCGGCGCTGTCGGTTACCTTAATGGTTTAGGTGATATGGATACCTGTATTGTGATCCGCTCAGCCTTTGTTAAACATGATGTTGCCCATATTCAAGCTGGTGCGGGTGTGGTGTTTGACTCCGATCCCCAAGCTGAAGCCAACGAAACCCGTCAAAAAGCACAAGCCGTTATTTCAGCAATTAAAATGGGAGGCGGACTATGAGCACTCTTTTAAACACAACTGCCACGCAAGACAATAATATGAAATTATATTTACTCGATAACTTCGACTCATTTACCTATAACTTGGTGGATCAATTCCGCTGCTTAGGCTTTGAAGTGATGATTTATCGTAATGATGTCAGTGCTGATTATTTAGCAGAAAAGCTAATAAGCGAAAACGGTAAAGCCGCATTAGTATTATCTCCCGGCCCCGGTGCGCCTCACGAAGCAGGCTGCATGATGGAGCTTATTGCAAAAGTGGCGGGTAAAGTCCCTATGTTGGGAATTTGTCTAGGTCATCAAGCCATGGTTGAGCATTACGGCGGTAAAGTCGAACGCGCTCCTTTTGTCGTTCATGGTAAAGCCAGTCCAACCATTCATAATGGCGAAGGTGTATTTGCTAACCTGCCTTCACCTCTGCCCGTTGCCCGTTATCACAGCTTAGTCGCCACTCAAGTGCCGGCATGTTTAGAGGTCATTGCCAGTACAGATGATATGCCAATGGCAATTTTGCATCCTCAAGATAAAGTGGTGGGTTTTCAATTTCACCCAGAATCAATATTAACCACTTTAGGCAGCACCTTATTAACGCAAACGCTTACCTACCTAACTCAAACATCTGCAGATGTTGATACGTCAGCTAGTGTTGATTCACCAGTTAAAGGAGCCCTGTAATGGCTGAGCTACAACCACTTTTAGACTCGCTATACCAAGGTAATGCCCTTACTCGCGGCCAAAGTGCGCAATTATTTAGTGCTATTGTTGCTGGCGAAATGGATCCCGTCGCCATGGCGGGCATGTTAGTGGCGCTAAAAATGCGCGGCGAAACCATTGATGAAATAACAGGTGCTGCAGATGCGCTGCGTCGAGCGGCTAAACCTTTCCCACGAAGCGCATCGTCGTTAAGCCAAGGCGTAGTCGATATTGTTGGCACAGGTGGCGATGGCCATAACACCATTAATATCTCTACTACCGCGTCTTTTGTTGCTGCAGCTGCAGGAGCAAAAGTCACTAAACATGGTAATCGCGGCGTATCGAGTAAATCGGGCGCATCTGATGTGCTATCGCACTGCGGCATAGCCTTAACCATGAGCCCTGAATCTGCCAGTAAATGTGTTGATGATTTTGGTTTATGTTTCTTGTTTGCGCCCCATTACCATGCCGGTGTAAGACATGCTGTGCCTGTAAGGCAAGCCCTTAAAACTCGCACCATTTTTAATATTCTAGGCCCGCTGATTAATCCAGCAAAACCTGAAGCCATGTTACTTGGGGTGTATTCACCGAAACTAATCGCGCCGATTGTCAATGTGCTTAATGCCTTAGGCGTGAAACGTGCAATGGTGGTGTATGGCAGCGGTTTAGATGAAGTTGCGTTACATGGCGAAACCCAAGTAGCTGAGCTTAATGATGGCAAAATTCGTTTTTATAAATTAACCCCACAAGACTTAGGTGTTGAGCCTGCAGAAATTAAAGCACTAGAAGGTGGTGAGCCAAGTGACAATGCCCTTATCACCCAAGCAATTTTAAAAGGTGAAGGCCAACCTGCTCATCGTGACGCTGTCGCCATTAATGCCGGCTGTGCGCTTTATGTCAGCGGTGTGTGTGACACGGTACAGCAAGGCACAGCGTTAGCACTTGAAACCATCAACAGTGGTAAAGCTTATGAAGTATTAACCCAACTCGCTGCAGCAAGCCAACAAGAGGATGCGAAATAATGACTACCACTAACTCTGGCGCTAATACAGCGGATAAAGAATCAAACGTATTAACCAAGATTGTTGATACCAAAGTAGCGCATATTGCCTCATTAAAATTGCGCTACCCTGAAGCCAGCTTACAGCCAAAAATTTCAGACCGTAGTTTGTTTGATGCGCTTAAGGCACCCAATGCCGGTTATATTTTTGAATGTAAAAAAGCCAGCCCTTCTAAAGGCCTCATTCGCCCTGTGTTTGATGTTGAAGCCATTGCCGACATTTACGTCAAATATGCCGCCGGTATTTCAGTATTAACCGATGAGCAGTTTTTCCAAGGCGATATCGACTATATTCCGTTAGTACGCGCTCGCGTTAGCCAACCTATTTTATGCAAAGACTTCTTTGTTGACCCATACCAAATCAAGCTTGCGGCTCATCAAGGCGCCGATGCAGTGCTATTAATGTTGTCAGTACTTGATGATGAGCAATACAAGCTTTTAGCCGCTGAAGCCGCAAAATACAATTTAGATGCCTTAACTGAAGTCAGTAATCAACAAGAGTTAGACCGAGCAATTGAACTTAATGCCGCTATTATCGGTATTAATAACCGTAACTTGCGTGACTTAAGTACCGACCTTGCCATGACAGAAGCCTTAGCGCCGCAAATTCCAGCTGACCGAGTTATTATTAGTGAGTCTGGCATTTACACCAACCAACAAGTTAAGCGATTAAATCCACTGGTTGATGGCTACCTTGTTGGCAGTTCAATTATGGCCCAAGATGATATTGATTTAGCCTGTCGTCAGCTCATTTTTGGCAATAATAAGGTGTGTGGTTTAACCCGTTTTGAAGACATTAGCGTGGTAGCTCAAGCGGGCGCGGTATTTGGCGGATTAATCTTTCATTCAAAATCGCCACGTCATGTCAGCGTTGAACACGCGGCAGACCTTGTTAACCAAAGCCAGCAAGCAGGCATTGGACTTCATTTTGTCGGCGTATTTGTCAATCAAGCCAATGCTGAAATCGTTGCAACCGTCAAGGCTGTTGGTTTAAAGGTAGTGCAATTACACGGTAATGAAACCAGCGCCGACATAAGCGAGCTAAAACAATTACTCGCAAGCGCCAAGCTTGATTGCCAAATTTGGAAAGCGGTGAGCGTAGAAAGCAGCACCAATACCGTTGGCGATAAAGCACAAGGCTGTGGCCGATACTTATTCGATAGTAAAAATAGTGCTGGATTTGGCGGCACCGGCGAGACATTTAACTGGCAAGGGTTACTCGATTCATCAGTTATAACAGCGACTGAACGAGATAACGCCATGCTTGCAGGTGGGCTGACACCCGAAAATATATTTGAAGCCAACCAGCAAGGCTTTTATGGCTTAGATGTTAATTCAGGGGTTGAATCTGCGCCCGGAATTAAAGATGCACACAAAATTAATTTAGCCTTTAACGCCATTAGAAAGAATTAGTGCCATTAGGCAAGACTGAATGGCAAAGCGCCTGCTAAACAACAAAATTAAACAGAATCATTAAGGAATACCCATGACAAAGCTTAAGTTAGACCCTTATTTTGGTGAATATGGCGGCATGTATGTGCCACAAATTCTAGTCCCTGCTCTTAAGCAACTAGAAACTGCCTTTGTTGATGCTCAAGAAGATCCTGAGTTTCAAAAAGAGTTTACTGATTTACTGAAAAACTATGCTGGCCGCCCAACTGCGCTGACATTAACCCGTAATTTAAGCCCTAACCCAATGGTAAAAATTTACCTAAAGCGTGAAGACTTACTCCACGGCGGCGCCCATAAAACTAACCAAGTATTAGGTCAGGCATTACTGGCAAAACGTATGGGTAAAAAAGAAATTATTGCAGAAACCGGAGCAGGCCAACATGGCGTTGCATCGGCATTAGCCTGTGCGTTATTAGGGCTTAAATGTAAAGTTTACATGGGCGCTAAAGACGTTGAGCGTCAATCACCTAACGTATTTAGAATGAAGTTAATGGGCGCAGAAGTTATCCCTGTCACCTCAGGCTCAGGTACCCTTAAAGATGCTTGTAATGAAGCCATGCGTGACTGGTCTGCAAGTTATGACAAAGCACATTACTTATTAGGCACAGCTGCTGGGCCGCATCCATTTCCGACAATTGTACGTGAATTTCAGCGCATGATTGGTGAAGAAACTAAACAGCAAATTCTTAAAAAAGAAGGCCGTTTACCAGATGCCGTGATTGCCTGTGTCGGTGGAGGTTCAAACGCCATTGGCATGTTCGCTGACTTTATTGATGAAAAAGACGTTGAGCTTATTGGCGTTGAGCCGGCAGGTAAAGGCATTGATACCCCAATGCACGGCGCGCCGTTAAAGCACGGTAAAACTGGTATTTTCTTTGGAATGAAAGCGCCGCTAATGCAAAATAGCGATGGCCAAATTGAAGAATCATACTCAGTGTCAGCAGGTCTTGATTTCCCATCTGTTGGTCCACAGCATGCTTATTTAAATTCAATTGGCCGCGCTCGATATGAGTCAGCAACCGATGATGAAGCCTTAGAGTGTTTCCAGTTATTGGCTCGCACTGAAGGGATTATCCCAGCATTAGAGTCAGCTCACGCGATCGCTTATGCCGTACGATTAGCAAAAGAGGCAACCAAAGAAACCATTTTAGTGGTTAACCTTTCGGGCCGTGGTGATAAAGATATTTTCACCGTCTCTGACATTCTAGAACAACGTGCTTCAGCTGATGCTACGAAATAAGGAAATCAACATGTCTGTAAATAATACCAATCGTTATCAAGCTGCTTTCGCTGAATTAGCCGCTAAAAAACAAGGCGCTTTTGTGCCTTTTGTGACCTTAGGCGATCCATCGGTTGAAGTATCACTTAACATCATTAAAACCCTAGTGGATAACGGCGCTGACGCATTAGAGTTAGGCTTTCCGTTTTCAGATCCATTAGCAGATGGCCCTGTGATCCAAGGCGCAAACTTACGTGCCCTAGACTCTGGCACCACAGTGGCTGATTGCTTTGCGCTGCTCACCCAAGTGCGTGAGTTATACCCAGATATGCCTATTGGCTTATTGTTATACGCAAACCTTGTGTTTACTAATGGCATTGATGCGTTTTATAGCAAAGTGCAACAAGCCGGTGTTGATTCTGTGCTAATTGCGGACGTGCCCGTTGAAGAGTCAGCTCCCTTTAGTGAAGCTGCTAAAAAACACGGGATCTCGCCAATTTTTATCGCCCCGCCTAATGCTGATAGCGACACCTTAAAAATGGTCAGCGTTGAAGGTCAAGGCTATACCTATTTGTTATCTCGTGCTGGGGTAACAGGAACAGAGTCAAAAGCTGGCCAGCCCATTGATCAAATACTCGCTAAACTGGCTGAATATAATGCACCGCCACCATTATTAGGTTTTGGTATTGCTGAGCCAAGCCAAGTCAGTGAAGCTATTAACGCTGGCGCTGCTGGCGCAATTTCAGGTTCTGCTGTAGTGAAAATCATTGAGCGAAACCAGCACGATGAAGCGGCATTGCTACAACAGTTAGCTGAATTTACCCGTAATATGAAAGCGGCGACGCATAAGGGCTAATTGAGTAAGCTTACAAGTCAACGGACATAAGCTGACGTTAATTAAAGCAAAACATTGAAACTAAATATGCCGTAATCCAATAGGATTGCGGCATTTTTTTATATTAATGGGGCCAAACATACACAGCGCCAATACCGATCCTCAACGATCAATAAAAACTTATCAAAATTTCCCCAAGTTCAGCCGAACGACGGCGAATCAACTTCAGATCAGCTGCGGTAACTGCTACACTTTGAGCCATTATTTTCCTTTAGCAAACGGACTGCTAACACTTACTTTTAGGTTATTGCATCTAATGAAACAACTGCTTGATTTTCTGCCATTGGTTATCTTTTTTACCGTCTATAAATTTTATGATATTTATACTGCAACAGGTGCGCTAATTGCTGCCACAGCCGTGCAGCTTATCGTGACTTATTTGCTCTATAAACAAGTCGAAAAAATGCATTTAATCACCTTTGCCATGGTGACCTTTTTCGGCACCTTAACCTTAGTGTTCCATGATGACGCATTCATTAAATGGAAAGTCACCATAGTCTATGCCTTCTTCGCCATCGCATTACTTGTCAGCCAGTTAATTGGCAAGCCAATTTTAAAAAGCATGCTTGGCAAAGAAATGAAGTGTGCTGATAACATTTGGGCCAACGTCACTTGGTATTGGGTTACCTTCTTTGTTGCCTGTGGTTTGGCTAATATCTATGTTGCCTTCAGTTTGCCGCTAGAAACCTGGGTCAACTTTAAAGTCTTTGGCTTAAGTGCATTAACACTGGTCAATACTGTTATTACCGTTGTGTATCTGTATAAACATATGGAACATGATGAGTCTGAACAAGCAAAATAAACTTAAGGAAACTTACTTATGTGGTACATGATTTCGTCACAAGATGTTGAAAACAGTTTAGAAAAGCGCATGGCTGTCCGCCCTGCTCATTTAGCGCGCCTAGAAGCATTGGCTGGCGAAGGTCGTTTGCTTGTTGCAGGCCCTCATCCTGCTATTGATAACGAAAATCCTGGTGAAGCAGGCTTTACCGGTTCGTTAGTAGTTGCTGATTTTGAGTCATTAGTCGCTGCACAAGCTTGGGCAGATGAAGACCCGTATATTGCAGCGGGCGTTTATGAAAAAGTTATCGTTAAGCCATTTAAAAGAGTACTTGTGTAATGAAAATCGTCTCATTTAACATCAACGGTATTCGAGCACGTTTGCATCAGCTGCAAGCGTTAATCGACAGCCACCAGCCTGATGTTATTGGCCTGCAAGAAACCAAAGTCCACGATGAAGCATTTCCAGTCGCTGACGTTGAAGCCATGGGTTATCACGTACATTATCACGGTGGTAAAGCGCATTACGGTGTGGCTATGCTGTCAAAAGCTGAACCTGTTGAAGTCATTAAAGGCTTTAGTGGCGATGCAGAAGATGCACAGCGCCGGATGATTATGGGTAAGTTTACTCAAGCTAATGGCCGTATTCTTACTGTGATGAATGGTTATTTCCCACAAGGGGAAAACATCAGCCATGAGACTAAATACCCCGCTAAACGTAAGTTCTATCAAGACTTAATGCAGCATTTAGCTGACAACCATACCCCTGATGAAGATATCGCTATTATTGGCGACATTAATATTTCACCGATTGATTTAGATATTGGTATTGGTGAAGTGAACGCCAAGCGTTGGCTTAAAAGCGGTAAGTGCAGTTTTCAACCTGAAGAACGTGAATGGTTAGCGACATTAAAAGACTGGGGCTTTGTTGATAGTTTCCGTGAATTACACCCAGATCGCACTGAGCGTTATTCTTGGTTTGATTATCGCAGTAAGGGCTTTGTCGATAACCGCGGTTTACGTATTGATGTGGTGATGGTGACCAAACCTATGTTGCCAAGGCTGACTGAATCAGACGTAGATTACGATTTACGCGCTATTGAAAAACCATCAGATCACGCCCCGATTTGGAGTACTTTTTCAGACTAGTTTTCTGATGCGAATGTAAAACCTTAAGGTTGGCATTCCTATGTCTTGTCCTAAAAAGCCTAACTACACCTTGAGTATATAGTAGTTAGGCTTTTTGATAACTGCCTCGCTTTAAATGAACAAGGTGGCTTTATTGATGCCTAGATTAATCAGCATAAGTTTCAGTTGATGCACAAACTTTGTTTCGGCCAGATTTCTTAGCTTGATACATGGCATGGTCAGCATCAGCAATCAGTTTATCTAATGATGTACCAGAAGTGCTGAAGTCACTCACCCCAAAGCTGCCACTTATCTCAAAATTAAACCCTGTTTCATCAGTGATGATTGCATTAAGTTTGGCTCGGTAGGTTTCAGCTATGACTAATGCATCGCTTATGCTGCAGTTGGGCAAAAACAAACAAAACTCTTCACCGCCAACACGGGCAAAAATATCTTTATTACGGACTATTTCTTTGCACTCTGAAGCGACCATTTTTAATACCCAGTCCCCTGTTTTATGGCCATAACTGTCATTGATGTTTTTGAACCTATCTAAGTCAAACAATATACAGCTGCCTGACTGCTTGAGGTTATTACATCTGGCAATCGCAATAGTGGCACGTTGAGTGAAATAGCGACGATTAAACAATCCGGTTAGAGCATCATTTTGCGCTAGATGACGCAGTTTCTTTTGCGTCGATTTGGTTCTGAAAATCATCCCTAGTAATACGGTGACACACAAAATGAGCAGTGCGATAAATAAACGGTTATTTTCTGATTCAACGGTATCAATCTTTTGTTTTAGCAATAATAAATTGTTTTGTTGGCGTAAAAACTCAATATTATTTTGTTGCTCAGCAGCTCGATGTTTTGCGAGTTGATAAGCTAAGTGTTTGGCTTTTATATCATTCAAGTAAGCCTTATCCGCTTCGGCAAATTGTTGATAATATTTAAGCGCCCCAATGGGGTTATTCGCTTGTTCAGCAAGGCTATACAATATTTTATTAGCAATCACTTCTGGTTCTGAACTGCCTAAAGTTTCAGTATAAGTTAATGTCTTTAAAGCCATTTTTTTAGCCTGCTGGTTTTCACCTAAGTCGAAATAGGCTTGAGCAAGCAATCCATGGTAATAGGATAATATTGGGGTGTATTGGGTTTGCTCAATCATCGATTGGTGTTTTAGCAATAGCACTAACGCTTTCTGATGATAATTTTGCTTAATTAATAATGAAGCCTTAGAGGTATAAATCCCACTCAGCACTACAGGCTCTTGGGCCTGCTCGCAAGACTCAATGCCATCATTAAAAAGTGGACTGTCGTAGTCAAGTAAATTGAGCTTAGACTTGGCTTCTAATGAAAGCTGCGCCGCCATGCAGTGATTACGGCCTTTTGTGACGTAATCAGATAGCTTACTGGCATATTCTTCACCTAGCTCATATTGACCAATTTGATTATAAAAAATGGCATTGATGAGTAATCCACGTTGTTTATTTTCGTTATCTACAATATCGGGCAATAAGCTTTGGCTAATGAGCAGATGCTTTAGGCCTTGATTCCAATCTTTCGATATAGCATAGATGTTAACCAGTGATATCGTTGCCCGAAATCTAATCGACGTGGATGTTTGATCGTTATCAACAATATCGGTATAGAGCGCTATCGCGCCTTTAAAGTCACCTTTAAATGATTTTTGATAAGCCAGCAGGTAGTGGTAATGCCCTTGTTGTTGCTGAGACAGCTGTGCTTGTTCTAGTTCTGATAATATTGTCTGAAACGTTTCTGGGTGGCTACTACGAAGATTATCAGCCTTAACTAACAAATCATCGATGTAATTTGCGTTTAGCGATGTTGAAATAAATAGTGCGAAAATAAAAACAAACTTTTTCATCAACTTTAGATCCATTTTTATTTTCGCCAGTTATCTATGTAAATAGTTAAGTATTTGAGGGGTCGTTATCTTTATCTTCAGGCTGGCTTTCATCAGCAGGTTTTTCATCCTCTGCTGGTTTTTCACCTTCTGCAGGAAGCATCATGCAAACAATATCAGGGCAAATATCAAGCTGCTTTTCTAAGCTAGTGATGTCATTACTTGATAATGCCTGTTTTAACTCAGGAGTTAAATTGGATGTTGAAATCGCATCCGCTAATGAAAGTGGATTTTGTAAGTCCGCATCTTGGCCCATACGCTCGAGTAATTGAATAATGTTTGACATGTTTTCTCCTTAAAATGATGTCTTGTAAATCCAGCTTATATTTACAAATTAACTTGCTTGGTGGTGACTTAATTGAGCTTCAAGCTCAAGCAGTCGAGTTTGTAATTTGGTATTAACTTTCATACTTTCTGAAGGTGGGATCACCAATGTGGTATGTTGATGGATAGCAACTTGGGCTAGTTCGTTAACTGGGATATGCTGTTGGCGAACCTTATCAATCGGTAACACTGCCGCTTCATACAATATGACCGAATGGTCTGCAGGGTATGTTTCAAGTAACAGCTCAACTAGCAGTTGCTTATGGGCTTGCCCTGTCTCAAGTCGCTCTAATGACTTATCCCCAGCAACGCCCACCTGCCATAATACGAGGTAAGCAGATGCATCAATTTTGCGTTGATAGAACATAAATTGACTTGCTTCAAAATGTTGGCAACCAACGCGACCAGGGTCGATGCCTAAATCAGCGTATAAACAGTCTTCAGCAGAAATACCGGGGATCATCTTGGCAGCAAACCCCTCTTGTTTTGCCTGTTCGATAGCGACATGGGGAGCTTGAGCGAATACGCCTGGGTGGCCGTAAAAAGCGCCAACGACTTTTTTACCCGCTCTGACTTGTTCGAGCATGGCATCAACCATTTGTTTATAGGTAATGTGGCGAGACTTTCCTTTATCGTAGAAGACTTGCAGGCTTCGGACATCGGGGTGCATTTCTTTAAGCCATAACTCGACAATACCGTTAGAGACACCAGAAAATACCACGTCGGCTTTATCAATATGGCTCTTGCTAATAGGGCAAATATGCGCCCCTAGCGTCATTCCTAACCCTACGCAAACTAAAGATCCATTCATTGGAGTGTATTCTCACGCCTTAATAATTACAGCTAATGTTGCTTCAATGTTACCTTGATGGTAACAATTTAACAGGTATTAATATGATTTGGCAGTGATTTTTGCCAAGTTTCTCCGGTGACATAACTACTGATGTGTTCAGGTTTACCTTTAGTGCTTTTTTTACCAGTGATATCAGCTTCTGGCTGTTCGTTAATAAACCCCAACTTTTGGGTAATCCTATGGGTTGCATAATTGGTGCTGTCATATTGAGCGTAAATTCGTTCGAATTTAACAGTGCTAAAACCAAAACTAATTAAGCCGATAGTCGCCTCTTCAGCAAGTAACTTACCGTTATATTGTCTTAGTAACATAATGCCTATATCTGCGCGGTTCGATTGATTTTGTTGTGCAAATAAACTTTGTAAACCGATTGCTTGGTTATTGTGTTCGATGATCCAAACCCAGTATTTTTTTGTTGGGGTAAGGTTATTTTGAATGGCAGTTTCGAAAAATTGTTTGATTTGCTTCGGCTCAAAAGGGGCGCATATTTTTCGCATTGTCTTAGGGTCGGAATAAAGCTGCACAAATATGTCAAAATCACCTTGCTGTATTAATCGCATCGACAGACGTTGAGTGTTAAAGCTGTAATTCATTTAACCGCACCCGTTGATACTGATAGCTGATGTTTGGCTGCCCCTTGCACCAGTTTTGATTCAAAGGGTACTTGCTCTGCAAAACGAATCACTCCAGTTTTATGCTCCTCCCGATCAAAAATAACGTAGTAATTGTTGAGTAGCGGTAAGCCAATTAATGACTGATTACCCCACTGAGGTAACTTGCCAATAATTTTGAAACACGCTTTACCTTGTAAAGGACTATTAAGTTGCCAGTAATCATGGGGCTTGCAAGTTAATGTGATGGGTTCTGGTTGGTGACTATTGGTTTGAGTATGAGTTTGAGTTTGAGAGTGAGTATGAGAAGCTGGCGCACCGCCATGACCATCACACTCAGAATGACCCGCAAAAATAAACTCAATATCTGGCCACTGCGTTAAATCCAGTAATTCGGCATCAATTCCCACTTCTTGTGCTGCAAGGTCAGTAAAAGGCGCAATTAAGCTTAAAAAATCCTGTGGAATGCCAGTGTGTTTGTTTGGTTTGGACGCCGCTACAGTTTGAGTCAGTGTGTGTAAGTTCTGCTTTAACCCCTCGAATAACACATCGGTTAACATGATACCGCTAGTGCCGGTATCGATAATTGCATTGGTTAAGTAGTAGGCAAATTCAGGTTTAAGATCGGCGGCATTAATTTGCGCAAAGTCACCCACTTTAATCCCAACTAAGGTGACATTGTAGTGTACGTTATGTTCAACCTTTATGTGCTTGAATTGACCTTGATATAAGTGTGTTTGCTCTTTGCCACCACCAAGAATTAACCAGCCCTGATTTAAAGGATCTGCAGCAAGTGATGCTTTTGATGGCGTTGCACTTGCCACATGCACACTGGATCGCTGAGAGTAAAAAGCGAACTTGTTTGCACATAATCCTTGAGTTTCTAACTGGGTAAAATACGGCAAAATATCCTGCTCTGGCTGAGTTTTTAAAAAAGCCTTAAAGCGGGTTAAATCATTGCTACTAAAGTGCTGATGTTCATCAGTGTGGTGATGAGTATCATTTGGGCAAACCGAATCCTCTTCTGAAAATGGCCAAGGATAGGTAACTGGCGGGGAAACATTACGTTCAACTAAATAATCATGCAGGTCATAGCTTGAATTCAGTTGATAGTAAGCTAGGCCTAAAATACCATTGGCTTCGCCAAATGTTTTGCGTTGTGCCAGCGAAGACACCACTGCTACAGGACACGGATTCAAAGTAAATGAAAATGTATCATTGCCTATGGTGACATTCGTATTTATGACAGGCCCGTCCCAACCACCGATACCGTAAGTCACTTCCTGAGCAAAACTGGTGGCCGTTAAATCTGTATCATCTTCGGGGTGATAAGCGACTTGACCGACAACTAATGTGCTACTACCAGAATCAACAATTAAGTTCACTTCCGTTTGTTGACTGCCAATATGTAACTTTACTGTGTAACCGCCTTTTGCATAAATATTGATGAGAGGTAAGGCCAATGGATGTGTTGCTGTCATGTGTCGCAGTCCTGTGCTGTTGAGATTTACTTTTAAAATCGATAATTTAGCTTTAGCTTATATTAAATAAAATTACCTTACTTGTTTTAATTAACTCTTAGCCAAAACATTAGCATGGCCCCTTTTTACAAAAAGCGTCACTGTTGACCTTCTAAATCGAATATGTGCTCACTTCAGTAAAGCCTGTGCTGGTCTTGCAAATTTCAGTGTTATTTATACTTTATTATTAAAAATACTTACAAAAAAACGCCCAAATTCTATCACCAATTTGGGCGTTTAAACTTGCTGGCTAAAGTTACATTTTTAACACTTTATTCAGTGGTAAATCACGATAGCGCTTACCGGTAGCAGCAAAAATCGCATTGGTTAAACTTGGCGCCACAGGCGGCACACCGGGCTCACCCACACCAGCGGGTTTTGCGCTTGATGCCACGACAATGGTTTCAATTTCAGGTGATTGCCCCATTCGTAATAACCGATAGTTATGGAAGTTTGATTGCTCCACTTTACCGTCTTTGTAGCTAATCTCGCCCATCATCGCGAGGCTTAAACCAAATATAACCGCACCTTCTGTTTGCGAGTGCGCTCTATCAGGGTTAACCACTGTACCCGCATCAATGGCGGCGATACTCTTTAAAACCTTGAGGTTATCGCCGTTAACTTCAACTAATGTCGCAACCGCCACGTAGCTGACAAAGCTACGATGTACTGCAAAACCCCAGCCTTGACCGTCTTTGACTTTAGGGTGTTTCGCCATCGCTTTTTCTACCGCATCGATAACACCAAGAAAACGACCAATATCGATGGGAAAATCATCTAAGGTTTCACCATAGTTACCGTATTTGACGATTTGGTTCTCAAGCTTTTCATAGCGTGGCGTACCGAGCAGCTCACGCCACATTGCAATGCAAGGTTTACCTGCATTGACCGCCAGTTCATCGACAAAGCTACCGATCCCAAAACCGTGTTGAATATTACACACAGAGCGCATCCAACCGATACGAGAGTGAGCCGTGGCTTTCACTGACTCTAATTGAATTTGAGGTAAATTAAACGGCATATCGGAAAAGCCCAGGTCCAATTCGCCAGCCGATGGCATATCAACGCCTTCAGCAAAGGTTGAACTAATAGACGGGAAACCACTGCGAGCCAGTAATGCTTGTGGCGCTTGGTTGTTATCTAACTTAGCTTGATAATACTGAGCGCTAATTGCATGGTAATAGCCATTTTGAATTTCATCTTCACGGCTCCAGCTGACTTTTACTGGCTTATTCAGTTGCTTGGATAATATCGCCGCTTCTACACTAAAATCGGGCTTAGATTTACGTCCAAAACCACCACCAAGTAGGGTGACATTGACTTTAACTTGCTCGTCTTTAAGCCCTAAAGTGCCGGCAACATTTTTCTGAGTGCTTTGGGGCGTTTGAGTTGATGCCCACAGCTCGCAACCTTCTTTGGTTACTGAAGCGACCGCTACAGGTGGCTCCATCATCGCATGGGTGAGATACGGCACTGTGTACACCGCTGATAAGCTATTATCTTTATTCCAATCAGTAACACTGTCACCCAATTGGCGAATAACTTGTCCAGGTTGGCCAACCCGAGTCACTAGCTGAGCTAAATCTGCATCAGAGTCATAACGGCTATTAGCTGATTCGGTCCAAGTTACTTTTAATGCTTTTCGACCTTGAATTGCGCTCCAGGTGTTACTCGCAATAACAGCTACCCCGCCAAGGGCTTGAAATAACGGCGCGCCTTTAGCAATAGGAATTTGAATAACATCTAGCACTCCTGCAACCGCCCTTGCTGCACTGTCATCAATTGAGGCAACATCGCTGCCTAAAACTGGCGGGCGAGTGATTGAGGCGTAAACCATGCCTTCAACCTTAATATCATAACCAAACACCGCTTTACCGCTGATCATGTCGTCCATATCAACAATTGCGGGAGATTTACCAATGTGGGTAAATTTTGACGCAGGCTTTAAAGTCACACTATCAAGTGCTGGCGTAGTTAATACACTTGCTGCAAGCGCTAAATCGCCAAAACTTAACGACTTTGAGGAGGACTTATCATGGACTTTACCCGCCTTGGCATACACTTGCGATGGCGGTACTTTCCACTCATTCGCAGCAGCTTGCTCAAGCATGACTCGGGCAGTAGCACCCATTTGACGCATTCGCTGATAATGCTTACGTATACTGCGACTGCCATCGGTATTTTGACTGCCAAACTCTTCGTTAGCGAGACCTTGCACGACGACGATTTGTTCCCAGTCAGCTTCTAACTCATCTGCTAATACTTGAGGAATACCCGTTCTGATCCCTTGACCCATTTCAGAGCGGTGACAGGTCAAATACACTTTATTGTCTTCACCAATGGCAATAAACAAGTTTAGCTGCGCTTGTTTGCCTTCTGCCATGGCCATTGGGCTCCAAGCAAGCCCAGATGCTCCAAGGGCTAAACCACCTCCTACGGCGCCAAATAACTTCAACACCCCACGGCGACTCATATTTTCTACGGCGGTAAAGGTAGTCATAATTACGCCCCCGCTTTGCTGTTAGCAGCAGTAAAAATAGCTGCCTTAATACGTGGATAGGTGCCGCAACGACAAATATTACCGGTCATCGCTTGATCAATTTGTGCTTCTGTTGGATTGGCTGTCGTGGTTAATAATGCCGCTGCAGACATTAACTGCCCTGCTTGGCAATAACCGCATTGCGGTACGTTATGTTCAACCCAAGCCGCTTTTAACTTGTCAGCTTCAAGGCCTTCAATGGTGGTAATTTGCTTACCTGCTGCTTGCTTAATACTGGTCAGGCAGCCTCTAACCGGTTTGCCATCAAGGTGAATAGTGCAAGCGCCGCATAAGCCAGCGCCGCAACCAAACTTAGTCCCAGTTAAGCCTAAGATATCGCGCAGCGCCCATAAAATGGGCATATTCGGGTCGGCATCAAGGCTAAAATTTTTGCCATTTACCTGCAACGTTTGTGTTTGTTGTGTCATAACTTACTCCTTGTTGACCAACCACTGCTTGAGATCGGTTTGAGTATCAATATCAATTGCCGCTTGCGCTAATGGCAAAACAGTCAATTGTTGCTGTTCTAAATGTCGTGTTAATATTTTTTTCGCACCACTGTCGCCTTCAAGTTGCTGTAATGCTTCAAAGTCACTGGCGAGAAAGATGGCTGGTACACCGGGGCTTTGCTGGTAATAAGCCGCAGTGGTTTTACCAAATTGGCAAAAAAGCCCATACAGGCTTAAATAATCTGAATGAGAGATGGCAACTTGATCTGCTAATGTCAGTAGTAATACATCAGCCTGTTGTGATTGGGCATAACTTGCCGCCATAGCCACTGAACTTGCCAAACCTGATTGCCAGTTTTGATTGGTTAATATCTCAATGTCATTGGCGAGTAATGGACTAAGTAGGTCTTTATGGCCGCCAAGTACCAAAACTGGTGGCGATAGATCTAACTCGGTTGTCGCCTTACTCAATATTGCATAACTCTGTTGAATTAGGCTTTGCGCGTTATTATCAGCGCTTAACGTTGCGGCAAGTTTTGCCCCATTAAAGCGAGTACTACCCCCTGCGGCTAACATCACGGAGACCACATTAGGGGGAGTAGAAAATAAATTCATCAAAGCATGACCTTATCAAGATTACTTAACTCACCTTGCCGCTTAAGTCCGTGATGTAATACCCCGTGGCATTGAGACAAGATACTTAAGGCCACAGAACTTGGTAGCTCTCCGCCTAATGCCAGCCCTGCAGGGGCTGAGAAAAAGCCACTAAAATCATCAGTTGAAAGCTGACATTTTTGCAACACCTTATCTCTTCGATGAGTTGGCCCTAAAAGCGCGATATAAGCGAGGTTTGTTCCTTGCAATAGGCTTAATGCTGCAGCGTCCATATCCAAGTTATGATTCATAACTACGGCCGCATCAAGGTGTTGTATTTCTAACAAATCTATCTGCGTTAGTGGTTTTTTACAAATCTTAGCATCTGGAAAATCATAGCCTCTTGCATACGCAGAGCGACTATCAAATACGCTGACTTGCCAGTCAAGCTGCTGCGCCATAGCCACCAAAGGCTGTGCATCCAACCCGCCACCAAACACCCCTAAATGAAATGGGCTTCTGACTGGGATACGTAACAAGTTGAGGTTATTGTCAGAACTCACGTCAGTAACAATACCAGTAATAATGTCTGCTGCAGTTTGCTTGTAAGCTATGTCATCAGCAACGAACTTACCTACGACTTGGCCAGCATAGCTATGATGCTCAACTATCGATAATTGGTACGAGCCTTTTTTACCTAGCGTCAGCTGGTGATGTAACTCGGCTAAGCCGAGGTAATGATTATCACCTAATAGCGGCACCATCATAATGTTGACCAAACCACCACAACCTAGTTGGTAACTGGTGTCATTTTCATCAGTGGCGTCATAGGTTAATTGCTGAACTTGCTGGGTTTGTATGGACTTTTGTGCGTGACGACGTAAGTCTGCTTCCAAGCAGCCACCACTTAACATGCCTAAGGTTTTCCCCAAAGGGTCAAACAACATAATGGCGCCAGGTTTGCGGTATGAAGAACCTTCAACAGAAGTGATGACTGCTAAAGTCCAGTCTTGTTGCGGTTTTTCAGCCCAAGTGTCTAACAATGATAATAAATGATGTGCCATGAGTCCCTGCCAGCATGCTGATTGATATGAAAACACCGCTCAGCAGTAATTAATCAAAGCAGCATAAGTGCTTTAAGTGACTATAAGCTAGCAAAGCCGCTAAACAATGCAAAGCCTTATGGCATTCACCAAAGACTTAACGGTATCGATTTAAGGGCAAGTGTAACTATGTGTGAACCAGCAAGTCAGGCTACTCGCTGGTTTAAGGGATGTGAAGCTGGTGTAAGATAAAATGTAACGGTTTATGCCAATTGGGCTAACACTGTATTTTACATTACAGTAAGTGCTAGCTTGCTGCGTAAGCCACCGCAAAATATAGCCAGCAGCTGAAAAATATGCTTGAGCCTAGCCCAATAATTGATCAGCAACAAATGGATTATGCTGACGCTCTTCTTCAAAAGTCGACATAGGGCCATGACCTGGAATGAAGCTGACTTTTTCCCCTAGAGGCCATAATTTTTGAGTAATAGAATGGATAAGTTGTTGATGGTCCGATTGCGGAAAATCAGTGCGGCCAATGGAGCTTCTAAATAGCACATCACCAACCCATGCAAGGTTTGATTTATTAGAGTGAAACACCACATGTCCTGGAGTATGACCGGGACAATGCACCACCGATAAACGCTCTTCGCCAATGGTCACTTCATCGCCTTCATTTAAATATTGGCTAGGCTCAAACGAGTCAACATGCGCAAAACCAAAGTTCTGGCTTTGCTTTGCTAGCCCTTGTAGCCAAAATTGGTCAGCGATATGTGGGCCAATGATAGGAATATTAAGCTGATTAGCCAGTGTTTTCGCGCCGCCAACATGATCAATATGACCATGGGTTAATAAGATTTTTTCTAAGCTCAGACCTAACTTATTAACTTCAGTAATAATACGTTCAATGTCACCACCGGGATCGACAACGGCTGCCAGTTTGGTTTTTTCACACCAAATAACACTACAATTTTGTTGAAACGGGGTGACTGGAATGATTTGGTACTTCATTACTTCTATCCTCAAATTGAGAAAATTATCGCGACCAAGTTATTATGCGTTAAAGCTTAATAAAATGTTTGATCTATCTATAAGAATCAAAAAATAAAACCAATTAGTTGGTTTGAACACAAGCATTTTTACTGAGCTTGCATCGCTGCCCAAACAAATGAATAATTTAACATCACCACTTCATTTAATTAGCATCATATTTTCATTGTGACCAAGGACTAACCTTCATACAATACTACCTTTCTGAATCCTATTTTCACAGGCACACCATGCAAATTGACAGTATTCTTTCTGGGATCGTTTCCACAAAACACTTTTTTAGCGTTCCATTAGATTATCAGCAGCCCGAAGGTGAGCAATTATCAATTTTTGTTCGGGAAATCGTCAGTACAGAAAACCAAGATTTATCCTTACCCTATTTAGTGTATTTTCAAGGTGGACCGGGCTTTGGTGCAGTGCGCCCTGTTGAGAATAGTGGCTGGATAAAACGCGCCCTAAAAGAATATCGAGTGCTGTTGCTTGATCAGCGCGGCACCGGTCTTTCAAGCTTACTAAATAGCGCCACACTGGCGCATTTAACCGCGCAAGAACAAGCCGATTATGTGTGCCACTTTAGAGCCGATAACATTGTTCGAGATGCTGAAGTAATTAGAGCTCAATTAGCAAATAATCAGCCATGGAGTATTTTAGGCCAAAGTTTTGGCGGCTTTTGTGTTTTACGCTATTTAAGCGCAGCGCCACAAGCACTAACTGAAGCCTTTATCACAGGTGGTATTCCATCATTAACCCGTCAAGCAGATGACGTCTATCAAGCAACCTATAAACGGGTACTTGCCAAAAACGCTGAATTTTATCATCGTTTCAAAGATGCTGAGTCATTAACAGCAGAACTGGCTGACTATATTGCTGATAATGACGTTTACCTTGCCACAGGCGAAAAACTCACCGTTGAGATGCTACAGCTGCTCGGGGTTAATATAGGTATGGAGCAAGGCCCTGAAGCCCTCTATTACTTACTTGAGCAAGCCATGATCGATACTGCCCAAGGTCGCACAATAAACCCGCTATTTTTGCATCAATTTAGTCAATTTTTGGATTACAACACCAACCCAATTTTCGCGTTATTGCATGAATCGATCTATTGCCAGCAGTTTCATCAACAAGGGGCTAATTGGTCAGCCCATAGAGTCAGAGAGCAGTTCCCTAAATTCAATTATCAACAAGGGCAGCGCTTACTGTTTACTGGCGAAATGATTTATCCATGGTTCTTTGAACAATTTAATCAGTTAAAGCCTCTCAAAGAGGTGGCTGAATTAATTGCGCAAAAATCAGATTGGAGCAATTTATACGATGTGGACGTGTTACTGCAAAACACCGTCCCGGTCACTGCGGCTATTTACAGTGAAGATATGTATGTTGATATGAATTACAGCCTTGAAACTGCGCAGCTAGTGAATAACCTCAGCTATTGGCTAACATCAGAATATGAGCATAATGGCATTCGTATGGATGGTGAGCATATTTTAGATAAACTCATTTCATTGAGCCGAAAGGATAGCATTCGATAACAAATGTAATTTAATGTTCAGTTTTAAATTGATTAATATTGAAGTCGATCACACTCCACAGCACGTCGACAGATTAAATTAATTTTCAGTTAAGTAAGTTCGGCCATAATCTAACCTGTTCCGCCCTTTATGTTGTGAACTAGTGAATTTTTATGAGTAAACCCTGATTCGGTTTACTCATTTTTTTTGCCTGAAATTCCGCTATTCCCTTTAAGAACAATCGAGTGCGAGCGATGCAATACCTGTATCCCATGATTTATTCATACAAACTCTCTTTTATCGGCTTATTTACTCGAGCTGCGCTTACGGGAAGTTTTAGCCGTAGAGGTTTTGCTTGCTGCACCTTTGCGTTTATAGCCACTACTGGAGCGGCGTTTTTTATAGCCAGGCCCTTTAATCCCCTCAAGAGCTGTAGGTAATTGATTTGAAGCTTGCTCAATCAGTTGCTGTAATTGCGCTAACAATGGCTCCATAAAGGCATCATACCTAAGCTGCTTTTGACTTATGGCATCAAGGCTACTTTCCCACAGCGCAGTCATATCCGGTGTGGTGGCTGTTTCTGGTAATGAATGGATCAAACCAACGCCAACTGGGGTGGCAATGATTGATTTACCCTGCCTTAATAAGTAACCGCGATTAAACAGTAATTCAATAATGCCTGCTCGGGTTGCCTCGGTGCCCAAGCCATCGGTGTCTTTTAGGATCTTCTTCACTTCAGGGTTAGTGACATAGCGATTGATACCCGTCATGGCGCCAAGCAGGGTCGCATCTGTAAAATGTTTTGGCGCTTGAGTGGTTTTTTCAAGCAATTCGCCACGCTCACAATGGAGTTGTTGACCTTTTTTCAGTGGCGGTAAGGTCGCTAAATTTTCGTCATCACTACCATCTGCATTATCTTTACCCTGCATTTTCGCAAACAAACATTTCCAACCTAACGATAACTCTTGCTTAGCTTTAGTGGTAAATAAGCCACCCGCAATGGTCACTTCAACTTGGGTTTCATCATAAATATAGACGGGGTAAAACTGGGCTAAATACTGCCGTGCAATATGAGAATATAACTGCGACTCTTTGGCTGATAAGTTTGCCAAATTAGTGGTTTTTTCAGTGGGAATTATCGCGTGGTGAGCATCAACTTTACTGTCATTCCAGGCTTTGGACTTAAGCTTGGCATTAGGTTTATCTGCTTTAGCGGTTAAACCGGCATCATTACTTAATACTGCGCGAATAACTTGGGGTGCAAGGCCATGTTGCTCAGCAGGTAAATAGCGACTATCTGAGCGCGGATACGTAATTAATTTATGCCTTTCATATAGACTCTGACAGGTATCAAGCACCTCTTTAGCGCTCATGCCAAAACGCTTGGCCGCATCTATTTGCAGGCTGGATAAACTATAAGGCAATGGGGGGTTCTGACGCTTATTTTTTGATTCAAGCTTGGTCACTTCAGCTGGCTTGTTAGTTATCCGTCCCACCACATTTTCAGCTAAGCCTTTGGCGAGCACTCGCCCCTCTTCATCCATATATGGCTGACATGCTTCACTGGGTTTCCACTTAGCCGAAAAGCCTTCTTGGTTATCGGTCAGTAAATGCGCCAATACTTCATAAAAAGCTTTGGGCTGAAAATTGGCAATGTCTTCATCTCGCCTTACCACTAACCCCAGTACCGGTGTTTGTACGCGGCCAACAGACAATACTCCCTGATAACCTACTTTTTTGCCTTGAATGGTATAAGCGCGGGTCATATTCATGCCATATAGCCAATCTGCGCGGCTGCGGGCTAAGGCTGAGGTAGATAAGGGGACAAACTCTTTATTAGTGCGCAATTGCCCTAAGGCGCGTTTTACCGCCGAAGGGTTAAGATCGCTAATAAGTAAACGCTGGGTTTGAGCAATCTTGTCGGCCTTTACACCTGCATAGGAAATGACTTCATCCACCAGCAGCTGCCCTTCTCTATCAGGATCGCCAGCATTAACTAAACTCGATGCTTGTTTGATGAGCTTTTTTAAGATGCTCAACTGTGAGCGGGTATTAGTTTTAGGTTTTAACTGCCATTTACTCGGAACTATGGGTAAATGGGCTAATTGCCATGATTTAAAAGCGGGATCATAGACATCTGGTTCTGCTTGCTCTAACAAATGCCCTATACACCAAGACACGCAATCCCCATTGGCGCTCATGATAAAACCATCACCTTTTTTATGAGGCTTTGGTAATACATCGGCAATAGCACGGCCTAGACTGGGTTTTTCAGCAATATAGAGCATCATAGATTTATTAGACTTTTAAAACACTGTATGAAATTACAGTGTAATTTAGCGAATAGCAAAAATAAGTGCAACTGTTAATGCAATGGCAGGTTTCTTAGAAAGATAATCTGCCACTCAAAATACTAGGCTAAAGCATCAAAAAACACGCTTTTAAGGCGCTAAACTTAACCAAAAACAACCAATAAAAATTTACTTTAATTTGTGATCTTAATGCAAAAACACATCGGGAGATTAAGCTTTAATTCAGAATGTTCAGCTAGGAGGTTTATATTCAAACTATTGAATATAAACAATTAAACTAGTAATACCCCTAGTTTGTGACCTAGTCAACAGTTGCCAAGCAATCTTTACATTACGCTCCAATTACCCATTAAGAGGTAAGAAAAACATTTTGGAGTATGAGATGAAATTAATGAGCAAATGTCGTGTTGCTTTACTTGTGGCTACTGCACTGGGGATGAGTGCTTGTAATGATGGTAAAGATGGAAACGATGGCCTACCTGGCGAACCTGGTGCACCTTGGGTGCCACCAGTAGTGACCACATCAGCAGTAGCAAAAGTCATGGAATGGCAATATGCCGAGGGTGTCGTGAATGTTGAATTTTCGGTGGAGAACCAAGATGGGGTTCCAGTAGAAGATTTAGATAAAGTCCAGTTAATGTCAACCATCAAAAATGAAGCAGGTTTACTTGCTGACACTGTTGATGTGACTTGGGTTGCGGGTGATGATAACGCACCGGGTACGCTAACTCACGCTGGTGAGGGTATTTATAACCTTTCTATGCCACATGAAGCTGCGACATCTGAATCAATTGGTACTGGCTATATTCGACCAGGTAATGGCGAAAATGGTATGCCACGTACTAAACGCGTGATGTTTACCAAAAACGATTCTTATGCACAAGTTAGCACCACTGACGATGCTAAATGTGTCGCCTGTCACGGTGAATTTGAAGATGCTACTGGCAACGCAACTTGGGGTTGGCATCAACATCACCATGCAATCGACAATGACCAAGAAGTTATTATTGTTGAAGCATGTCTAGTTTGTCACACTCAAACTGAACAAAAAGATGGCGGCTGGGCTGAAAACACCATGGCAATGCTGGGTCATGGTTATAAATATGACGATGATGGTGTGATACAGGCTTCTGGCCATGCTTCATTAAGTACAAGTTATTCAATGGATAAATACCGTTGTTCAACTTGTCACGTTGACGATGTGGTATTTACTGCGTCACTCAATGGCTGTGCAACCTGTCATGCTGATTTACAAGATGCAGATAAAGATTTAACTGTTAATCACAGTAACTTTACTGACCTTGATTGTGCAACCTGTCACAATTCGTTCCAACATGAACATGAAAACGGTGCAAATCGTGATGAAGCATTAAACCGTTATAACTTTGAAATTATATCTGTTGTTCGTAGCGAAGATAAAGCGACCATCGAAGTAACAACTAAAGCCACTGACAGTGAAGGTAAAGTTGTTGACATTAACGCACTCACTGACGCTAGCCCTAATGGTTGGGCAACTGTGATGAGAAACGGCGAAGCGATGCTTCCTGGTCGCGATGAAGGTCATGTTGCTCGAGCAAAAACAGCGCCTATTGCTGGTGAAAACGGTGAAGTAACCTATATCATTACCCACGCATTACCCTATGTTGAAGGTGAAGTATTAGTCGGTGGTGTAGATGGTCGTATTAGCTATACTCACCGTTGGGGATACCCTGCTAATGCCCCTATCTCGGTATCGAACATCAAAGATGTCCGTCGTACTAGCTCTGATGGCATGAAGTGTCTAACTTGTCACACTGAGGGCTTGGATGGACATGGTTCTGCTCGAGGTGGTTTTGATTTAGGTGGTGATGCTTGTACTCAGTGTCACTCTGCTTATAACTGGGCTCCAGGTAAAACACAGGATGATGGAACCATAGGAGACTACGCGATGGCGTGGGGACCATTTGTTCACAACATGCACTTTGGAGCATACAAGCAAGACCGAGGTCTAAATGACATGCCAACAACCGACAGAAACATGCCGGTAGACTGTCAAGCTTGTCACACTGGTATGATTGACCTTGAAGATGTAGCACCAGCGGTTGTGTTAAACGGTATGGATGAGAGCAGTGTTTACGGTATCACGGCGATTTCTGCTAACTGTGCCACTTGTCATACAGGTGATGCTGCGAAAAATCACATGATACAACAAGGTGGTGATTTCAATGTGGCTATCACTCCAGAAGCTGATATGCACACGGGTGAAAGTGGCGACTTTGCCGTATTTGACCCTGCACCTATCACTGAATCATGTTCTGTATGTCATTCCCCTGCAAGACTAGCTGAAGCTCATAATTACTAATATTTTTATATTAATAATCTGAGATTGATTCATCATCAATAAACCGAGCAAAATGCCTGAAGTGATTCAGGCATTTTTTTATCTGTAGTACTAGTTTCGATTACTGAAGGAAAAGAAAAACAAAAAAGCCAGCGGCTAGCTGGCTTTAATCAGTTACTTAGAAAGTATCGTTTAAGGATGACAAACGTTATGCATTTCTAAGTTAGTACCAATGTCTTTATTATTGGCTTTGGCATCATCATTTCGCAGTTGAGTCAGGTGATCCAAGTACGCCTGGTCAACATCGTTAGTGATGTAATGACCATCAAATACTGAGGTTTCAAAGCGCTTAATTTCTGGATTTTCCATTCCAACGGCTTCAACCAAGTCTGATAAGTCTTGGAAGATAATCCCATCAGCGCCGATGATTTTAGCGATTTCATCAGCATCACGGCCATGAGCAATCAACTCATTGGTGGTTGGCATATCAATACCGTAGACATTCGGGAAGCGAATTTCAGGTGCTGCTGAAGCAAAATACACTTTCTTAGCCCCAGCTTCACGAGCCATTTCAATGATTTGCTCAGAGGTGGTACCACGAACAATTGAGTCGTCAACTAACAATACGTTCTTACCAGTAAATTCAGTTTTAATCGCGTTTAGCTTACGGCGAACAGATTTCTTACGCTCTTGCTGACCCGGCATAATAAAAGTACGGCCAATATAGCGGTTTTTAACAAAACCTTGGCGATATGGCAGGTCCATTCCACGAGCAATTTCTAGGGCGATATCACACGAGGTTTCAGGAATTGGGATCACCACGTCAATATCATAATCTTCCCATTCCTTTTGAATTTTTGCGCCTAATTTAGCCCCCATGTTTACACGGCTGGCATAGACAGACACTTTATCAATACTCGAGTCTGGACGAGCGAAATAGACGAATTCAAAAATACAAGGTGCATAGCTTGGCTCAACCGCACATTGGCGAGTAAATAGTTGACCATCAAGTGAAATATAAACTGCTTCGCCTGGCGCAACGTCGCGCATCACTTCAAAGCCAACTGCATCAAGTGCCACTGATTCAGAGGCGACCATGTATTCGGTACCTGTTGGGGTTTCGTTCTTACCAAGTACTAAAGGACGGATCCCAAATGGGTCACGAAATGCCACTAAGCCTTGGCCAATAATCATCGCCGCAGCAGCATAAGCACCGCGAGTTTGTGCATGAACTTTCGCTATTGCATCAAAAACTTCATCAGCGCTTAAGGTTAAGCTGCGGGTTTCTTGCAGCTCATCAGCAAGCAAGTTTAATAACACTTCAGAATCTGAGGTGGTATTTACATGACGGCGCTTTTTGATCAGTCCTTCAGCAAGCTCAACTGTATTCGTCAAGTTACCGTTATGGGCTAAGGAAATACCAAATGGAGAGTTAACATAGAATGGTTGTGCTTCAGAGGCACTCGAGCTGCCTGCTGTTGGATAACGTACGTGTCCAATACCTGCATTACCTTGAAGGCGTTGCATGTGTTTGATTTCAAATACGTCTTTAACGAGTCCATTAGCCTTACGTAAACGAAATGCATTTTTGTCCACGGTCACGATGCCTGCAGCATCTTGACCACGGTGCTGAAGCACGGTCAACGCATCATAAATGGTTTGATTAACCGATGACAGACCAACTATTCCGACGATACCACACATGGGTAAGCTTCCTCATTGTAAGATGTTTTATATTTATATTTATATTTTGGGTACAAAGCTGGAGGTATTTTCCAGATAGTCAAAAAACCACTGAATAACCACACCAAATTGGGGTACAAGCTCTGAATCCGTCCACCAGTCTTGACTTGAAGCACCGGTAAACGCATCCAGAAAAAATAATATTGCGCTGACGATTAACGCCCCGCGAAGCGCGCCAAAGCACAAACCTAATACGCGGTCTGTGCCTGACAAGCCGGTTTTTGACACCAGTTGGCCTAATATGTAATTAACTAAGGCACCAAGAATGAGAGTAGCGATAAATAAAATAGCAATTGCAACGCCATTTCTAAGCATTTCGTCATTCATCTGCGTTAGGTGAACAGCGAGATCTTGATAAAATTGGCTAGCAACAAAGAAAGCAGCGAACCATACCACTAGCGACATGGCTTCTTTGGCAAATCCACGTATCAAACTGATAACAGTTGATAGGCCGATGATAATGAGAATAGCGTAATCAATCCAAACCATTGAGAGAGGGATCCGGTATAGATGTTAAGACGGCGCGATTCTAACAGAGACTGAAAAGTTTCACACCTCTAGCAGAATAAATTGACTGTGCGCTGAAAAAAACAATGATGAATAGTTAGTTTTCTAGGGGATTGTATTGCACAATCTTGCCTTGAAGACCGGTTATTTTCTGTATTTTTTGTTGATAACTTTTCAGTTTATCTGCTGAGAGTTCAGGGCCGACAAACACTTTTGTTAAAGAACCATCAATCGGTTTAGTCGGTAATGTATAAGCGGTAAAACCATTAGTGCGCAGCTTTTGAACTAAGCCTTCAACATTTTTAGCGTTATTAAAACCACCCAACTGCAAGGTAAATCCCGCTTTGATGGGCTGAGCTTGTTTTATGGCTGATTTAACAGTTTCAGGCTTTGAGGTTACTGCTGTTAATGCGGTTGCGGTGTTGGCGCTTGTGACTGACTTTGTTCCACTGTCAGTTTTAGTCGCTGGTGTAGTGCTGGTTTTTTCTGAAACTTGAGCTAAATCTTGGGTTGCTGCAATCTCTTCAACTTCAAAGGTTTCAGGAGTGTAACCCTCGCCAATTTGATCGCTTGCTTGCTCAGTAATCACTGGGCGTAAAGGAATTTCTGTAAACTCTTCAACTTGGCGCTGCTTTTTACCGTCTAATAAATCAGGTAAAAATATAACCCCAAGAGCAACGATCACTATGGTGCCAACTAAACGGTTTTGAAATTGACCAGACAAATCTTTATCCCTTTTTTAATAATTCACTAAACGCTGCCACAGTGTAAAATGAGCCAAAAACAATTACTACATCATCTGCATTTATATTTGACTTAATACTGCGCCAAGCCAAATCCATTGAGTCAAATTGTGATGCAGACAAGCTTGTATTTAACTCCTTGGCTAATGTTTTAGCATCATTTCCGCGATCAACCGGTAATGATACAAAGTTCCATTCATCAATACTGTCTTCAAGCTCCTTTAAAACTGCAGCGGCATCTTTACCTTTTAACATACCGCATAAGGCAATAATGCGCGCAGGCTTAAAGCCTTGCAGTTGCGTAGCAAGGTATTTCGCAGCATGGGGATTATGTGCTACATCAACCCACACTTTTGGTTGTTCTAGTACTTGCTCAAAGCGGCCTGACAAACTGGCATTGGCAATGCCCTGTTTAATATCGTTATCACTGAGTTGTGGGAAAGCCTGCTCAATAACAGCAATGGCAGTGGCGGCATTGGCTAAAGGTAATCTCGGTAATGGTATAGCCTCTATGCTGCGATTAGCACTGCTATAGTGCCAAGTTGAGCGGTTATCTGTGCTAGTGTCATTTGCAATAACATAGCTAAAGTCTTTATTAACACTATAAGCATACGCATTAATCGCTTGGGCATATTCGGTTATGGAATTAGGGCAATCAGGTTCGCCAATCACCGCTAAACACTCAGTTCTAAATACTCCTGCCTTTTCACGGCCGACTAGATCTCTGGTATCACCTAGATACTCTTGATGATCAATATCAATCGAGGTAATGACACTGACATCGGCATCAATAATATTGGTTGCATCTAAACGACCACCTAAGCCCACTTCCAGTAAAATAATCTCAGGTTTAGCCAGCTTGAAAATATATAATCCTGTTAAGGTGGCAAATTCAAAAAAGCTTAATGAGATCTCAGAGCGGGCATGTTCAATGACACTAAAGGCTTCAATAATTTGCGCATCTGTCACGTCAATATGATTAAGCCTTACGCGCTCGTTAAAGTTAACTAAGTGCGGCGAGCTATAAACCCCAACCGTTTTACCGGCTTGCAAAAATACCGCCTCAAGCATGGCGCAAGTGGTACCTTTGCCATTGGTTCCGGCAACGGTAATCACTTTAGAGTCAGCTAAGGACAATAGACTTAAACGCTCAGCAACGGCCGTTACTCGGGTTAAGCCCATATCTATTTCAGTGGGGTGAATCGATAATAAATAATCTAACCATTGGGACAAGCTTGCGTCTTTTGCAGGCTTAACGGTTAATTGCGTGTCATTATCTGTCTTCATTGTATCCCTTTTGAATTTGTCCCATGCTCACATTGTTGTTTCGTAAACAGTAAAAATGCGACTATTTAGCGATCAGTAGCAGCTAAGTGTCTAATCTTGCATAAATAGCGGCCCCATTGGCGGCTTAGGTAAGTTGTAGTGCTCTGGGTAAGTCACATCCACCAGATATAAGCCATTGGGCTTTGATGTCGGCGCGGCAAATTTTCTATCTTTTAATGCTAGAAGTTCATTAACCCACTCAATTTTTTGATGTGACTGGCCGATTTCAAGTAAGGTGCCAACAATATTACGCACCATATGATGCAAAAATGCATTGGCTTTAATATCGATAATAATGAATGTTCCTTGACGAGTGACATTAACAAATTCAATGGTTCTTACCGGGCTATGGGCTTGGCACTGTAATGCTCTGAAGCTGGTAAAGTCATGTTCACCAACAAACAATTGCGCGCCTTGGTGCATCAAATTGTGATCCAGTGGGTAGTGATAATGGGTTAAACCCTTATTTAAAATACCCGGTCTAAATTCACTGTTATTGATAATATAACGATATCGACGTGCAGTCGCTGAAAAGCGAGCATGGAAAGTCTCATCCACTTCTTTCGCCCAGCGGATTGCAATATTATCAGGTAGCTTGGCATTAACGCCTAATGTCCACGCTGACATCGCTCGATTAGCTTGAGTATCAAAATGTATGACTTGACCTGTTCCATGTACCCCAGAATCTGTACGTCCCGCACAGATAATTTCAATCGGTTCATTGGCAATTGATGATAACGCCGCTTCGATTTGCGCTTGCACAGAATCAACTTCTTTCTGTCTTTGCCAACCAAAATATTGACTACCATCGTATTCGACGCCTAAGGCCACACGCATTGATTAAACCCTCTAATTTTAAGTGCGCGCATTTTATAACAAATTAACTGAAGATGTAATGCAAAAGCACAACCCACTGTCAGAGTCTGTATACCTGATACAAAAACGGCGCAGTTATCTGCGCCGTTTTATGTACTTTATGATTAGCTTATATCATTCAGTAGTTTTGAGGCTTCACTTTGTTGGCGTTCATTACCGTCAATTTTGACTTCAGTGAGTAATGCTTTGGCAGCATCTTCATCTTCAATCTCAATGTAGGCACGGGCCAGATCTAATTTGGCATTAACTGAATTTTCTTCGTCATCAACATCAATCATTTCCGCATTGCCAATAAGGGCATTAACTTCGCCCATATCCACTTCAACATCTTTGTACTGATCGCTTACTTCAACTATTTCATCGGCATCATTTAATAATACGTCAATATCGATGAAACCGTTTTCTTGTTCAAAGGTATTAAGAGTCTCTTCAGATGGTGTTGATTGCTTTTCTTCAGCGTCAAGGGCTGCAAGGGCTTCATCAACAGTTAAATTATCTTCAGTAAGAGAATAACTGCCATCATCTGCACTATTAACTTCATCTGCACTATCAACATCATCTTGGTTGCAGGCTTGTTTAAATAATTCTGACTCCCAATCTAATTTGGCCGGCTCAGCTTTTTTTGATTTTAGATCATCAAAAAAGCCTGACTCTTTTGGCTCAAATTCAGGGTTTTCGTTAAGCTTGCTGTCATGGTCAGTGTCAGTGTCTTTATCAGCGACTGTGTCTGGAGCTGCATCAGTTTCAGCTAAGTCATCATCAAGTGCTGACAGGCCTGCCAGCATGTTATCAAATTCAGCTTCAGAGCCTCTTTCGTCCTCCGAAAACTCATCGATTGAAAATAATGGCGGTTCATCATCCTCGGCGAGCTTATCGACATCAAAGTCTGCCAATAACGCATCAAGATCGTCGGCATCTGTATTGCTATCGTTATTAGACTCTGTTGATTTCTCAGCCGCTAATAACTGGTTAACGAGGGGATCATCGTGCTGATCATCATCTAGGCCAAGAGTGACATCATCACCAGAGGCAAATGTGAGTGGCTCGGCTTGGCGCGTATCTGTATCTGCAAGGCTGGCTTCTGGCTCATTATTCATGTCAGCAAGCAAGGCATCTAAATCGGCATCCGATGTGGTGGCGTGTTCGTGCTCGCCTTGTTCCTGCTCAAGCTCGGCGGCAATTTGCGCGGCGAAATCATCTGCCCCAGTAAATGACTCTTCAGGCTCTGCTGTCTGTTGAGGTAACTCGGTTTGTGTTTCTAAATCTGAAATGAGTGAGTCAAGATCGCTATTGTCGCTATCAATTTCAAGCTCTGATTCAATTTGGGCTAGCTCAGAAGCTAATTGCTGCTCGACATCGACATCTGAAGTGGCTAGCGGAGTAAACTCTTTTTCAGGATCGACTGTTGCCAGTAACTCATCAAGATTCTCGCTGTCATCTAATGTGGTGGCAACATCGCTTTCTAATTCAGCTGCAATTTCGGCAGAAAAATCTTCTGCCCCTTCAACATCATCAGTAACGTCGATGGATGCAAGTAAGGCGTCAATATCATCAACTGAATCATCAACTGCGCTATTGGCAGATTCATCAGCCTGTGTATCGACAACATTTGATGATTCAGGCGCTAAATCAAAGTCAGCTAGTAAGCTGTCGATGTCATCTTGAGTATCTGTTTCTGGCGTTTGCTGTAAAGATCCGCTATCTAATTCACCGTCTGCTTCACTGCCTGCTTCGGTTATAGCTTCATCTGCCGGTAAATCAAAATCTGCCAGTAAGCTGTCGATATCATCTTGGGTATCTGTTTGGCTTGGTTCTGGTGCGACTTCAAATTCAGCTTCTGCAGCAACTTCACCAGCATTATCCGTCGGTAAATCAAAATCTGCCAGTAAGCTGTCGATGTCATCTTGGGTATCTGTTTGGCTTAGTTCTGGTGCGACTTCAGATTCAGCTTCAGCTTCAGCTTCAGCAGCAACTTCACCAGCATTATTCGTCGGTAAATCAAAATCAGCCAGTAAGCTGTCGATGTCATCTTGAACATCTGTTTGGCTTGGTTCTGGTGCGACTTCAGATTCAGCTTCTGCAGCAACTTCACCAGCATTATCCGTCGGTAAATCAAAATCTGCCAGTAAGCTGTCAATGTCATCTTGGGTATCTGTTTGGCTTAGTTCTGGTGCAACTTCAGTAGTATCCTCTGCTGGTAAATCAAAGTCTGCAAGTAAACTGTCTAAATCTTCTTCGTCTGTTTGTTTAACTTCTGCTGATTCATCAAGACCGTCAAGTAAGCTTTCAAAATAGTCTCCTTCGTGTTCTATAGACGCCAATTCGACTTCTTGCTCATTCATGGCTTCAGACCACAAATCATCTAGTGAGGTGCCTTCAGCTATTTGTTCGCTAGCCTTTTCATCTTCGATATACATATCAACATCATCAGCACCATCTAAAGATAATTGCGTTTCGTTGGTGATATCTAGATCAAGCAAATCTTCCGTAGAGTCTTCTTCATCTAAATGAATCGCTAAGTCATTGAGATCGTCAATATCATCCGTAACGGCTAATGATTCAGCCACTGCAGCTTGAGGTGTTTCATTGATGCTTTCATCCTGCTCATTTTTACGGCGCATCAGCCAGAAAATAATCAGAAAGATTATAATAAGCGGTAATGCCGCGATAACGGCAAGCAATATCATGTTGTCAGCAATTGACCGCCAAAAGTTAGTTGGCTGCTCAATGACTGTTGGCTTAGCATTTTCAGCAACCAATAGCGCGTAGGCCGCTTCAAGTTCAGTGTGCTTTTCAGAAAGTAATTGTAACTCTTCTTGTGAGACAGAAAGCTGCAAAGACAGCTCTTTTATCTTCGCTTTTAAGGCAGCGTTGTCAGCGTCCTTAATCATTAACATATCTTCTGAACGCGCCAATTCATCGGTTAAAGATAAACTTTTACTTTGTGCGTTCTCGAGTTTAACGGTTAACTCATCAATGAGAGGTTGGTTAACCTCGACTGTATTTTTAAGTGTTTTTTCAGCTACGATGGCTAACGGTTTTTGAGCTGAAGTTGCGCTCGTTTGCCCAGCACTTACCGCAGGCTTTTGCGGCGCTTTGACCGTTATATTGGCATTCGCGAAGCGTTTATCATTATCTTCAGCCCGAAGCTTGGCATCCGCTTTGGGGATTTGCGCCATCACATCTGCAGAAGGGACCAACAGCGTCATCCCCCGCTCTAAAGAATTATAATTATCACTGCTAAAGGCATGGGGATTAGCATCAAAAAGTGCCGCCATCACTTGGTATATGGTGATACTTTGATTGGGCCTAACCTTTTGCGCAATACTCCAAAAAGTGTCGGCTGAAGTTGTAGGACCATATTGACGGGCAACGATAGAATTGACTTCGCCGTTGGGGCCGGTAATTTTTAGCGTCTGAGCATGGACAGGCTCAACCGTAGAAGAAGCAGAAACAGCGGCCAAAGCACAGGCCATTATGCCAACAAAATAAGCAGTACGAAGAATCATCAATCTTTCCTTTGAGCGCTATGGGGTTGTCATCATGACAACTGGCTTTAGGCAATTGTATTTATTAGTTTTAGTATTCATAAGACTATAAACCAGATTTAATTACCCTGCTACTGTGAACCACGCTAAAATGAAAAAAGCCTGCAGGCTGCAGGCTTTTTAATCTAAATAGCTCTATTTATAGGGATATTATCGTATTAATAATAATCTCTAATCAAGACTTCGGCTATTTGAACACTGTTTAAAGCAGCACCTTTACGGATGTTATCGGCAGTCACCCATAAATTTATACCGTAATCATGAGAAATGTCTTTTCTCACACGGCCAACAAATACTGGATCGGTACCTGCAGAGTCTGTCACTACCGTTGGATAATCTTCATCATTTTCAAATAACACGATACCTTCAGCATCACGTAGGACGGCTTTTACTTCTTCTGCTTCAACAGGTTGACGAGTTTCAAGGTGCACTGCTTCTGAGTGACCATAAAAAACCGGAACACGCACCGCTGTTGGATTAACCACGATATCGTGATCACCAAAAATCTTTTGCGTTTCCCACACCATTTTCATTTCTTCTTTGGTGTAACCATTGTCCATAAACACATCAATTTGCGGTAATACGTTAAAAGCAATTTGCTTTGGGTATACTTTATTTTCAGCTGGTAAACCTTGAAGTAGTTTGGCCGTCTGACCCGCTAATTCTTCAATAGCTTGCTTACCTGAACCTGATACAGACTGGTAAGTTGCCACGTTAATACGTGAAATACCAAATGCATCATAAATAGGCTTTAGCGCCACTAACATTTGAATGGTTGAACAGTTAGGATTAGCAATGATATTACGATTACGGAAGTCTGCGATGGCCTGCGGATTAACTTCTGGTACCACTAATGGCACATCGATGTCATAACGAAAATGTGAGGTGTTATCAATCACCACACAGCCATGCTCTGCAGCAATCGGGGCCCACTTAGCTGAGACGTCACCACCTGCGGAGAAGAATCCAATTTGAGCCGTGCTCCAATCGAACGTATCCACATCTAGAATTTCGACTTGTTTACCATTAAAGCTAACGGTTTCACCTGCACTGCGGCTACTGGCTAATGGGTATAAGTTTGCAACCGGAAAGTTTCGCTCTTCAAGGATCTCAATCATAGTTTGACCCACTGCGCCCGACGCACCTAAAACAACAACATTAAATTCCTGTGACATAATTAACGCTCGACTCCTGAAAAACCTAATTTATAGACCCAATTTACCTTACAAGCACCCGTGTTGACTAGCGACAATGCACTAAATTCACGTCGATGAGTGTGATTTTTTCTCATATGATCGAAGCCATTGTGATTTAGAAAGGTTTTTCTAAATAATTCGTCATCATCTTTGAGGTTATAAACCTGTCTAGCAAGGGTAAGTAACTGACTTTCTGTCGGTTGCTCTGCCACGGATAATTGATTAATAAAAAATGACGGTAACAGGCTCGATACTGATTTCTCATGGGGCAACTTTAGGATGTCACACAATTTTTCAAACAACATAAAGGTGCCCCGAGCTTTGCCTTCTAAGCTATATCCAGCAATGTGAGGAGTCGCAAATTCAGCTAACGGCACCAGCTCAGCCATTGGGTGTGGCTCACCTTCCCATACATCTAAAACCAGTTTTAAATCGTCACGTAGACGCTTAACTTTTATCAAGGCTCGGTTATCAATGACCTCACCTCTGCAGCAATTTAATAACCAGGTATTTTCTCTTAGCTGCAGTAATCGAGCTTCATCGAATAAATACCAGGTTTTATCTGCGCCTTCTTTGGTAATTGGCACATGTAAACTGATGATGTCGGCTTGCTCGATTATGGTATCTAATGACACGAACTGGCGTTCATCCGCAGCACTTTTTTCTAAAATAGGATCACATAACAGTACTTTCATGCCATAAGCGTTTAGGCACTTTTCTAATGCTGAACCGGTATTACCCGCACCGACAATGCCAACAACTTTATTTTTTATTGGCTGCTTAAAGCGTTTAGCCAATTCAAGCATGGCGATAAAAGCATACTCGCCCACCGCTGTGGCATTGCATCCAGGGGCATTAGTAAACGGGATATTACGCTGCTTAAGATAGGCTAAATCAATATGGTCGGTACCTATGGTGGCACTGCCAACAAACAGTAATTTGTTTGCTTTAGACAATAAGCCTTGATTGACCTTAGTAACTGAACGAACTAGCAGCACGTCAACATCAATCAGTTGCTCTGGTGCTAATGAGCGACCATTTACGCGCTCAATTGTCCCTAGGTGCCCAAATAAGGCTTCCACATAAGGCATGTTTTCATCGGCAACGATTTTCATAAGTGTAATTAGCCATAAATACTGTGATTATCTGCTTATTCTATCAAGTTATTAGAATGCATAGGTATCAATGAATTAGAAATATTGTTTTCGAGCCGCATTGATTAGCTATGTGTAAAAATAGTTTTAATCTGCTTTAAAGGTCAAAAAACACAAAAAAGCCTTCTAGTCTGTCGACTAGAAGGCTTTGATTACTTTATACGAACGACTAATAAAGTCGCTGTCTAAGCTTATTTATACTTGCGCATAACCAAAGTGGCATTAGTGCCACCAAAGCCAAAGCTGTTGCTCATCACAGTCGTTAGCTTTGCATCACGATACTCAGTGACTAAAGGAATACCAACGGCTTGTTCATCCAAGGTATCGATATTGATACTTGGTGCAATAAAGCTATCTTCCATCATCACTAAGCTATAAATGGCCTCGTGAACACCGGCTGCACCTAATGCATGGCCAGTCAATGATTTAGTTGATGCAACTGGAGGCATGTCTGTCGGAAAAACCTCACGCAAAGCTTCAAGCTCACGCACATCACCAACTGGGGTTGAAGTACCATGAGTATTGATATAATCAATTGGGGTATCAACATCAGCTAGCGCCATTTGCATACAACGCACAGCACCTTCACCTGACGGTGCAACCATGTCGTAGCCATCAGAAGATGCGCCATAACCAATGATTTCCGCATAGATTTTTGCGCCACGAGCTAATGCATGCTCTAACTCTTCAACGACAACAATCCCGCCGCCACCAGAGATAACAAAACCATCACGGTCAGCATCGTAAGTACGTGAAGCCTTTTCAGGCGTGTCATTATACTTAGTTGACAATGCCCCCATAGCATCGAAGCCCATGGTTAGGGTCCAATCTAGTTCTTCTGCACCACCAGCAAATACCATATCTTGCTTACCCATTTGAATAAGCTCAGCTGCATGGCCAATACAATGTGCTGAAGTTGCACAAGCAGAACTAATTGAATAATTCATACCTTTAATTTTAAATGGGGTCGCTAAACAAGCACTCGCCGTACTGGCCATAATGCGCGGTACAATATAAGGGCCAACACGTTTTACGCTTTTTTCACGTAAGGTGTCAGCTGCTTGTACTTGATTTTTAGATGATGCGCCGCCAGTACCGACCACTAAACCCACGCGATGGTGAGAATACTGCTCTTCTGTCAAATTAGCATCACTGATTGCTTCTTGCATTGCAATATAAGCGTAAGCTGCTGCGTCTCCCATGAAGCGTAATGCCTTACGGTCAATATGCTCAGCAGGGTTTAATTTGATATCCCCCCAAACATGACTACGTAATTTCATTTCTTCAAATTGATCTGAATGGGTGATACCACTACGTCCAGCTTTCAATGACTCTGTCACTTCTTGCTTGTTATTACCGATGCTAGAAACAACACCTAAACCTGTAATTACGACTCTTTTCATTTTATGCTATCCATTTTGTACATGTCAGTACCTAATTTTGCTGTGGCAATGATATCCGCTTTAGATGAATAAAGTGGTCAGCTTTCAGCAAACACAGGTAAAATAATCTCAATTGAATCATTTTGAGTAACGAACTTTGACCAAATTAACCACTGACTTCCTTTTTATAAACCGAGATTGTGCAACATTTTCGGCCAAATATCCAAGTAGTTACTGTCAAAATCCTGATTATGCCTCTAGCATAAGGCATTATCATCAAACTGTCCTGTCTGATGCAGCAGTCTCAAATAAAACCTTATCGATTGCTCAAATAGGCTTCGGTATTGGTATGGAGCTCATGTCACTATGGCAGTTATCTCTAACAAAAAACCAAAAAACACTGCTCAGCATATTTGAACCTAATCCTATAAATTCAGCTGAATTAGGCTTTTTACATCAACATCTTGATAAACAAGATCCATTTTATGAATTAGCATTAGTCCTTCAGCAAGCTTGTATCGCCAAAATATCTGGTTGCCAAAGATTGGTGTTAGCCAAAGGTTTATTCACTGTTGATCTGTATTTCGGTTCATTGTTAGAAAATTGCCAAGGTATTCCCAACGCCGAAAAAATGTTGATATCAAACTGGCATTGCTTACCTCATACGATTACAAGCCAATATATAGATCAATACCTTAGTGAAAAGTTACTGTGGCAAATGGGCAGACTGAGTGAAGATACAGCCAATATTCACTATTTTGACTCTGCCAGTGACAATGATAACGCAACGAGCTTTAAACAACTTAACCTATTAGCCAGCAGAAGCGGTTTTGGCGTAAATAATATTTTTAACCAGAAAAGTGAATGTCAACCTGATACTCAAAAACACGATTCTATTGCCTTACAAGAGCGCCAAGCGCTGCGCCGCAGTACTGATAGCCATTACGCCTATTGCTTGAGCCCTTGCAGTGAACATCATCAAAGCAGTGACGACACTATCGCCATTATTGGTGGCGGTATAGCTGCAGCCCATTTGGCGTTATCACTGATTGAACGTGGGCAGAGTGTCACCATTTATTGCAAAGATAACCAATTGGCTGATGGCGCATCGGGTAATAAGCAAGGCGCTATTTATCCCCTACTCACTCCTGATAACAACCTGATGAGTCAGTACTTTCAACAAGCTTTTTTATTCAGTCGCCGTAGGTTGCAGCAATTAACAGCGTTAGGTCACCAGATTGACCATCAATTTTGTGGTGTACTGCAAACTGGGTTTGATGAGCGCAGTGATGCCAGACTGAATAAAATTATGCTTGGTCAGCAGTGGCCAAAAGAAATTGCTTTCAGTGTTAACGCTGAGCAAGCCAATCAACTGGCAAAAATCGACATCAACAAAAATGGCTTTTACTATCCTTGGGCTGGTTGGATCTGCCCTTTTGAATTTGCTCAGGCAGCCATTGCTCATGCCACTTCAGTTGCAGAAAAAAATGGCTGTAAATTAATAATTAAGCTCAACACTAAAATTAACAGCCTTGAGCGCGTTAACAGCCTTGAGCGAGTTAACAGTCCTGAACGGGTTAACAGCCTTGAGCACGACATTGACTTAACACAAGATGGCAAAGTGCCCTCTCAGAGTGCTTACTGGCAACTTAACGCCAGTCATGACAACGAGCAACATGATAGCTTTAGGCATGGTATAGTCGTCATCGCTTCAGGGGCTCAATTAACTGATTTTAAACAAACTAAATTATTACAGGTCACAGGCTTTCGTGGCCAAGTGAGCCATATACCCAGCCAAGGTGAACTGGCTCAACTTGATACGGTGATTTGCGCCCACGGCTATCTCACTCCCAGTAATAATCAGCGCCACTGTGTTGGGGCAAGCTATGTAAAGTCGCCCGATAATGTAGATTACAGTCCCACTGAGCAATTAGAAAATGCCCAAAAAATGCATCAGAGTTTTCCTGAGCGTAACTGGCTGTGCGATATTGATGTATCAGCTGCCAGCGCCAGAGTGGGCGTTAGAATGGTTACTCGTGATCATTGCCCTATGATGGGACTCGCCCCTAATGTTGAAGCCATTTATGCCCAATATAATCAGCAGCCATTAGAGCAACATCAGCATAGTCCCGCTAGCCGAAAGTTTTGGCAGCAACACCAAGCACCAAGCTATGACAATTTATTCATTTTGGGAGGACTAGGCTCAAGAGGCCTAAGTTCTGGGCCTTTAGCTGCAGAGGCATTAGCGGCAATGATATGCAATCACACGCCACCACTTAGCTATGAAATGCTGGCAATGCTTAACCCCAATCGAATGTGGTTAAGAAAGTTACTCAAAGGTAAAGCGTTAAGCTAATTGAGCGTTTTAATTCAATCGACAGAGATAACAATGAATCATCTAATCCATCAAGCTTACGAAGGCGAGATTTACGGCATTGCATTTTTTAGTTACTTTGAAAATGTTGACGATAATGATGAGCAAAATAAGCTCTGGAAGGCGTTAGTGGAAGTAGAAACGGTTACCGCAGAGTTATTACTACAGCATCTTTTGAAACAACCTCAAAAATATGTGTTTAAAACCGCTGAATTAACCGCACAAGGCGATGACGATGCCAAAAAGTGGATCGACTTACCTTGGCTTGAATTAATGCAGACCTTAAGCCAATGGGTTGAACCTTATGAAGTAAAATATCGACAATGGTTACAGCAATGTCAGCTTCAAGATAGTCAAGAGAGCCGTCAATTAGCACCGACATTTGAACTTATAGCAGAACATGAAACTGCAATTTATCACTGCTTACAAGCTGAGCTAACTCGAGCCTATGCACAAGCAGAAACTCAAGTAGCAACACAAGTAACAACACAAGTAACAACACAAAAAAGTGGCTTGGAATATTTAAGCTCTTTTTTGAACAAATACAACAAATAGCCACTTAAGCATCTAAAAATCAGGCATAAAAAAGCTCAATAGGACATTATCTTATTGAGCTTTAGTTATTACCAGGCGATTAACGCTGATCCAATTAACCGTTTACTTTTTTAGCCAAGTTTTGACTTTGGTACGATTATTATTGTCGCGACTTTCACGAATTAATTCATCGTCTGCCGCTATTTGAGTACTTTTTGATAAGCGGTCATAAAGCAATACATTCACTGACGCAGCTAAGTTCATACAACCGACAGTTGGCACATAAACCACATCATCCGCGGCATCGATAATTTGCTGGGGTATGGTGCCATCTTCAGGGCCAAAAATATAAAATGCATCTTGCGGGTGCTCAAACAAAGGCAGCGGCGTTGCGCCAACCACTAGATCAACACAAATGATTTTTGCGCCTTGTGGCACTTGCTCAAGTAAAGACTCAACAGCGGTGAGCGGAATAGTAGCGGCCGCATTTTTGGTATCGATGTCATATTGCGCTTCACCAGAACGTGCCGCCAATGCATAACGATTGCCAGTGTAAAAAACCGAATTAGCTCGGTAACAGCCAGCAGCGCGCATAATGCCGCCAACATTTACTGGTGTTTTTGGGTTAACAAGCCCAATTGAAACAGTTTGCTTAGTCATAGATTATTTAATGTCGCTAATAATTTGACGAAGCTGTAACCATGCAGCCTTGACTAGACTGAAATCTGCTTCATCTAGTTCATCGTTTGCTAGCGCTAAACAATCGACCATTTTATCATCTAATGCATCGATGCCAGAAGTCTGCTCTTGCTCAAGCTGTGACAATACAACAGCGATATGGCCTTGCAAATAACCACTGGCAAATAACGCATCATCATCGCCATGGGCAACGTTACTTTCAATCCATGACTCTAATGCAGCATCATATTTTTCTAACATGGTTTAGCTCTCCGATAAATCTGGATTTGCCACTTGGTACATCACGTAATCGTGGTATCCAGTAACAATTTTATAATAGCCCGTAAGCTCTCTATCTAATTCTGGGTCGCCACTATCCACAATTAATGGCCTGCCTTCAAGTGCTTTTAACTTAGTTTTTGTAGCAAGGATAATAATATTGTCTTTACCAACTTGTTTTATTAGCTCTGGAGACAACTGCTGATTACCTCGACCTAATATGTGGCCTTGACCGCCAATGAGGGTAATAACCAGTTTTGTGGGTTTATGCTGAGTAAGCTCAATTAACTGCTTAGCAGTAACATCACTGGCTACTAAGGTTTGATCATGAATCACATCAACACCTAATAAGGTGTTATCAATATTGAGCTCTTCCATTAACGCAGCAACAGTAGAGCCACTGCCTATGATATACAGCTCATCTTCCATCTGACTAATCACATCAGCTGCGATATCAGCTAACACCAGTTCATCGACTTCCTTGCCGCCCATTTTTACCGCTTGAATATAACGTGGCTCTGCAGGCACCTGCATTTCACCGTATCGTTTAGCTTTTACCACACCTTGCCTAAACGCCACTTCATCAATATCCATCACGTCAGCGTCCATCAAGCTCACCAATTCACGTTTTAACAGCATTTCAACCACAACACCGGCAGCATGGGGGGTAATCGCATACACCCCAGAGTGAATCTTAACCCCAGCAGGCACACCTAACACAGGTAAAAGCGCAGTATCATCTTGCTCAATGACACTATAAATATCTCTGGCAGTGCCGTCACCACCGGCAAATAACAGTAAATCTAACGATTCATTGATCAGTGCTTTAACGGCTGATTGAGTGTCTTTGGCTTCGGTTATATTCGCAGACTGATAAACGCACTCAGTATTAAACCCAAGCTGTTGGGCTAAATCATGCCCCATCGCGCCGGATGCGGTAATAATATCGATTTGATCTTTAAATGGCAGCACAACCTCTAAAGCTTGTTGCATTCTAAGCTGCGCTTTGGGCTCAGCGCCTTTTGCAATAGCTTGCGTCGCAACACCGTCAGAGCCTTTTAACCCGACACTACCACCTAATCCAGCAAGCGGATTGATAATCAAACCTAAACGAAAACGCTTCACGAAATAACGTCCTTTTTTTTCTCTGAAATGGCCATAACGGCAAGCATAGATAAAAATGCACACATAGCGGCAAAAATCCAAGTATTGGTAGAGCCAGAACCATCACCCCAAATAAGCCCGCTTATCCAAATACCGAGCGCGCCACCAAAACCAAAGCTGATACTGGCGTACATGGCTTGGCCTTTGCTGCGATGGGCAATATCAAAATTACGATGAATAAACTGAATAGAAGCCGCATGGGTTAAACCAAAAGTAAAGGCATGCAGCGCTTGGCTAATGGATAAAATAAAGATGCTATCAACCCCATAAGCTAACAACAACCAACGAACAGCCGTTAATGCCACACTGAGTAGCAGTAATAATTTAACCCCAAACCGACCCAGTAACCTTGGTGCTAGCATGAACATTAAGATCTCGACCACAACACCAAAAGCGACAAATAACCCCGCGCTCGCTTCAGAGTAACCCGCTTGCTTTAGGTAAAGTACGAAGAAGCCATAAAATGGCCCAACACTCATCTGTAATAATAAGGCTGAGACTAAAAACCAAAATATAGGCGCGGTAATTTTTAAAGGGGGCCTTAAAGATGCGTCAGCAACGTTGACTCGATTAGCAGGCAACGCCAAGGAACACAAAAACATACCGATGAATAACAGCATGCCAATTGAGGGCAATATGTCAGCGCCAAACTGGCTGATAGCAAAGCCACCAGCCACCACTAAACAAATGTAACCGACACTGCCCCAGCTTCGAATCGCGCCATAGCGATGCGCTTCATCACCCAAACTTTCAAGGGTAATCACTTCTAACTGAGCGAGAATTGCATTCCAAAAAAAGGTATAGATAAACAAGCTAATGGCAAGGTAAACCACACCAGCATCAAAGAAAAAACTGATGTAAGTTATCGCCGCGGCAGCTGATCCAAACTTAACTAACTCACTGCGCATGCCCGTTCTATCAGCGACAAACGCCCAAACGTTAGGTGCAATGATGCGTGTTCCCATGAGTATTGCCATGAGAAAACCAATTTCTTGCGCATTGTAGCCTCGGTTATCGAAAAACACACCGAGATAAGGAACCATTAAACCGAGGATGGAAAAGAAAAAGAAATAACAAGCACTGAGCCAAACTGCTTTTGGCTCAGTGCTTAACAAATTAGGCATTACTTCATTCCGATGACAGGGGTTTGGGAAACCACGTCCTGATTTTGCGCGCGATGACGAAGTAAGTGATCCATCAATACGATAGCCAGCATGGCTTCGGCAATCGGTACAGCACGAATACCAACACATGGATCATGACGACCTTTAGTGACCACATCTGCTGTGGTACCTTGAGCAGTCATACTTTGACCAGGTACTGAAATACTAGAAGTTGGTTTTAATGCAATATGCGCAACAACAGGCTGACCAGAAGAAATACCGCCAAGTACTCCGCCCGCATGGTTAGACTCAAATCCTGCTGGCGACATTAAATCACGTCCTTCTGAGCCTTTTTGGGTTACCACACCAAAGCCATCACCAATTTCAACGCCTTTAACCGCATTGATACCCATTAACGCATGAGCAATATCGGCATCTAAACGGTCAAATACTGGCTCGCCTAAACCAACAGGAACACCTGTTGCTGCCACGGTAATTTTAGCACCGACTGAATCGCCAGATTTTTTCAAATCACGCATGTATTCGTCTAGTTGCTCAAGCTTACTGGCATCAGGGAAGAAAAAGGCATTTTGCTCAACTTCATTTAAATCAACTGATTCAGCGCAGATAGGACCTAGCTGAGACATGTAACCATGGATTTCAATACCATGTACTTGCTTTAAATATTTTTTAGCTACAGCGCCAGCAGCAACTCGCATCGCCGTTTCACGCGCTGATGAACGTCCACCACCACGATAATCACGCAAGCCATATTTTTGCTGGTAAGTGTAATCAGCATGACCAGGACGGAATAAGTCTTTAATATTTGAGTAATCTTGGCTACGTTGATCGGTATTTTCAATCAATAAGCCAATCGATGTACCGGTAGTTTTATCTTCAAATACCCCTGACAAAATACGAACTTCATCAGCTTCGCGACGCGCGGTGGTATAACGAGATGTCCCAGGGCGGCGACGATCGAGATCATGCTGCATATCTTCAACGGTTAACTCAAGCCCTGGAGGGCAACCGTCAATAATACAACCTAACGCGACACCGTGACTTTCTCCAAAGGTAGTCACTACAAAGTTTTGACCAATACTATTTCCTGACATGCGTTCTGATTACCTCAGCTAAATTTTATGCTAATAGCTATTATTCACTATCCCTATTATTCACTATCTTTGTAGATGGCGAAAAGTGATTCATTTTCAACTAGCTGATCATAAGTCAATACAAACACGCCATCGCCGCCATGTTCAAACTCAACCCATGTAAATGGTACGTCTGGGAACTGCTCAATTAAATGCACCATTGAGTTACCCACTTCAACCACTAACAGACCATCTTTTGTTAGGTAGTCTGATGCATTAGCTAAAATACGCTTGGTTAAATCTAAACCATCACGACCCGATGCCAGCCCAATGGCAGGCTCATGATGATATTCATCTGGCATATCGCCAATATCTTCTTCATCTACGTATGGTGGATTAGATACGATCAAATCGTACTGCGGCCCTTTTGGGATAGCAGAAAAGATATTTGACTGAATAGGGAAAACACGATCTAGCACGTCTAAGGATTCAATATTAATTTGAGCAACTTCAAGTGCATCTTCACTGATATCTAATGCATCGACTTCTGCATCTTCAAATGCATAGGCACACGCAATTGCGATGCAGCCACTGCCGGTACATAAATCCATCACACGATGAACTGGCTTGTTATAAAGCCAAGGGCTGAAATTATTGTTGATCATTTCAGCAATTGGAGAACGTGGTACTAACACACGTTCATCAACATAAAACTCTAAATCAGCAAAGCGTGCTTTATTAGTCAAATATGGAACAGGTAGACGCTCACGAACACGGCGAATAATTAATTCCACTATTTTATGCTTTTCACTGCTGGTTAAATTGGCATGAACCACTTGCTGGCCGATTTCTTCAGGAAGGTGCAGTGCGTAAAAAACCAAAGCAATCGCTTCGTCCCAAGCATTATCAGTTCCGTGACCATAATAAATGTTGGCATCGTTAAAACGGCTAACGGCCCAACGTAACATATCGCCAACGGTTCTTAATTCGGTGACAGCTTCATCTACAAAGATTTTATCCAAAACATCGCTCCTGAAAAATTGTTCCCGCACATTGTAACTGAAGTCTATTAAGATGACCTAGAATTCAATACAATAGCAGCATGAATAAAGAAAATAACCCTGACTTTGCACTGTTTTCAGAGCACTTGGATGGTATTAGGCCATTAAACCAAGATAAGCATCATTTTAAACAGTCAGTCAAAACTAAACAACAAGTCGAAATCAAAGAACAGCAGGTTTATGCCGACAGTTATTTTTCAGATAACTATCAGCCGTTACTCCCCGTTGAAGGGCCGATGCGCTGGTTAAACGATGGTGTTGAAAAGATTGAATTAAAACGACTTCGCCGTGGTGATTACCAACCTGACTTGTTACTTGATTTGCACGGCATGCGACAAGCTGAAGCTAAACTTGAGCTTGCAGCCTTAATACAAGCCTGTGTGAAACAGCATGTTATCTGTTGCTGCGTCATGCACGGCTATGGCTCAGGGATTTTAAAACAGCAATTACCCATGTGGCTGGCTCAACACCCAAAAGTCAAAGCCTTTCATCAAGCCACCAAAGAATGGGGCGCTGATGCTGCGCTACTGGTATTGATTGATATTGGTGAGCATCCCCATAGAAGATAGCGGCTATTTACAGTTAATAACGACAAGCATTTAAATAATTATCTTGAGCCAAAACTAAAAAGAGCCTTAAAAGGCTCTTTTATATTAAATACTCAACCAAGATTCAATAACTGCAGTTACAGTTACCAATCACTCATTGGAAGAACTTAAGCGCTTATTTGAGTTGGGGTTTGCATTAGCTCAAAATGAAAACCGTGTTCGTTTTTATCAATCGATACAATAGCCGATGTAGCAAATATCGGAGGCTCCATACCTGCAACTAATTCACTGACCATATAACCTAGAATAGGCATGTGAGCGATAACTAACACCTTTTGAGCATTGTAATGTTCAGCATAAGCTAAAATAGCATCAACAGCGATTTGAGGGCTGCCAGAAGGCGTTATATCATCTAACACTAACCATTTGTTTGGTTCCGGTAGATGTTTAGCCACTTCTTGCCATGTTTGTTGTGCCCTTAGGTAAGGACTTACTATCACTAAATCGACACTGTTTACTTTCTGCGTTAACCAATTGGCCATGGTATTTGATTGATTACGCCCAACTTGAGATAACATACGCTCTCTATCAGATGGGGCGTCAAAACTTGCTTCGCCATGGCGCATTAAAAATAGCTGCATACTTCTCTCGCTACTCATTATTATAGTGTTTATTGGCTAATTGTAGCCTTAAATAATTCATCCACAAAGAAACTATGAAGTAAAATTAATTAGTCTTTAGTCGATGTTTCTATGAATTTTATGCGTATTATTCTGAAAAGCTATTAAACTCTTTCAACAGTGTGACTAAAAGTTGCTAAAAACCGCTAACAATATCACTATATATATTCAAACTACTTTTTTAATAGTTGCAAAGTGAGCAACAAAGAACCCAAGTAGTTACTCAAGTCGTTATACAGTGCCTTCTCATCTGGAGCATTATCTTGACCATAAAACCAGACACTACACAGCCTGAAATAGTGAAAAGCCCAAATGATCATCGCCAATACCAATATATGGTTTTGGAAAATGAATTGCGGGTGTTATTAGTTGAAGATACCAAGGCTACCCATGCGGCAGCGTCCATGACCGTATCTGTGGGTCACTTTGACGACCCCACTTCGCGACCCGGCATGGCGCACTTTTTAGAGCATATGCTGTTTTTAGGCACTGAAAAGTATCCAGATTCTGGTGAATATCATCAGTTTATCAATCACCATGGTGGTACCAACAACGCTTGGACAGGCACTGAACAAACTAATTTTTTCTATAGTATTGATGCTGAGCAATTTGAAGAATCTTTAGACCGATTTAGTCAATTTTTTATCGCTCCTAAATTTGACTTAGAACTCGTTGATAGAGAAAGGCATGCCATTGATTCTGAATACAGTTTAAAGCTTAAAGACGATATTAGACGGGTTTACCAAGTACAAAAAGAATCAATCAATCCAGCACATCCATTCAGTAAATTTTCAGTGGGCAATCTGCAAACCTTAGCAGGCGACGAAGCTGATGTGCGCCAAGAATTACTGGATTTCTATCAAGAAAAATACAGCGCCAACATTATGACATTATGCCTAATATCGCCGCTATCGGTAGACCAGCAAGCTAAAAAAGTACAACAATATTTCAGTGCTATTAATAATAAAAAGATAATAAAGAGCTACCCTGACACCCCTTATTTAAGCCAAGAGTTATTACTAAAAAAAATTAATATCATGCCAGTAAAAGAGCAAAAGAGGCTCAATATTAGTTTTGCCCTGCCTAGCATGGAACCTTTTTATAAAACCAAACCACTGACTTTCATTAGTCACTTATTAGGCAATGAAAGTCCTGGTAGTTTACTGTCATATTTAAAAGAGCATGGTCTAGCCAATAATTTATCGGCAGGTGGTGGGGTCAGTGGTTACAACTTCAAAGATTACAGCATCAGTATCCAGCTAACCGACAAAGGTTTAACGCAAGTTGATGAAATCGTAACCTGCACATTTGAATACCTTGAATTAATTAAAGAGTCAGGCATTGAGCCTTGGCGTTATCAAGAAAGAGCAAGCCTGTTATCTACAGCCTTTAAATTTCAAGAACAAATCAAAAATCTAGATCTTGCCAGCCACCTTAGTATCAACATGCAGCACTATGATGTTGAAGATGTGGTTTACGGTGATTACCGAATGGATAAACTTATTGAGACCGAAACTCTTGAGTTACTTCATTATTTTAATCCTAACAACATGCGTACTCAGTTACTCTCAAAGGAAGTAAGTACTGACACTCAGGCGCAATGGTATTTTACCCCTTACTCTATTGAGGAGATCTCAAAAGAAAAAGTGGCCCATTGGCAGCAGGTAAAACCAAGAAAAGAACTAAAATTACCCCTTAAAAATCCTTTTATCGTTGACGACCCACAAGCTAGAAGTGAACTAAGTACCAGTGCTGTGCCGACCATTGTGGCTGAAGATGAAGGTTACCGTTTTTGGCATCGTAAAGATGATGAGTTTAACGTACCCAAAGGACATTTATATTTATCCTTGGACTCAGATCAAGCTAGCCCCACCCCAAAGCATGCCGCGTTAACAAGACTGTATGTTGAGATGGTGCTAGATTACCTCGCTGAAGCCACTTATCAGGCTGAAGTAGCAGGACTAAATTATAATATTTACCCTCATCAAGGTGGAATAACACTGCATCTAACCGGCTTTACCGGTAATCAAGAAACGCTATTAGCTTTAGTAATTGAAAAAGCCAGAGAGCGAAACTTTACCCAAGATAGGTTTAAGCTTATCAAAAAGCAGCTTATCCGCAGTTGGACTAACGCAGCCCAAGCCAAACCCATCGCGCAGCTCTTCACTAGCTTGACTGTGACACTGCAGAAACGCTCTTACGAGCCCACTAGAATGGCAGAAATGCTAGAGGAAGTGACACTAGATGAATTACATGAACACGTAGGGGCATTTTATGAAAAAATTTATGTTGAAGGTTTAGTCTATGGTGACTGGTTAGCGAGTGAAGCCCAGCAACTGGCGAGACGCTTAAAACAGGTTCTGTCATTGGTAACAAAGCCCAGTAACGAATCTAGTCGCGAACTCATTAATCTGTCTAATCGCGGCATGTTAATGCGCGAACTCAACATTGAGCATCAAGACAGCGCGATCATTATTTACTACCAATCAAAACAAACAACTCCCCATCAAATTGGGCTGTTTAGTTTATTAAATCATACGATGTCTTCGACATTTTTCCATGAACTCAGAACAGAAAAACAACTTGGCTATATGGTCGGAACGGGCTATTTACCTTTAAATCGACACCCGGGGATGATTTTCTACATCCAATCACCCACAACTGCGCCACGAAAGCTTCTTGAAGCCATCGATGAATTTATCGCGGACTTTAACTATGCAGTCATGCAGATAACCAAGGGGCAGTGGGAAGCTACTAAGCAAGGTTTGATCAACCAAATTTCAGAAAAAGATGCTAGTTTGAAAAGCCGAAGCCAACGCTACTGGGTCTGTCTTGGTAATCGTGATTATGAATTTAATCAAAGGGAAAAAGTAATAGAGGAAATTAAAAAGCTCACCCGCGCTGATTTGATTAAGTTTATCGTAGAAAATATGCGCTCAAAGCACAGTGACCGATTAGTGTTATTTAATGTTGGAGAGCAGCATCAACAACTTGAGCCTATTGCTAACACTCAAGTGATAACAGACTTGAAAGGCTTTAAGCAGCAAGCAGAGAAGTTTAATTTTTGAGAAACGTAATATTTTTCACCCGTAACTTAATCACATAATTAATTGTTACTACTTTACTAAACTGCGCATAAATACAGCAACCCAGTGGAATACGCTATAAAAACGTTAAAATTAGATAATTATGAAACAAATAACACTAAATAAACACTATATGCCCTACAAAGAAAACACTATACTGATCATTCACAACCTTAGAAATCAACCATTTTTTGACAAAGGCTTAACTTTCTGAAAAAGTGGTACTTTATTGTAAATAATTATCAATTGCAGCAGACAAAAGTATCCTTAATATGTCAATGATTAGACCATTCTTAATATGCGCATTTTTTATTCTTCAAAGCATTTCTCACTCAGCTATGTCTGCTGGCGCAGATGACTATGAATTAGTCCTAAATACCGATCGATATAATGTTGAAGACGGCTTATCACAATCAAATGTCACTAGTATTGTAGAAGATAGGCAGGGTTATATATGGCTTGGTACCGTCAATGGGCTTAATCGGTTTGACGGTGTTAATTTTAAACATTTCTATGCAGATGACAGCCAATCCAGTTTACCTAGTTCATTCGTAAAAACATTGCTAATTGATAAAAAAAATAGACTCATTGTTGGTACCGATAAAGGGCTTGTTGTCTTTGATGAGAATTCTGAAAAATTTAACCCTATTTTAATAGAAGGTAAAAAAATTGATGAATCAATTTGGTACCTATCCCACCTCTCTGAAGGCATTGCTCTAGGTCTCAACAACAAGGTTATCATCCTAAATGAGAAATTAAATAGAGTAATCTGGAGTTTTGAAAGTAAAGTGTTACATGAGGTAAAACGAATAATTCAAATTGGTGATAATTTTTTTATAAGAAACTATAATGGTCAGGTTTTTAAACTGTTTGAAAATGACTTAACAATTGTCGGGCATCACTCCAATGATATAGCTAGGTTAAATGATGAATTAATTATTTCAACAAATGATGGTTTATACAGTTTCAAAAACAATACTACAACTAAATTTTCAGATCTCGCTTTAACATACTTGGAAAGCTCTCTAAATAAAAACGAATTAATATCAATAGCAGGTTCAAGCATTGTAACTTTTTCATCTAAAAAAGAAATAAAAAAACTAGGGTACATTAATAAAGAAGGCGCAATCAAGCGTCCACTGATAAAAGAAACCAAATCTGCAATTATTGTTGCTGACATTCATGATGGTTTGATAAAAATCGAACGAAGCAAAAATCTAATAAAAAACTCAAAACTAGTAACTAATAATATTTGGTCAATTACTAAAGACAATAAAAACATTTTTATTGCTATGGATTCATCAGAAGTAAAAGTATTAGATAGTACACTAAAAGAGCAATCTTCAATAAAACTAGATAATGCATCAGGTCCAAAGTCAATAGAGTTACTAGGGCGAGAACTATATATAGGTAGTATAAACGGACTGTTTAAAGTTAATTTAGACACTCTAATAATTGAGAAGATACTAGATGAAAAAATAACATACATTAAGAGAGATGAAGTTAGAGAAATTATTTATTTATCTACAATTAATGGGAAAATATTAATCCTAGAAAACAATAGAATAATTCAATCTATGGAAACAGGGGAACGTTATCCTATTTTTCAACTAATAAGAAAGGGTGACACATTTTGGGCTGCTACTCAAGGCGGATTATTCAGAATAACTGAAGATAAAAGTGATAAAATATATAGCACAAGTATGGTGACTAGTCTTGCTTTGGATGGAGAGAATTTGCTATTTGGAACAAGGGATTCACTAATAAAACTTTCAACTAACGATCTTAGTCTAAAAACTATATATAAAAATAATAAATTAGTATTTTCAATTGAAATATTTAACGACTTCATAGTATCGTCTTCAGCTACAGAAATAAATATCACAAATAAGATAAACCTATCCAACACCACTATTACAAATAAAAATGGTGCCCAGAGTGACTATAACTCTGTTAGTTCACTAGCAATTGATAATTATGCTTTATTTACAGGGTCGGGCGGGATAAGCATCGTTAACCCTAGAGAAATATACAATGAAGTCATTAGCAGTAGTTCTTCAAATGTATCCTTGATAGATCTTCAACTTTTTAACATCTCTGAAAAGGTTGGCGGAAATGTATTATCAAAACCAATTAACAACCAAGACTCTATAACTTTAAAATACTCAGACTACCCTTTCTCATTTACTTTCATTGCACCTGGGAAGTACCTTGAAGACTATGACTTCTATTACCAGATGGAAGGACTAAATGACGACTGGTTACCAGCACAAAAGACTAACTCTGCTACGTACACGAATCTATCTGCAGGTACTTACTATTTTAATGTCTATGCAGTAAATAATTTATCTGGAAAGCAAGGCCCAACAAAATCGATTAAGGTAACTATTACCCCACCTTGGTATTTATCTTTTGAAGCAAAACTATCCTATACCGTATTGGGCTTATTAATATTGCTACTCATAGCCAAGACAATTTTACGCAGACGAGAAATACAAAAACAAATAGCCCTTAGTGAAGAAAGATTAAAATTATCACTATGGGGTAGCGGTGATGAAATGTGGGATTGGGATATTGAAACCGGTGAAATTTACCGATCCAATATCTGGGGAACATTAGAGTTTCCTCAAGATGGCCATCGCTCAGGAAAACCTGGAGAAGAAAGCAATATTCACCCCCTCGATCAAAATAGAGTTAAAACAGCCCTTAATGACCACTTTAAAGGGCTAACAGATCATTTTGAAGTTGCATACCGCGTTAAAAGCCTTCAACACAAATGGGTTTGGGTACTAGATAGAGCAAAAATTGTTGAAAGGGATCACAAAGAAAAACCGCTGCGTATGACGGGTACCATCAAAAACATCAATAATATTAAACAAACCGAAGAACAATTAAGACTATTCGAAAGAGCAATTGAAAACATTTCTGAAGGCATGTTTATTCTAGATGACAAATTTCATTTTGTTGAAGTCAACGATGCTTGTTGTCAATTAACCGCCCAAAACCGAGCTGAATTTCTTGGACAATTATTTAACTTTACTCGTTACCCTGACAGCTACTCTAACCAAATTCACGCAGCTTTGGCCCAACAGGGCAGCTGGAGTAATGAAGTAGAGGCCAATCGCGGAGATGGTAGCCATTTCTTAATGGAGCTCACCGTCGATGCTATATACAACGAACAAGGCGAAACCAGTCATTACGTAGGGGTATTCTCAGATATTACTCGTCGTAAACAGCAAGAAGAAGAAGAACTACGCAAATTAACCAATAGTGATTTGCTCACCGGGCTACCTAACCGTTCTAGTTTACAAGTAACCTTGAACAATCTAGTGAAAAAAGACGTCCACCATACATTAATGGTATTGGATTTAGATAATTTCAAACGTATTAACGACTCGCTAGGCCACCAAACTGGTGATGCGTTACTTATTGATGTCGCTCGTAGGCTTCAAGAAAATATTCCAAATCACGTTAGTTTATATCGTCTTGGCGGTGATGAATTTGCCATCTTAGTTGACCATAACCCTGATATTGGTTCATGTGCGGCTATCGCCTCTCGAATAATAGACTCATTGAAACAAGAGTTTAAAGTTGATAACGAATCCCTCGTTATTAGCTTAAGTATCGGGATAGTTTTATACCCTGAAGATGAGCAAAATGAACAAGCCCTATTAAGAAAAGCAGATATCGCTATGTATCATGCCAAATCAGGGGGTGGCAATCGTTACCAATTCTATTCAGAGTCTTTAAACAAAAATGCGCTACGCCAATTAGAAGTAGAAAACTTGATCCGAGAAGGATTAAAAGAAGATTACTTTGAAGTCTATTACCAACCCAAAGTCGATTTAAAACAAGACAGCCTTGCTGGAATGGAAGCTTTAGTTAGATTAGTTCATCCGGAATTTGGTGTCATCCCGCCAAATGAATTTATTCCACTTGCTGAAGAAAATGGTTTAATTGTCGAAATTGGCGATCTGGTTTTACGTAAAGCCTGCTTTGCAGCACAGAAGTGGCGCGAACAAGGTGTATTTAACGGCCGTGTAGCCATAAACTTATCTTCAAGACAGTTTGCCCTACCTGATTTACAGCAACGCATATTAAGTGTATTAGAGCTCACAAAGCTCCCAGCTTGTCACCTTGAACTAGAAATTACTGAAAGTACCATTATTAAAAATCCAGATAATGCCATCAAAGTAATGAATCAGCTTGCCCAAATGGGGGTGACTCTAGCCCTTGATGATTTTGGTACTGGGTATTCATCGCTTTCATATCTCAAACATTTCCCAATTCATTGTTTGAAAATTGATAAATCTTTTGTGGATGATATCGATAAATCAGATCGTGATTTAAAAATGGTCGATAGCATTATTACTATCGCACATAACATGGGCTTATCTGTTGTCGGAGAAGGTGTAGAAGAAACCGCGCAATTAAATATATTAAAAGCCTTAAAATGTGAAGAAATCCAAGGCTACATCTTTAGTAAGCCTGTTCCAGAAAAAGATTTCACCGAATTATTAAACATCAATCAAAAAAAACAAAGTAAAAAAACCGCCATTTAAGCAACATTGGCATAACAACTGCAATCCTCTATTCAGATGTCAAATAAAAGTTAAAACTTTAATTAACCCTGAATAGAGAGATTAAACAATGATTAATGGAATTATCGTAGCTGCAATTTTATCTTCAACTTCTAACGCTGCTATTAATACGACGGAAACAGTTTTAGTTAACCTACCTAACCAAGGTCAATATATTGGAAATCCACATATTAATCATGCATCTGCTAGTACTGAATTAGCACATAGCCCTTATATAAAGTACTCTGAAGCTACTACTGAATTAGCTCACAGCCCTTATATTAAGTACTCTGAAGCGACCACTGAATTAGCTCACAGCCCTTATATCAAATACTCTGAATCGACCACTGAGTTAGCGCACAGCCCTTATATCAAGTACTCTGAAGATACTACTGAATTAGCCCATAGCCCTTATATCAAGTACTCTGAAGCGACAACTGAATTAGCCCATAGCCCTTATATCAAATACTCTGAAGCGACAACTGAATTAGCCCATAGCCCTTATATCAAGTACTCTGAAACTACCACTGAATTAGCCCATAGCCCTTATATTAAGTACTCTGAAGCAACCACTGAATTAGCCCATAGCCCTTATATTAAGTACTCTGAAGCTACTACTGAATTAGCTCACAGCCCTTATATTAAGTACTCAGAAGCAACGACTGAGTTAGCGCATAGCCCTTATATTAAGTACTCTGAAGCTACTACTGAATTAGCTCACAGCCCTTATATCAAATACTCTGAAGCGACAACTGAATTAGCCCATAGCCCTTATATCAAATACTCTGAAGCGACAACTGAATTAGCCCATAGCCCTTATATTAAGTACTCTGAAGCGACTACTGAGTTAGCTCACAGCCCTTATATAAAATACTCTGAAGCGACCACTGAATTAGCCCATAGCCCTTATATTAAGTACTCTGAAGCGACTACTGAGTTAGCTCACAGCCCTTATATCAAATACTCTGAAGCGACCACTGAATTAGCCCATAGCCCTTATATTAAGTACTCTGAAGCGACAACTGAATTAGCGCACAGCCCTTATATTAAGTACTCTGAAGCGACCACTGAATTAGCGCATAACCCATACATTAAATACACCAATTCAAGCATCGCTTAAGGAGATAAAATTATGTTTAACTCTTTATTAAAAGCACTAGGAATTGCACAGCCGCAACGTAAGAAAGTTAAATTACCTGAAGGCCTTGAGCATCTAGAGGTCATCCCAGCTAAAGCATGGTGGAACTAAGTCTTGTAGTGATATTTTACAGGCAAAGAAAAAGGGAGCATTAGCTCCCTTTTTAATACGCGGAGTTTGCTAAAAGTATTGTTGCTGTTCATTACTAACCGCTAGTTTACGGGTTAATAAATATTTATGACTGTTGAACAATGGGTAAGCCAGAGGGCCCATCAACAAACCGGCAAATGACCATCTTTTTACTGCCATACCTTGAGCAAAAGCACAATTGCCAAGATAAATCGCCGATAAGATTGAAATAATAAACACTAGAAATACCACTGAAACCTCTACAATTCATTCAGTTAACATCATTTCTTAAGCTTGTAGCATTAAGTTTTTGTGTTCAATGCTAGCTTTGGTCACATTATAACCAAGCCAAATACTCAAAGCTATGGGGATTTTTAATTGAGCCACAGTCAAAATATTCCGCAGCGTACATAAAACAGGCAAATCCCTGCCACTTTAGAATGAAAAAGCGGCATCATGTTGCCGCTTTGTTAAGTGTGTAATCCTTAAAGTCTTAGTTTAGACTAATAAAAACTCGCTCCCTCATCAGCCATTTTGACTAATCTTTCACAAGGGGCAAATCTTTCGCCATGTAATTGCTGATACTGACGTAATTTTGACACTAGATTATTGATCCCCATGGTATCCATATAACGGAAAGGACCGCCTAAGAATGGCGGAAAACCAATTCCAAAAATAGCACCGATATCACCGTCTCTTGCATTGGCAATAATGCCTTCATCTAAACAACGAACAGCTTCGTTTAGCATCTGCACAACACAACGCATAGCAATATCGATTTCACTACCACTTAACTGATTATTAATGCCTAGTACTTGATATACACTTTCATCCACTAGCTTAGCTTTGTTTTTCTTGTTGCCGTATTGGTAAAAACCTTTGCCGTTTTTACGGCCTTTACGGTCATCTGCAAGTAACTTATCAAATGCACTTGGAGCTTCAAAGCGCTCACCCAGTTCTTTAGTTAAGATCGGCGCGATCTTAGCACCAACATCAATACCTACCTCGTCTAGCAAAGTAATAGGTCCTACAGGGAAACCAAACTTAACTAACGCTTTATCTAAAAATTCAATTTTTTGCCCTTCAAGAAGCACTTGCGCAGCTTCATTCATGTATAAGGCTAAAATACGATTTACATAAAAACCGGCTCCGTCTTGAACAACAATCGGTGTCTTACCTTGCTTACGAGCAAAGGCCACTGTCGTAGCAATGGTTTCTGGAGAGGTTTTCTTGTGCGCAATCACTTCCACTAACGGCATTTTCTCAACTGGCGAGAAATAATGCAGACCAATCACATTTTCAGGTCGACTGGCCGCTTCGGCAATTTGGCTGATTGGTAATGAAGATGTGTTAGATGCAAAGATAGTATTTTCATGACATTCACGTTCTACATCTTTCACCATTTGATGTTTTAATGCTAAATCTTCAAATACTGCTTCTACTACGATATCAGCATCTTTTACGCCGCTATATTCAGTGGTTGTCGTCATTAACGCCATTAGATTATCTCTAACTGCCGGAGTCATATGACGACGCTTAACGCCTTTGGCTAACAACTTATAAGCATAAGCCAACGCATTACTTAAGCCGGTTTCATTGATATCTTTAACACGAGCAGGAATTTTAGCTTTGGTTGTCGTCACAGAGGCTATTCCGCCACCCATTAAGCCACCACCAATAACCAGTGCCTTGTTCACTTTGCGAGGTTTGCCCCCTTCTGCACCGGTTTCTTTTTTCATTTCTGTGGTTGCAAGGAATATACTACGAAGCGCTTCTGACTCTGGTGACATAATAAGTTCAGCAAAATGACTTGCTTCAACTTCTAAGCCTTTGATCATGCCTTTATTCATACCCTGCTTAACACAATCAATGATTTTAGCAGGAGCTGGATAATTACCCTGGGTTTTCTTCATCACTTGTTTAGCGGCTTGATCAAAAATAATGTCACGAGTCGTACTGGTTGATTCAAGCAACTTGTTTAAAGCAGACTTTTTAACCACTTTAGCAGCAGACTTGCCTTTTTTTGCCATGGCAACTGCAGTCTCAAGCAAAATAGACTCTGGAACAACGTCATCAACCAAGGCTATTTTCAGTGCTTGTTTCGGACGCAGCTGCTTACCTGTTAGCATCATATCGAGCGCTGTAGTAATACCGACTTTTCTTGGTAAACGTTGGGTTCCCCCGCCACCTGGTAATAACCCAAGTTGAACTTCAGGCACACCCATAATAGTTTTCTTACTGTCGCTGCACACACGCAAATGACACGCTAGCGCTAGCTCTAATCCACCACCTAAGCAGGCACCGTTAATAGCAGCAACAACCGGTATAGTGAGGTTTTCTAATTCATTAAATACCACATGCCCTTGTTGTGATAGTTCTTTGGCAGCAGCAACACTGGTACAGGCATCTAACATGGTGATGTCAGCGCCAGCAACAAAAGAGTCAGATTTTCCTGAAATAATCACTAAACCTTTAATGCTAGCGTCAGTTTTTATCTCGGTAAGAATGTCACTAATTTCTGGGCCAAATTCTGCTTTTAAGGTGTTCATGGTTTCACCAGGAACATCCATAGTCAAAACCGCAATACCGTCTTCACGGCGTTGTAAATTAAATGTCTTTTCCATCAGAATTACTCCACTTCTACTATCATTGCAGCGCCAAGACCACCTGCTGCGCAGGCTGTGGCTAAACCGGTTCCACCACCACGGCGTTTAAGTTCACGACATACTTGAGTGATCAAACGCGTACCCGTAGCCGCAAATGGATGCCCATAAGCTAATGAACCACCTAGTACGTTAAATTTACTCATATCGATTTCACCAATCGCACGATTTTGGCCTAACTTTTCTGCAGCAAACTTTTTAGAGCCAAACATTTGCATGTTGGCTAAGGTTTGCGCTGCAAATGCTTCATGCATTTCAATTAAGGTTAAATCTTCTAACTGCATACCAGCACGCTTTAGTGCTAGCGGCGTAGCATAAGATGGCCCCATTAACATATCTTGCCAAACATCAATGGCAGTAAAGGCATAGCTCTTAATGTAACCAATAGGCTGATAACCTAATGCTTTGGCACGGCCTTCACTCATTAAGATAATTGCTGATGCGCCATCAGTTAGCGGCGTACTGTTGGCTGCGGTAACTGAACCATGTTTGCGATCAAAAGCTGGACGTAATTTAGCGTAAGACTCTAAAACTGAGTTTTCACGAATGTTGTTATCACGATCAATAAACTGCTTATAAGGAGGCACATGAGCCGTCATCACTTCATCGCGTAAATTACCTGAGTTCCAAGTTTCTGTTGCCAGAGTATGTGAGCGATGAGCCAGTGCATCTTGATCGGCGCGGCTAATTGAATAGGTCTTAGCCATTTGCTCAGCCGTTTGCCCCATTGACAAACCGGTAGAATATTCTGCAACCGCTGGCGGTACCGGCATTAAGTCTTTTAAACCCAAACGACGTGCAATGGCAAATTTTTGTTTAAAGGTACGGGCCTTATTTAAGTCCACTAGCGCATGAGCCAGCTTTTTTGACACGCCAATCGGTAAAACAGAAGATGAATCTGCGCCGCCAGCAATACCAATTTCAACATTACCAGTCATGATTGACTCAGCCACATTCACTGCCGATTGAAAACTTGTCGCACAAGCACGAGTGACACTGTAAGCATCCGTTGATACATCCATGCCAGTGCCTAATACGATTTCACGAGCAATATTTGGCGCAGCAGGCATTTGCACAACTTGACCATAAACTAATTGCTCAATGGTTTTTGGGTCTAACTCTGAGCGAGAAAGCAATTCATTAACCACCATTTTGCCCATATCTAAAGCTGAAACGCCATGAAATGCGGTGGCTTGTTTGGCAAAAGGCGTTCGTAAACCCGCTACAATTGCAATGCGCTCGCCGCGGGCATTGGTTACTTGTTGTCTATCACTCATTGTTCACCCTCTTTTAATTGTTTAGCCTTTATAGGCTTTTCAGTGAAAATCCATTTTGTCAGCGTTATCTGGTCTGACCATAAAAGTGTGATCTGATTCTAACTTTTAATTAGCAAGTTTAAAACACCCGTATGAAAATAACCTGACAATTTCCAACAAAATTAACAACCCGATTGTGATTTATATATTAAATACAGAAGGTTAAACTTTAGAGCATTAGCTTTATTAATATATTTAAGTATCGATTAAAGCTAGCTAACGCACCTTTAGTTGCAGCTAATGAACACCACGAATAAATAAAAATGAAATTCTGTTAATGCTACTAGCCAAAGGCCAATAAAATTCATTAACATAGAGTGAATTAGATAACGTTTTTTAGACAATAAATTTGAGTATCATCATGCCTTTGAGTCGATTTCATTCTTTACGCGCTTATTTAGATAATGTCATTTTGGGACAACCGGTTTTAACTGAAAATATGCTCATCGCACTTATTGCCGATGGTCATTTACTGGTTGAAGGCCCTCCAGGTTTAGCCAAAACCCGTGCAGTAAAAGCATTATGTGATGGCGTTGAAGGCGACTTTCATCGCATCCAGTTCACGCCTGATTTATTACCAGCGGACTTAACCGGCACCGATATCTATCGCGCTCAAACGGGTACCTTTGAATTTGAAGCGGGGCCGATTTTCCATAACTTAATCCTTGCCGATGAAATTAACCGCGCTCCAGCGAAGGTACAATCCGCATTACTTGAAGCCATGGCTGAAGGACAAGTGACCGTAGGTAAACACAGTTACCCGCTGCCAAAACTCTTTTTAGTGATGGCAACCCAAAACCCACTTGAAAACGAAGGGACTTACCCGCTACCTGAAGCGCAATTAGATCGCTTCTTAATGCACTTAAATTTAGATTACCCAAGTGCCGATACCGAGCGTCAGATTTTGCGTCAGTCTCGTAACGAAGCACTGACTCATCAGTTACCGACCATCGAGCCTGTGGTACAAGCAGATGTATTTTCTGCCCGTGAACAAGCGATGGAACTGTACTTAGCTGAGCCCCTTGAAAGCTATATCGTAGAAATTATTATGGCCACTCGTCAGCCAGAGCGTTATAGCCCAGAACTAGCCAAGTGGCTTGAATACGGCGTGAGTCCCCGCGCTTCAATTTCATTAGAGCGCTGCGCGCGAGCCAGAGCCTGGTTACATCAACGCGATTTTGTCTCACCTGAAGATATTCAAGCTGTGGCGCCTAATGTTTTACGCCACCGTCTACTGTTGAGTTATCAGGCACAGGCAGAAGGGATTAGTGCAGATCACGTCATAAATCATATTTTAAGCCAAGTGGCTGTACCTTAATGTTGAGTTATAGCCACTATGTCAGTAACCGCTATGTCAATTGAAAAAGAGTTGCCGCTATTTAGTAATGGCGTCAACCTTAATGAGCAAGAGCTAATAAGTTGCCAGAGTATTGCCCGTGCGATGCCTGAGAAACGTAGCCGCGCAAAAGCCAGCCTTGCAGGCCATAGAAGCAGCCTCATAAAAGGGCGTGGAATGGAATTTGCCGAAGTGCGACATTATCAAAATGGTGATGATGTGCGCACCATAGACTGGCGCGTTACGGCCAGAACTGGCAAGGCCCACACCAAATTATTTATTGAAGAACGTGAACGCCCTATTATCTTGCTGGTCGATCTAAGTCATAGCTTATTTTTTGGCTCGAGTTTGCTTTTACAGTCTCTGCAAGCCGCCCATGTCGCAGCAACACTTGGCTGGAACGCCATTAACCACGGTGACCGTTTGGGGGCATTGATTGCCAGTGAAACCGAACATGTGGAGTTAAAACCCCGCAGTCGCCGACAAGGTATTTTGCAGCTCACATCAGCATTAATCAAAGTGCATCAAAACCAGTTAAATCACTTTGATGAATTACCCCAAGATCCCCAGCATATTTTACGGGCTTGCCAGCGATTGCAACGCATCGCTAAACCCGGCTCACTGGTATGGATAATTACTGATGGCCAGCACTTTAGCCAAGAATGTTTAGCGGCACTCACCGAGCTTAAACGCCATTGTGATGTGGGTGCCTTTATTATTACAGACCCATTACGACAAGGCACTTTAGCGTTACCAAAGCGATTTTCACTGCCTGTACGTGATGGTAAGCAACAACTTACCTTAACTCGCCATAGCTACGATGTGTGGTTAAATGAACAGTTAGCTCGTCAACAACAGTTTATTGAATTAATGAAAATGCTCAAAGTTCAAACCCGCTTTATCGATGCAGGTAAGAGTCTTAGCGATCAATTGGAACTATTACGTTAGATGAATGCTCCTCAAATCAATCCCGCATTAATGCAAATGGAAGATATCGTGCTGCCGCAGCCAATATCACAATTGCCCATTGCCCCCGGTTATTGGCTAGTGGCGATTATCATTATCGCGGCTGGTGTCATCACTTTCATCAAGCTGCGAAAACGTGCCAAATATCACGCCCCGAGAAAGGCCGCATTAGCGCAACTACAGCAACTTGATATAAATGACAGTCAATACCCAAGCCAGATTAATAGCTTACTAAAACGAACTGCCTTGAGTTATTTACCCAGACAGGATTTTGCACAACTTGATGGCGACCAATGGTTCAAATGGCTTGAGCTAAGGTTACCGCAAGCAGAGCAAGGCCAAATTGGCTTGTTATTAGCCAAGCGTTATCAAGCTTGTGGCTTAAATGCAGCTGAAAAGCAGCAGTTATTTAAGTTAGCCAAGTCTTGGTTAACTAAAAAAGCTCGCTTTGCGCCCCTTAATGCCATCAAAAGCAACGCTAACAGCGCAAATACGCAAGCAAATAGTCCACTGGAGGCATCATGTTCTCAATAGCATGGCCGTGGTTATTGCTTTTATTGCCATTACCTTGGCTGTTAAAACCAAAGCGCGTTTCAAAAAATAATGGCGGTCACCTGCAGCTTCCAGGTATAGCCAATGCTGATCAGGTCATATCAAGCCATGCTGACAAACCATCCCGTAAATTGTATTGGTTAATGTGGGCATGTTTATTGTGCGCACTTGTCAGGCCCCAATGGTTAGGCGAGCCTATAGAGCTGCCATCTGAAGGGCGCGACTTAATGCTGGCAGTCGATTTATCCGGCAGTATGCAAATTGAAGACATGGTTGTTGAAGGCAAAACGGTTGATAGATTGACCCTTATTAAACATGTGATTGGCGACTTTATCGAACGCCGTAATGGCGATCGCCTTGGGTTAATTTTATTTGCCGATCACGCCTATTTACAAGCGCCACTGACCCAAGATAGACGCTCGGTGGCAAAGTTTCTCGCCGATAGTCAAATTGGCCTAGTGGGCAAACAAACCGCCATTGGTGAATCAATTGCATTGGCGGTGAGACGCTTTGATAACGTTAACGACAGTAACCGAGTGCTCATTTTACTCACCGATGGTTCAAATAACGCAGGTAACATAGAACCTGAAGTGGCAGCTCGCATCGCTGCAGAGCGCAATGTCACTATTTATACCGTCGGTGTTGGCGCTGAAATACTGGAAAGACGCAGTATTTTCGGTACTGAAAAAGTAAACCCGTCAGCAGATCTTGATGAAGCGCAATTACAACAGCTTGCAGAAATGACCAATGGTCATTACTTTAGAGCCCGTAATAGCGAAGAGCTAGAAGAAATTTATCAAAAAATTGATGAATTAGAGCCTGTCAGTCGCGACCAATTAACCTACCGCCCCCAAAGCGAGTTATTTTACTGGCCATTGTTGTTAGCGTTATTAATCAGTTTAAGTATTAGTCTACGTAGTCAAATGAATTTACCTAAAAATCTGACTTCAGCCTTTTACAAGGAGGATAAATAATGAGTTTGCATTTTATCCGCCTTGAATGGCTATTGGCCTTAATTCCATTAACCATTATTGGACTATTTTTGTGGCGCCAGAGTAAAAATAACTCTGCATGGCAACACTATATTGCCCCTCACCTTGCTAGCACCCTGATCAGTGAGTCTGCACACATCAAAAAACAACCCAAATGGTTATTAATGCTGTGTTGGTTTATTGCGGTTGTGGCCATATCGGGCCCTGCCGTGAATAAACAAAGCCTACCTGTGTTCGCTAGCGAGCAAGGGCGTGTACTGGTAATGGATATGTCTTTATCCATGTATGCAACCGATCAAAAACCTAATCGACTATCCCAGGCCAAATATCGAACCACCGATTTTTTAACCAATTTAAAAGAAGGTGAAACTGGGTTAATCGCTTTTGCGGGAGATGCATTTACTATTAGTCCGTTAACCCGTGATAGCTCTACCCTATTAAATCTGCTCCCAACCTTAAGCCCGGACATTATGCCCGTTAGAGGCTCAGATTTAGCCGCCGCCCTTACCCTTGCCCAACAGTTATTAGGTCAAGGCGGGCATATCAGCGGTGATATTATTGTGATGACCGATGGTGTTAATGCAGCCCAATATGCGCAGGCAGCAAAAGCGCTGGATGGCAGTCGATATCGAGTATCGGTGATGGCATTTGGTAGCCAACAAGGCGCAGCAATACAGCTGCCAGATGGTCAGCTCATGCGCGATAATGCCGGTGAGATCGTGGTTGATAAAACTGACTTTTCATTGCTTGATAAATTGGTTACTCCCACTGGCGGTTTAATGTTACCAGCACGGGCAGACGGCGCAGCACTGGGCCAACTCGAAGCATGGCTTGCTAATGATGGTAATGCAAAAGCCACCGAACTTGAAGGTGAAGCTTGGCAAGATTTAGGCCCTTATATTGCCCTCCTGTTGATTATTCCAGTACTGCTGAGTTTTAGGTTTACAGTACTGCCTATGGTGAGTGTCCTCACGCTAGGCTTATTGATGCAGCCAACTCCTGCTTCAGCTAATAGCTGGGATGATTTATGGCAAACCGCCGATCAACAAGCCTCAGAGCAATTTAATCAGGCTCAATCAGCAGAAGACTATTCTAAAGCTGCCGAGCAATTTGACCAGCCTCAATGGCAAGCTAGCGCCCAATATAAGGCTGGTGACTATGAAAATGCCTTAAGCGGTTTTGAGCAAGATGACTCTGCCAATGGTTTATATAATCAAGCCAATAGTTTACTGCAGCTCAATAAAATTGATGAGGCGATAAAGCGTTATAAGCAAGCATTAACTCAACAAGCAGATTTTCCTCAGGCCGAGAAAAACCTCGCTTTGGCTGAGCAAATGAAGCAGCAACAAGAGCAACAGTCGGAGCAGGATCAGCAAAGTGATGACAACCAATCATCTGACCAGAAGTCAAATGATGAGCAGTCATCAAATGATCAATCTCAAGGAGATCAATCACAGCAAGATCAATCTCAAAGTGATGAGTCTAGCTCTGAGCAATCTCAACAGCAGCAGTCTCAAAATGACCCGTCACAAGAAGAGCAATCTGCGAATGATTCTCAGCAGGATCAGCAATCTAGTGACTATCAACAAGATGACAGCCCCAATGAGGCTGACGAAAGTTCATCAGCTTCATCTCAACAAAATGAGCAACAAGCCGATAATAATGAAGCTGAAATGCAAGCTAACAGTCAAGTTAACCAAGCTCAAGCTGAGCCTGAAACTGCTGAGCAACAAGACAAGACTCAACAACAAGCTCAAGCTGCTGAAACATCAGAACAACAGCCAGAATCTGAGTCTGGCACACCAGTGGCCTCATCGGCTTTATCTGAAGAGCCGCTGCCAGCAGATTTAGAAAGAGCACTTCGCGCAGTCAGTGAAGATCCACAAGTATTAATTAGAAACAAAATGCTATTGGAATATCAAAAGCGTCGTCAAAACGGCCAACTTCCTAAGGATAAACAACAGTGGTAAACAGAATCATTTTAGCCCTAGTCGCTATTCTTTTTACAGGGCAAGCACTCGCGGTCACTAACATTCAAGCAACGGTGGACCGTAACCCCGTCATGCAAGGTGAGTATTTTGTATTAAACGTCACCGCAGATGATGATGTTAATGCAGGCTCATTAGACACCTCAATATTGCTAAAAGACTTTGTTGTCGGCCGCACTAGCGTAGGACGAAGCACGCAAATCGTTAACTTCAACTCCAGTAAAGAAACCCGCTGGCAAGTATTATTATCGGCTAAAAATAGCGGCACTGTGACTATTCCTGCCTTTACTATGGAAGGTATTCAATCTAATCCCATCGAGTTAACGGTTTTAGATGCTGGCTCCCAGCCTCAGCAAATGCGCAATTTGTTTGTGGAAGGCGAAGTTAGCACTCAAGAAGCTTATGTGGGCCAATTAATTACCTATAAAGTTAAGCTATTTTTAGCTGCTGAATTACAGCGTGGTGTCATTAGCGCCCCAGAAATATCAGGTGCTGAGATCAAGCAGCTTGGCGAAGATCAAGACAGTGTTGAAGTGGTTAATGGCCGCCGTTTTCGCGTAATTGAGCGAACCTATGCCATGATTGCCGATACTCCAGGTAAACTCGCCATTAAAGGTGCGAGTTTTTCAGGTGATATTTTAGTTGAAGCACCACGACGTGGCGGCATGTTTGGCTTTAATGAAAGCCGTCCGATGCAAGCTGCTGCTGAAGATACTGAAATCATAATTAAACCCATACCTGACAGCTATCAAGGTGATTGGCTCGTCAGTGATTTATTAATCGCTAAAGAAGTGTGGCCTGAAGACAGCAGTGAATTTGAAGTGGGTAGCCCAATCACCCGCACCATTAATATCATCGCATCTAATGCTGACAGTAATAGCCTGCCTGACATTGAATTAGCTATGCCAAGTGCGCTGAAATCATATCCAGAAAAACCAGTTAGACAAACTGTACTTAGAGAAAACCATGTAGTGGCCCAGTACAGCCTTACCACGGCTATCGTGCCAACCAAAGCTGGAACATTTACCCTTCCTGAAATTACAATTCCGTGGTGGAACTCGCAGCTACGCCAGCAGCAGTTTACCACCATTCCAGCAAGAACAGTGACCATTGCGGCTAATCCAGAACAAGCACCAACGCCAATTACACCTGAGGTTACACAGCCCAGCAATAACCCTGGTTTTTGGCCTTGGTTAACACTGCTATTTGCCGCATTATGGCTTATCACAATCGCCCTGTGGTTAAACGCCCGTAAGCAAAAGTCGCTAACAGTTACCTCTGAAAATGTTGATGTTCAGTCCTCCTCTGCTCGAGTGAGCATCAAAGACATCAGCCTCGCCTGTGATAAAAATGATGTATCTCAAGTCATTACATTACTGCAGCAGCATTTTTCTACATTACTAAACAAACCAATGAACTTGGCTGATATTAGCCAGTTATCAACTGCGCTAGCTCAAGCAACTCATCAATTACAGCAGGCTAAATACAGCCAATCTTCAACATTTGTTGATAAAGCGGCTTTATTAAAAGCCATTGAGAGTTACAGTCATAATTCTGCAGTAAACTCCCCATCTGCGCTGAGTTCGTTAAACCCTTAACGAATAAACTGATTGAATAGCAAGCATAATTATACTTGCTATTCATCAGTAACCTTTTAAGCTATCGAACATAATATTTTTAACAAAAAGATAAAAATGTTTGATAGCTTGCGAAATAAAAAGTCCGAACCCACGGTCATATCTGACATGTTAACTAAACAGCGACGATACGACAGCCTCGTCCGGGCACTTCACGCAGATATCTTCCGATATGCCTATTGGCTCATCGGCGATAAACATGTTGCTGAAGACGTCACCCAAGAAACCTTTTTACGTGCATGGCGTGCGCTTGACTCTTTAAAAGATGACAAAGCCGCTAAAGCATGGCTGATCACTATCTTGCGCCGAGAGAATGCCCGTCGATTTGAACGTAAGCAGTTTGACTACAGTGATGTAGAGCAAGAGTTGCTTGAAGACCAAAAGTCTTCCACTACCGAAGAGCAAACAGAGCAATATTGGCTACGTAAACAGATCGGCTTATTAGAGATTGAATATCGAGAGCCATTACTGCTGCAACTCATTGGCGGTTTTAGTGGTGAAGAAATTGCAGAGTTGCTTGAACTTAATAGAAACACCGTCATGACGCGATTATTTCGTGCCCGTAATCAATTAAAAGACGCTTTAGAGTCTCCTGAAGTTAGAGGTCAATCAAATGGATGATCTACAATTTCGTCGCCATGCCTATGACGACCCCAACAGCCAAGATGAAGATTTCTTGGCACAAATTGCTGCGTCTGAGTCTGATGCAAAGTTAGTCAGTGAATTAAAAATATTAGACAGTAAGCTTACCCATGCGCTTAATATTGATGTGCCTAATGATTTAGCAGATAAATTATTATTACGTCAGCAACTGAATAAACATCAGGAGCAAAAAAAGCATACTCGTTATTTAATGGCTATGGCTGCCTCCGTGGCATTAGTCATCGGTTTAAGTTTTAGCATGTTAAAATTTGCCCCCGTTGACTTAGCTGAGCATGCGCTCGCTCATGTATACCATGAACCCAAATCAATGCTGGTTGATCAAAATGTTGGCTTTGAAGATGTTAATTTTAAACTGGCTGGTATTGGCGGTTTAGAAAACGCCAAATTCATTCAACAGCCCGGAAAAGTGTTTTATACCTCCTATTGTGACTTTCAAGGAGTTAAAAGCTTGCACTTAGTGATGGAAGGTAAAGACGGTAAAGTCACCCTCTTTATTGTCCCGGCTGAAAATAGAATGGTCACCGAAGAAACTTTTGCAGATCAACACTATCAGGGCTTGGGCTTTCAAACAGCTGGGGCATTCATGATGTTAGTTGCAGAGCAAGATACTGATTTACAGTTTGTTAAATCTGAAATAGAGCAAACCTTTATCTAGTTATAGTCACAACCTGTAACCATCTCCTATCAATTAGATAATAAGCAGTCAATGTAAACTTATTGAGTGCTTGTTATCACATCAAATTTACTTCCCAAATTGTGCACTGGCTCATACATCTGCTAGCATATGCGCCACAATAATAAAAATACGGAAGTATCATGACCATAGAAACCCCCATTCTAATCACTTTTATCGGCTACCTCGCGTTAATGATGGGGATTGGCTACTGGGCTTATCGTAAAACAGATACCGTTGACGACTATATTCTGGGTGGCCGAAAAATGGGCCCTGCTGTCACCGCCTTAAGTGTTGGTGCATCAGATATGTCAGGTTGGTTATTACTTGGCTTACCTGGTGCAGTGTATTTAGGCGGCTTAGGTGAAGCTTGGATTGGTTTTGGACTGATATTTGGTGCCTGGCTCAACTGGCTTTTTGTCGCCAAACGTTTACGTATTTACACTGAACTGGCTGACAACTCGCTGACATTACCTGACTTTTTTGAAAATCGCTTTCATGATAACCAAGGCGTATTAAAAATGGTTGCTGCGGTCACCATCTTAGTCTTTTTCACCTTTTATACCTCATCAGGTATGGTAGGCGGCGCAATATTATTTGAAAAAGTATTTGGCCTTGATTACACCTTAGCACTCATTATAGGTTCAGTAATCATCGTTTCTTACACTTTTGTAGGCGGTTTCTTTGCCGTCAGTTGGACTGACTTTTTCCAAGGCTGTTTAATGTTAGTGGCCTTACTTATTGTACCTGTTGCCATCTTCAGCCAACCTGAGACTCAAGAAAACCTGCAGCAACTTGACCCTGCCATGCTGTCGTTTGTCAGTGAAAACACCACAGTCATCGGCTTAGTGTCATTACTGGCTTGGGGTTTAGGCTATTTTGGCCAGCCACATATTCTATCTCGCTTTATGGCCATTGGCAGCGCTAAAGACATTAAGTTATCTCGTCGCATTGCTATGAGCTGGATGGGTATTTCTCTGATTGGTGCATTGGCAACGGGTATCGCTGGTACCTTGTATTTTGCCGACACTCCCCTAGATAACCCTGAAACTGTATTTATTCACCTTGCCCATGCTGCGTTTAATCCATGGGTTGGCGGCTTGTTAATTGCAGCAATTTTATCCGCGATCATGAGCACCATTGATTCACAGCTTTTGGTTTGTTCAAGCGTAATAACTGAAGACTTTTATCGCAAATGGATTAAACCCGATGCGAGTAATAAAGAGTTAATGCTCGTGGGCCGTTTGGGGGTTATCGCCATTGCTATTGTGGCCGCAGTCATTGCACTTAATCCTGAAAGCAGTGTCCTAGGGTTAGTGAGCTACGCATGGGCAGGCTTTGGCGCAGCATTTGGCCCTGTGGTATTACTATCACTATTTTGGCAGCAATATAGTCGCAACGGCGCTGTAGCAACAATTGTTGTCGGTGCGGTGACCGTGGTGGTCTGGAAACAACTCTCTGGTGGTATTTTTGACTTGTACGAAATAGTCCCTGGATTTTTGCTCGCCTCATTGGCAGGTATCTTAGTCAGTAAGCTATTTCCTGCAAGCACAGAGACGGTGGCCTCATTCAAGGTCTTTCGCCAGTCACTTTAGTGCTTTACAAGGTTAACCCTTAGTAAACACCTGCCGACTTTTTCGTTAACAACAATTAGTCGGCTGGCTCATTTCTAGAGTAAAGATTCTAAACTCAGCGTACAGGTGTTAGCTAAAAAGCAGCCCTAGTCACAATTCTTAATTACAGCAACCTAACAAAGTTATCATTATAAAATCAAACTCAAACCACTGAAATTACAGCGTTAACTCCCACAAAGGTTTGTAAGACCTTCTCACAATTATATTTAACAGCTCAAATTATTAACAAAAATTCAACACCAAAAGTCACTGGTCGGAGTTGTATAGCTTACTTGTGTTACCTAAGATGCGCTCAAATATAAGTGGCAGTGATATGAACACATGCAGTATTCATGCATATGCGACAATAAAGATGAGCAATAATTATGACTAAATTCAACAAGACACTACTGGCAGCAGCTGTAGCTTTAGCAAGTACTCAAACATTCGCAGCGGGTTTTCAACTCAACAGCCAGTCTGCAACCGGTTTAGGCCGCGCAATGGCGGGGGATGCCATCATCGCAGATAACGCTTCAGTATTGGCTCGCAACCCAGCGGCAATGGCATTATTTGATAAGACAGCAATTTCGGTTGTTGGTACTTATGCTGATGTGAATGTTGAAGTGACTGATGCCATGATTGGTGATGGTTCTGGTGATGGTCAATATTTAGGCGCTATGGATAATGCCGCTGAAGGTAAGCCTATCCCAAGTTTTTATTACATCAACCCAATTAATGACAAATGGGCTTTTGGTGTTGCTGCATTTAGTAACTATGGTACAGGCACTGATTTAGCCCCGCTAAATTCAGGTCATGACATCAATACCCCAATTGATTTATTGGGTAATACTGAAGTGACCACCATTAACTTTAATGCTAGTGTTTCATATCGTATTAACGATTCTTTGAGTTTAGGTCTGGGTATTGATGCCATAAAAGGTATGGGAACACTGACTAGGCAAGGTAATTACACATTCTCTACGCCTATTGGCGATTTACCTGCAGATCTAGACCTTGTCAATATTGATGCAGATGGTTGGGGCTTTGGCGCCATTTTCGGTCTTGCTTATGAGATCAATGAAAACAACAGAATCGGCTTAAGCTATCGCAAAAGCCCGAACATGAAGGCTTCAGGTGACATTACATTTGGTCAAGATATTAACCTAGGCAATATACCACTTATGGTAGCCGAAAATTTTGATGAAATTGATATCCCTCTGGCCGATATTGCCCAGCTTGCTGGTTTTCATCAGCTAACTGACAAGTTCGCTATCCATTATACAGCCCAGTGGACCAGCTGGAGTAACTTCGACAACATCGAATTAACAGATGGTGATAAAGGCTCTGATAGTTATATTCTTAAGCATTATAACTGGGATGATTCTTGGTTCTTAAGCCTTGGTGCCACTTATGACATCAATGATAAATGGACTGTAAGAGCGGGTATTGCAAAGGACCAAGGTGTGGTTGGTGAAGTATCATCGCTATCAATCCCTGATTCAGACCGTATGTGGTACTCAGCAGGTTTTAGTTACCACATTAATGAAAAATCGAGCATTGATTTCGGTTACACCCTGGTTGCTGGCGAGAAAGTCCATGTTATCGAAGATAGCCTGTTAACTCCTTCTATTGGCGCTTATACAGAATCAGGTGCAAACTACTACTCATTACAGTACAACTACACTTTTTAAGCAGACAGTGACTTAAACAGACTTCATTAAACAGATTGAGTAATTAAAACTTATTCTATATCACTAAAACGGTTAATAATTTAAAAACCATCGATGATCCATCGGTGGTTTTTTTATATCTGCTATACTTTCATTAGATTTTTCTCATAAATAAATTGCGCTTAATACTAAAGTCCATTAGAATTTTCTCATAAACAAATTTTTGAGGTGGAACATGGCAACCTTTCACAAACGCTTATCTTTATTTAGTGCAGTAATACCTACTTTGCTGGCTATTGTTAGCTATAGCGCTATAGCTGATACAGACAAACTAAAAACCGATAAAGCTTTTGATACCCTAACAGTCACTGAAACAGAGTCTGTTTCATCAATAATCATTGATGGACAAGTGGAAGCGATTAAAGCCGCTACCGTTTCAGCACAAACCTCAGGGCGCATTATTCAGGTCAATTATGATGTCAATGATGTGGTCACCGCGGGCGCGTCTTTACTTGAAATTACCAGTGATGAGCAGACCGCAGAATTTAATGCGGCAGAGGCTCAGCTTGCCAGTTCAGAAGCCATGAACTTTGAAGCACAAGCGACACTGACTCGTTATGCGGCGCTGTTTCCTCAAGGTGCCATATCTCAAGGGCAAATGGATGAAGCGACCGCCAATGCCAAATCCAGTAAGCAAGCGGTATCCGCGGCAAAAGCTCAGCTTAATAAAGCAAAACAAAGTTTAAATTACACTGTGGTTTCTGCGCCATTTGAAGGCCGAGTGACTGAACGCTTTATTGAACTCGGTGAAACCATTTCATACGGTCAGCCATTATTTTCCGGTTTTGATACCCGAGAGTTACGTGCCACTTTTAATGTTCCCTCGCGTTACTTAGCCAACCTGCAAGCGGCTAAGCAGCTTGAATTAACCTTAACCAATGGTGAAAAAGTTATCAGCAACGATATCAATGTTTACCAATTTGCCGATGCCAACAGTCATCAGCATCAAGTAAGAATTAACTTTAGTCATCCTCAAGCACTCACCGGCCAATGGGTTAAAATCGCGGTACCCGTTAAAACCAGCAACGTGGTCATTATTCCCTTAAGTGCTCTTTATCAGGTCAATGATCTGGATGGCGTGTACCGAAAAGTGGGTCAGCACACCTTGTTAACACAAATTCGCCTCGGAAAAATTGACAAGCAACAGCAAACCGTTGAAGTGTTATCAGGTCTTGATAAAGGTGATGAAATTATCCTTAACGCCAGTCGCTACGTGTTACTGCGCGCAGCTAACCAAAGTAAGGAGTAGTTCATGGCTAATTCAGAACCTCGTTTAGGTATTTCTGGCACCATTGCTAAGAACTTTCAAACCAGTGCTATCACCCCTTTACTGGCTATTTTGGCATTACTACTCGGCTTATTTGCGGTACTCATAACCCCTAAAGAAGAAGAGCCGCAAATTGATGTCACCTTTGCTGATGTGTTTATCCCCTATCCAGGTGCAAGTCCTACGCAAGTCGCTAATCAGGTTACCTTACCTGCCGAAAAAATTATTTCAGAAATTAAAGGTGTTGATACCCTTTATTCATTCTCACAGCCTGACGGCGCCTTAATCATTGCCATCTTCAAAGTGGGCATTGCTCGAGAACAAGCTGTTGTCGATTTATACAATAAAATTTATTCTAATCTTGATAAATTCAATCAAGCCGCAGGCATTGGTGAGCCGCTGATAAAACCTCGCGGTATTGATGACGTACCTATTTTTGGTCTCACCTTATGGTCAGATGATCCCACCATGAACCCTGAGCAACTCACTAAAGTCGCTACGGTACTAGAAACTGAACTAAAACGTATCCCAGGCACCCGTGAGATATATTCTCAAGGTAGGCATGAGCTTATTGCCAATGTTCGCTTAGATCCTAGTAAGCTAAACAGTTTTGGGGTCACGATTGAACAAATTGAGCAAGTGCTAAACAGTAATAATTCCGTCTCAACAACAGGTTCATTAACCCAAAATAATCAAGAGATTAAGGTTCAAACTGGACAGTTTTTAGACTCAGTTGACGATCTTAAAAACCTGGTTATCAAAGTAATACCCGCTAATAACTCAATCACTGAGCCTGCCAGCGCCAAGGTGGTTTATTTAGCCGATGTTGCTGATATCACCTTAAAAAGCGATATTCAAAAGCAGCAGGTCTGGCATGCTAATCAGCAAGGTCAATTCCCTGCTGTAACCATTGCTATTGGTAAGCAAGCCGGTGAAAACGCGGTAGATATTGCCAATTTAATTACAGATAAAGTTGCCAAACTCGATAACTTACTTATTCCTGATAACGTCAATGTCGCTGTTTCCCGTAACTATGGCGCTACCGCGGGCGAAAAAGCCAACACACTGATATTTAAATTAATTTTTGCTACCGCTGCAGTGGTGATATTGGTGCTATTAACTATGGGCGCCCGCGAATCAGCCATTGTTGGCGTCGCTATTATTATTACCTTAGCACTGACATTATTTGCCTCATGGGCATGGGGCTTTACCCTTAACCGTATTTCACTTTTTGCACTGATATTTTCAATTGGGATCTTAGTGGATGACGCCATTGTTGTGGTAGAAAACATTCACCGTCATATGGCGATGAGTAATAAACCGCTCACAGAATTAATCCCACAGGCTGTGGATGAAGTGGGCGGGCCGACAATTTTGGCCACCTTTACCGTTATTGCGGCATTACTGCCAATGGCGTTTGTTTCTGGCTTAATGGGGCCTTACATGAGCCCTATTCCCATCAATGCCAGTATGGGCATGCTTATCTCGCTATTGATTGCTTTTGTGATGACCCCATGGCTGAGTAATAAATGGCTTAATGCCAAAGCTCACCGAGGTAACACCAGCAGTGACCTAAATGAGCAACCCCATACAGAAACAGCCTCAACTAAATTACTGAGCTTTTTCACTTTCATCATGAAACCATTTCTTGATGGTGAACACGCCAGTAAGGCGCGTAAAGCTATGGCGTTAGGCATTGTGCTACTAATCGCACTCGCGGTGTCATTACCCTTCATGCAAGCCGTTGTGCTTAAAATGCTGCCTTTTGATAATAAATCGGAGTTTCAGGTGATTGTTGATCTACCTGAAGGCACGCCGTTTGAGCAAAATCAAAAACTGCTACAAGAGCTTGGACTTTATCTGACGACTGTTGAAGAAGTTGAACACTTGCAGTTGTACGCAGGCACCCACTCGCCAATGAATTTTAACGGCCTAGTGAGACATTACTTTTTACGTGAAAGCCAAGAAGTGGCTGATATTCAAGTCAATCTGGTTGAAAAGTCAGAACGTGATAGAAACAGTCATGATATTGCTATGTCAGTGAGAGAGCCTTTACAAGCCATTGGTGTCGCTTACAATGCCAATATCAAAATTGTTGAAGTGCCTCCAGGGCCACCAGTATGGTCACCGATTGTGGCTGAAGTTTACGCGCCAACCACAGCGCTGCGCGAACAAGCGGCTAACGATTTAATGAGCCGTTTTCAGCAAACTGAGCATGTTGTAGATGTGGATATTTATTTACCCGCACAGCAAAGCAAATGGCAAGTGAGTATTGATCGTAATCGCGCTGCAATTGCTGGGGTGGCTTACTCAAGTATTGTTAATACTATTCAAGCGGCAATTGATGGCAAAGATGCCAGTTACCTTTATCAAAGCAACTTGCACCTGCCAACACCAATCAGGCTGCAGCTTGATGAAGCCGCCAAGGTGGATATGCATCAGGTGATGTTATTAAAAATCCCTTCAGCCTCAGGAGCAATGGTCACCCTTGCTGATGTGGCTTCAATTAAACAAACCAGCATTGATACCACTATTATCCATAAAAATATGGTGCCCATGATCATGGTCATTGCCGATATGGCAGGCCCGACAGGCAGCCCTTTGTATGGCATGTTTGATATGGTAGCTCAAATAAACCATGAGCAAGAAAGTGGTGAAGCTGCATACCCAATGAGCCAATACTTTGCCAATCAACCCGACGGCTTAGATGAAGTTGCCGTACTATGGGATGGCGAGTGGAAGATCACTTATGAAACCTTCCGTGATATGGGCATTGCGTATGCGGTGGGTATGATTGCGATTTACTTATTAGTGGTCGCACAATTTAAGTCTTATACCGTGCCGCTGATTATTATGGCGCCCATTCCATTAACCATTATTGGGGTCATGCCAGGACACGCAATACTCGGGGCGCAATTCACCGCCCCATCAATGATAGGCATGATCGCGCTGGCCGGTATCATAGTGCGAAACTCAATTTTGCTGGTTGATTTTATCCATCAACAGGCAACCGAAGGTGTGCCGTTTGAACAAGCCGTGATCAATGCCGCTGCAGTGCGCGCCAAACCGATTATGTTAACGGCCTTTGCCGCCATGATTGGCGCATTATTTATCATTGATGATCCGATTTTTAGTGGGCTAGCAATCAGCCTTATTTTCGGGATATTTATTTCAACCATTTTAACCTTGGTCGTTATCCCAGTGCTGTATTACGCAGTAATGAAAAACCGCCAAGGGATCCACAACTAATCTAACGTTTAAGGAGTTACTTATGTCTATTGAAAGATCAATTATGGCTTTTGCCGGCTTTATGGTGCTGTTATCTTTAGTGCTTACCGCTACCGTCAGTCACCATTTTATTTGGCTGACAGCATTTGTTGGTGCTAATCTATTTCAAAGTGCTTTTACTGGTTTTTGTCCCGCCGCTATGGTGATGAAAAAACTCGGTCTAAAAACCGAAGCAGAAAAAGCAACCCAATAGCATTGCAAAAATATATCAATAAGGAGCCACAGTGCAGCCATTAGATTGTAATAAATTGACCATGCAAACAGTTAAAGCGCTCACCCTACTTGCCATGTGCTTAATGGTATTAACAGTGAGTAAAATCAGCGTTGCCCAAGATATGAATCCCGTTATTGCGTGGAAAAAAATTAACAAGGGTGCGATGATATTGGATGTAAGAACCGCTGAAGAGTTTGCCGCAGGTCACCTTGAGGGCGCGATTAATATTCCCTTTAATATCGCCCTTAAAGAGCTAAATAAACAAAATATTGCCAAAGATACAGCCATCGTATTGTATTGCCGCAGCGGCCGCAGAAGCGGTATTGCCAACGATGAGTTAGCCGCTGCAGGCTACACTCAAACTTATAACGGTGGCGGCATTGCCGCTTTATCAGCAAATAAGCAATAACCCGCTTTATTAACGCTTACAGCTAAATGAGCCCCTTATTGGATATAAAAAAGGTCTGCCAGATAACTCTGACAGACCTTTTTGTTACTTCATTAAAAGTCTAAAAAACCACGGTTTTGTTACCATAGACTACTACTTGTTCATCAAGGACAAGCTGCAGGGCTTTACTCAGCACGCTTTTTTCAACATCGCGGCCATTATGAGCGAGTTCTTCTGCGCTGAAACTATGATCAACATTAATCACATCTTGTTTGATAATAGGCCCTTCATCTAAGCAATTATTGACAAAGTGGGCTGTCGCACCAATGATTTTTACCCCACGCTCCCACGCTTGACGATAAGGTGAGGCGCCAATAAATGCCGGTAAAAATGAGTGATGAATATTGATAATGGTATTGGGAAACTCAGCGACAAACTCAGGAGTTAAAATTCGCATATATTTTGCCAATACAATGTAATCAGCATTATAGGTTTTTATAACCTCAAGCATCGCTTGCTCGTGCTGGGCTCGGTCTAAACCTTCATGACTAACATGATGAAATGGAATATCAAACTTTTCAGTTAAGCCTTGCAACACATCGTAATTACCTACCACTGCGGCGATTTCAACATCTAAGCCGCCATAATAGGACTTCATTAAAATATCACCTAAACAATGGGCTTCTTTGGTGACCAAAATGACAATACGTTTTCGGCCTGCATCCACCAACTTCATGTGATTTTGTAGAGGTAACACCTCATTTAAGTCTGCCAATAACTGCTGATCGTTAATTTGCCCTTCAAGCACAGTACGCATAAAAAAGCGTCCTTGTTCATGGTCAACAAATTCGGTGTTTTTAATAATATTTAGCTTATGGGCAAAACACACACCGGTAATTTTAGCGATAAGGCCTTTTGCATCTTCACAATCAGTGATCAAAATTTTTCGCTCTAGGCTTGCTGTATTGTTAACTGGGTTACTTTTAGACTTCATAAACTATTGGCTCACAAGAATTAAATCGATGACGTTTACATTCAAATAAAATGCAGCTGGCTAAAAACTATATTTTACTTTTAACATAGCTTTTATGGGAGATGTAATTAAATAACCAGATATATCAATAATTGATTTTTTTATAGCAACCTAATTATTAAATAGTTAAAAGAGTTGCTATATTTATGAGGTTTTAATAATCATTTACGGGTGTCGAGGTACTTTTGCAGTAGTTTGCGCAAACTTTCCGCCTTAGTCCCAAATACCACCTGTACTCCATGCCCCACTTTGATCACCCCTTTCGCGCCTAAGCGCATCAACCTGGGTTTATCGACAAGTTTTGGATTCACGACTGTAATGCGTAAGCGGGTTAAACAAGCATTTAATTCAACAATATTGTCTGCCCCGCCAAGAGCACTAATCATGCTGCGTAGGCTTTCTTTATTGCCGTGACCATCAGCTTCTAACCGCCCAGGGGTTTTTAAGTTAAATGCTACAATACTCACCCTAAATAAAAGATAATAAACAAACCCCGTTAATGGCCCTAAAAACCAAATCCATTGAGTATTACTTGATTGAGCAAACAACAAACTGAAATCAATCAGTCCGTGGGAAAACACCACACTGTGTTTTACTTCAAGCAAAACACAAACGCTATAGGCCACACCAGTCAGAATGGCGTGAATTAAAAACAATATCGGCGCCACAAACATAAAGGCAAATTCAATGGGTTCGGTGATCCCAGTTAACCAACTTGCGGTTGCCGCTGACAGCATAATCCCGGCAACGCGATTACGTTCAGATTTATCCGCGCTACGCCAAATAGCCAACGCTGCAGCAGGGAGTCCCCACATTTTTATGAGGTAACCCCCAGCAAAATTACCCGCAGCAGGATCACCAGCAAGATAGCGAGCTATTTCACCTCTCACCAATTTACCGTCATCAATATATTGTCCCACTTCCAAGTAAAATGGCGCGTTCCAAATGTGGTGTAGGCCCAATGGAATAAGTAATCGTTCAATGGCGCCATAAACACCAAAGGCGACAGCAGGCTCTTGATATACAGCCCATAAGGATAAAGAATCGATTTCATACGCCAGTGTGGGCCAAATATGGGCCAAGATGAACGCCATCAGCATGGAAAATGGAATAATGATTAACGCAGCGCTTCGATGGCCTTCAAAAAATGAGAACACTGCTGGCAGTTTTACATTTTCACTCAATCGCACCACCAAACAAGTCAGCGCGCCAATCAGCACACCACCAGCAATTCCGGTATCCATTGTCTCCATCCCCCAAATGGGCCTCGAGGGTAAGTGATAAAGGGTTGTCATTGCTCCAAGGCTTGAAATATAAACGCCAAAGCCAAAAACTGCGATAAAGGCGGCAATACCTTGGTCTTGACAAAAGCCAATGGCAATAGCTATCGCAAATAATAGCGGCATCATGGTAAAAATTAGATTACCCACATTCGAAAGCACGATGGCGAGTTCGGTAGATATAAAAGGAAGGGGATTGGCAGAAAGCCCGAGCATGACACCTGCAGCGGGTAAAATGGCGATGGGAATTAACAGCGCCTGACTAAGACGCTGAGCAAATTTAAACCACCGCTGGCTTAATAACCTTAACTGTCTTGCGACTGGGTTACTGCGGTTTGCCAAGTTGTTATCCATTGTGTGGCTTCTGTTTCTGGTTCCATGGTTTCACAGGCATCGATTTCAAGGCGCGGCGTAATACTGGTTGCACCGAGTTCAGTAAGCAGTTCATCAAATTGTTTTCCTCCGCCGCAGAATGTTTCATAGCTTGAGTCACCTAAGGCAATAACGCTGTAGTTAAGCTTAGGCAAATAAGGCGCTATTGAGCGCAACTCATTAAACCATGGCGCAATATCTTCAGGTAAGTCACCGTGACCAGTGGTAGAGGTCACTATGATCAGTAATTCATCTTCAGCTGGAACATAGCCTAATAGCTCAGTTGGCTGAAACAATTGGGTATTAAAATCCAATTGTGCGATCTTATCGGTTAATGTTTCAGCAACAAATTGTGCACTTCCATACACTGTTCCGAACACTATATTAACTTTATCCATGATATACTTTTCCCCAAGCTCACTGACTGCATTGATTATTACAGCTTAAATGCTGACTAATTTGAGTTAATAGCTTCACCATACTGCATTCCAGCGCTGGGCTGCAAGTATGAAATACAAACAAAAGTAACAACTTATCTAAACGTTAAGGTTATTGTTATGCGCCAAGCCAACCGGCATAGATTGTTCAAACTCCAGCATAAGGCCGCCCATATTAGGCGAAACTTTTACTTTAGATGTGAACAACAAGATACTAGCGAGCCACTTGCAAAAATTGATGAGTTCGAGAAGTTGAAGGCATTATTGTTAAAACACAATAAAACCCCTTTAAAACAAAGTACTTAATAAGCGCACTTACCAAGTACTTGGATTTATCTTTAAGATTCTTACGTAACTTATTATTACGTGATAGTTTTTACGTAAGAATTTTTTATAGCCTACTAAGCAATATCCATAGGTGCTGAGCAATCAAGCGCATCATCCCAGCCAAACTGCTCAAATATCCTCAGCCATTCTTGCTCCAATTCTGTTTCTATATGCATTTTCTCTAAGGTCACAGGATGAGTAAAACGAATTGACTTAGCGATAAGCCATAAACGATTTATCTCAAAGTGCGATCTAAAAAACTTATTCTGCTTACCATCACCATGGGTGGTATCACCAATAATAGGATGACGTAAATGTGCCATATGTCGTCTCAGTTGATGTTTACGGCCCGTTTGCGGTGTAAGGTTAATTAAGCAAAAGCGGCTACTGGGATAACGTCCAGAACTGTATGGGATCTCTGCATTCATTAACGGCTTATAATCAGTTACCGCTTCTTGTGCGGGCTTATCTTTATTGGCCTTTTTGTCGGCAACATCATCTAGTTCTACTTTTAAAGCGTAATCTAAACGGCCTGCCTCATGCATATTGCCTCGAACCAAAGCGATATATTCTTTCGTCACTTGATGATGTTCAAACTGCTCACAAAGCGCTCTGGCGACTTCACTGCTTTTGGCAAAAACTAACACTCCAGATGTGGGTCTATCTAATCTGTGCACCGGAAACACATGGCAGCCCACTAGGTCTCGAGTCAGTTGCATCGCAAAAAAGCGCTCCTTTCTTGCAAGGTAACTGCGGTGCACCAACAAACCAGCCGGCTTATGAATAACCACCAGATGCTCATCTTCAAAAAGAATTTCTAACTCAGGCGGTGTTTCATCTTCAAGCCCCTCCGCTGCTAGCGTTTCAGCTTGAAGGCTCGCTGCATCTTCTTGGTCATCGAAATATTCATCATCTATCATGTTATTGCTCACTTAAAAAGGTGTCTAACTCAGCCAATAAACGTATCAAAGGATTAAGATCATCACGCTGACTCCACACATGTGCCGCCATAGGGGCTAAGGCTATTTGAGTAGGTAAAGCCTGCTTCATACAAATAAGCTGTTGCATCTTAGGGATAAAAATAAACTGCAACCATTGCTCAAACCCCATGGTATCGCAGGCAAAAGGAGAACTGCTCGCAAGCGCTTGAGCAGAAGGTTTAGTCGATGACCAAAGGTTTGCATCTTTAAGGTTTTGTTCTATCTGAATTAAGTATTGCTCTGTTTTAATATACGGCATAACTGTGATTTATCGCTCACACAAGTTTGAAATAACACGATTGTTTGTGCGACTAATTATATCATCAGGAGGCAGTTAACCCTATAATACGCACAAGTTAATCGCTATATAAAAACACCATGACACAACTCGAAACCCTAAGTGAATTTTTAGACACCGCTAATACTCAATTTCAGGTTTATGATTTAGGCCGCAGAGTCGAAAACATCGATATGATGTTGTTTAATCAAATTGAAGCATTAAAAACCCCTTACCCTTTTCCAACTCAAGGTCATGCACAATTTGCCATCGTGTTTTGGCGCGAAGCACAGCCACCTTTTATTTGGTTTTTAAAGCTGCCACTGGATGAGCAAGGCTTGTTGTCTCCAGCGCAGCGCAGTCAATTCATCAAAATGATCCTCGAAGCTCTAGGGCAAGATCCAACCAAAGCATTAAGTGATGAAGAACAAGAGCGCTATGCTAATCACCCTTTTAGCTTCAAGCCTAGCCAGGAAAAGCTAGCGCTATTTAATGCCTTAGTAAAACGTCAATTAAGCCAGCAACCATCAGCGCAATATCAATTTGCCGCTAGCTACTTTGCTGCGCTGATAGCAAGTCCAAAGAAAGTGGATGACTCGTGGCAGCAATTAGGGCTTCAAGGCATTGCCGACATCTGTGTGCGCCTAGATCAACATAACCACGCTGCAGAAATTAATGCCGCTTTTGAATTTGCCCCAGTTGAAGTTCAAGCAGCTATTTGCCAATGCTTAGAACATGTGACCATTGATGCAGTGCTTGCACAAACCTTGTTTGATAAGTTATCTCAAGCGCCGGTTGAGCATAAGCATATCTATCTTAGAGCCCTTGCTTCACAAGCTGAGTTAACTCAAAAAGCCATTAAGCAATTGGTTAATTACCAACAACTTGATGAAAACTTATTGATCACCATTGCTGCCAGAAACTGGATTGCATTAAAAGATGACCAAACTCGCAAACTTTATCTAGAAGTCTTAGCAAATCAGCCACAAATCTTCTTTAACCAAGTATTTGCTGATATCGTGTCTATACCGAGTTTACGCCAGCCGCTGTTGCTTGAACTAAGAAATACCGAACGAAGTGAGAAACTATCAGCGGCTATTGGCGGTTTATTTAAGGCACTAAGCCAATGATGTCAGATTTTATTTTAATCGTAGCAGTCGTGGTTGTGGGCGCATTCTTTTGGCAATTACGACAAATGGCAGAAATTAGCCGTAAGTATGCTGAAAGCGCCTGCGGCAAGCAAAAAGTACAACTCCTTGCTATCGCAATGGAGTCAGCAAGACCTAGCCTGGGTGGTACTACTGGCCTTTGTTGGCGTGCTAAATTTTTGTTTGAATTTAGCACCGATGGCATGAACCAATATCGCGCGCATATCCAAATGCATGGTAAAAAAATAGAAAAAATAAATTGGCCTATTTTCCCAGAGCCAGAATGGATGGATGCGCCGATGGCAAAAGGTAAGTTTGGTGGTTGTGGCGGCGCATCTAGCTGCAACTCCGGAAAGTGTAAGTAATTTATTGGCTTAACGACTCAATAGGTAAGCCATACTGCATAAACCATTTTTTACTGGAAAATCGTTATTTATTAAACGCTAGCCAAAAGAAAGACCGCGACAAATCATTGCCGCGGTCTCTTGTGCTTTTGTTAAGCCATCCAGCTATTGTTGTGCTCCCTGCACCATCCATGCGTCTAACTTGCTCCGAGCGCTATCCTTATTCAATCCTTGATATTCCTTGTACACTTAAGTACTTTCCATCTTACTCGATTATCCATTGACCGAGCCTGCTCAAATCCTTAAGCGTGTCCTTAATTCATCCTTGGGGTTCTTCCATGACATCCTTTAATCAAGTTATTGCATCCAATGCAATCACCATAAATCCCTTATGGCGTAAATCCCTTAATTGATGTCCTTCAATCTAATAAAGTCGCTTATATCCATAAACTGCAGTGATGGGGTATTAGTTAACTCCTTGTCACTAACCTTTTAATCATGCCACTGTCCATAGCGTACATTTTACCTTGATTTGAAAGTCACTGTAGAGCAGAAAACACTTTACTTATAATCCTATTGATACAACTTAAGCACTTCCTGTGCATATTTGCTTTCTTGGTATCTATTATAGTTCATATGGTTCAACAGGTAAGTCATAAGTATTCACATTACAGCGTAATTACAAAGTAGTAACACCACTAAACCAGCAGGCGTCAAATTAAAATCAATAAAAACAACAACTTTAAAATAAACCTAATTTATGGCGCGTTTCAAATGCGATAAGGCTTACACCCCTTGTGAGATATATCGCACAAACACTCTGGCTATTAGGGAAATTAATCACTGCAAAAAAATTCACATATTTAACATTTGTATTTCTGAAATGTAAAAAGCGCAATCCTAATAAATTAAGATTGCGCCTATTTTACGCTCTGTTAGCTTATCCGGCTAAATTGTGCTTCCCTGCTCCATCCATGCGATTATTTGCTCCCTGCTCCCTTTATTCCCTGTTACTCAATTTCCTTGTATTCTTGCCAGTTGCTGAATACTTGAGTTTTCAATCCATTGAACAGTCTATCCCTTTGACTGACAGTTTTACTCCTAGATTACCATCCTGGTATGCTGCATCCTGCAATCCGTCATCATCCTGAGAGGGTTCATCCTAGTTTCAGTTATCCATAACTGAGCTTATGCCCTTTCCTTGAGCGTGTCCTGACTTCGTCCTGAATTCATATTTTGAGATAGCTAATAAGAGGTTTTCTCATATAAATATCTCAATGAATAACCAGCCCCCTTCCTTTAATTGTCATCTCATCCTGAGACATTAACGACCAAAGGTTGTTGGCTTTACAATATGACTATTCATTATAAGTGCAATATTAAACAAAACACCCTGTTTTATTTATGTTGCGACCTTGTGGAATATTTTAGCTAAATTCATTGGCGAGAAAACACCCCATTTACTCACAAACCAATAAATTCTCGTCACCAAAACAGACCTGAAAACTTAAGGCTATGTTTTAATTGGTAAAAAACAAATTCAGCTAGAGAATGCATACAGACTAAAGTTAGATAACTTACAGGGTATGTGAGATAAGTCTTACACGCCAAAGTGAAACTTGCCTGTTTATGACTTTGAGAGGAATAGCTTTTTTAACATTTGCGCAAACATTACCCAGTCAGCGAGCAAACTGTATAGCGGGTATTCAAAAGTAGCAGGTTTGTTTTTTTCAAATACAAAGTGACCAATCCATGCAAATCCATAACCGATGACAGGGATAAATAATAGTTGCCACCATTGCTGGCTAACTAGAGTCACCAACAGCAATAACACTATCAGTCCAGAGCCGAGGTAATGTAAGCGCCGACATGTGGCATTTTGATGCTGTGATAAATAAAAAGGATAAAACGACTTAAAGTCTTGATACTGTTTATCAGCCATTTATTGCTCCGATTTACTTTGATAAATTAATATCTCACCATCAACAGAGCCAATGGTTTGATCAGACAAATGGCCAAAACCTTCACCAATAAAAAGCGCTGCATGTTTATCGTTGTTAACAAATACTCCGATCCCATCGAGCTCTAACTGCTCATCGCACCAACTCAACACCGCTTGAATTAATTTTGCCCCATTACCTTTTCTTTGCTCATTAGGGCTCAAAGCGATAAATTGTAAAATACCGTATTGTTTACTCGGTAAACTTTCTAAGATGGTATGCTCTTTTTTAATAAATGCTTGGGTTGAACTCCAACCAGTGCCGAGTACCATTTTTAAACGCCAGTGCCAGTAACGACTTTCACCAAGAGGCACTTGATGGGTGATCACACAGGCGACACCGATGAGACGTTTGCCTTCAAACCAACCAATTAATGGTTGCTCTTGCTGCCATAACTCTGTGAGCTCTTCTCTGATTGCAGCCCGCAGTTTTTGTTCGTAATTGGCTTTATTAGCAGTGGCTAAAGCTTCAATAAAAAATGGATCATCATGATAGGCATTATAAATAATCGATGCTGCAACTCTTAGATCTTCCGCAGTCAAATAAACCGCTCTAGGTTGATCGTTAGTTTGTTCATCCAAAGACGGCGCTGCTTGAGTTTTCGGGGGCAAAGTGTTGTTTTCCATGATGTCACTCTTAACTAATCCAGTTGATAGTCTCAACTTAACAACTTTGAAACATATTGCAATTTAAATAGGGTCACCTAATCTTAGTAAAGTAATATCATTCATACATGGTGAAAGCTCATGGATACGACAACGACAACATTTGAACACTTATTTCAGCAATTAGGATTAAGTTCATCTAAGGAAGATATTAACCAGTTTATCGAACAACATAAACTGGCTAAAAATAGCACCATTGCACAGGCTGGATTTTGGTCAGAATCGCAAAGACACTTTATTGAAGAGGCCTTACATCAAGACGGCCAGTGGTCTGAATTAATAGACCAACTGGACGTTTTATTAAGAAATTAAATGTTTTGGTAAGCAGTTTCACCCCAACCCACTAATTTGTTGTCACTTATTACAACTGGGGTACATTCACTTTTTGTGGTTTTGCCGTCACCTTTACTCCATTGAGTACGGTAGAAAAACACCTGAACCTCTTTCTTTGGACTTTCAGCGTCAGCTTGGGTCACATAAGCCTCACTGAAATCAGCCGTTCCCATCAAAATGGTGACTTGATCTTTTGCCATTCCGATTGAAAGTTTCGCTAAGTTATTACGATTAGTTTGTTGTTGTTTTTGCCAATATGAATCACTACGCTTACCTTCGTGATCGCCCACATTCAATACGCAACCAGTTAGTGAAGTCGCTGCTATAGCCATAATTAATGCTGCACCCAATTTTGCTTTCATAACACGTCCCTTTCAAATGGTTCTAATGTAATTTCTACTGAAACTGTTTTTCAGAGTAAGTTATACTGTTCTCAATACTGATTAAGCTAAAAGTGTGCCAAAAGTTAAAGCCTTGATTTTATTCATCATTTAAAACCAAGTCTCACTTTTTGAGTAATTTCACTACCAATATTTAAGGATTTTCACTAATTATGAGTCCAATTGAACAAGTCCTTGCGGCGGCAAAATCCATTGCTGTAGCAGGTCATACGCCAACATTAGCGTTAATAAAAGGTAAATTAGGTACGCGGATAGCCATGCCAACCCTTATTCAGGGGTTGCAGCAATTTAAAGCCATCCCCAAAGAGCAATGGCAAGACTTACCCGATTTAGCAGCCATGATACAGCCAGCTAATACTGAAACGGCTCAAGACCCATTAACGGCGCTAGAACAAAAATGGCAGGCTAAATTTGACGCTGTCGAAAGTGAATTTGCCCTAAAGATAGCAGCACTTGAAAAACGAATTGTACAATTAGAAAGTTAAGCACCACATCCTCAATACATTTAACCAGCTAAAAACGGAAAACCATGTTTGTCACTGAACTCAGATTTGAATGTTTCGCCGATACCACTATCACCGCGGCAGAAAAAGCCATTAATAACTTTCTAGAAGCACTCAGAGCCAATGGCCAAGTATTAGGAAGAGAATTTGCTGTCGCATTTAATGAAGGTGAGTTTAAAGTCAGGCTATTAATACCTGAAAAAAACAGTTTATCAGCCCGTAACAACAGCCCATGGGTCAAGCAAGCATTAACTATGCTAACTGAAGCAAAGTTATTGGCGCCACGTGAAAAGTTTATCGGCCAAGATATCAATTCAGAGCAAAGTAATATCGACACTCCCAGCTGGCAGGTGCTTTACACCAGCTATGTACATATGTGCTCACCATTAAGAAGTGGCGACAACCTTCTCCCTATTCCGCTATATCAAATTCCAGCAAGCTTTAATGGCGACCATAAGCGAGTTATTCGCTGGCAAACAGAGTGGCAAGCTTGTGATGAACTGCAAATGGCGGCGGCAACCAAAGCTGAATTTGCAGCATTAGAAGAACTGACCAGTCATAAAAGTGATTTATTTAGACGAGGCTGGGATATCCGCGGCAGAATTGAATTTATTACCAAAATTCCGACTTACTATTATCTTTATCGCGTTGGTGGTGAAAGTTTACAGTCTGAAAAAGAACGAGCCTGTCCACGCTGTGGATCGAAACAGTGGTTATTGGATGAGCCATTATTGGATATGTTTCACTTCAGATGTGAGCCATGCAGAATTGTGTCGAATATCTCATGGGATCATCAGTAATAATTTCAAACGTTATTGTTCTGAAGTATCTAACATCGATCAGAACAGCTGCATCATTAACCTTCTTTTCAACAAAAAGCCTGACTTAATTAATCTATAAGTCAGGCTTTTTGGTTTATCGCAAATTAATAACGTTGATCTATGACTTTCGTCTCAATAAGTCATTCCACATCATTTTCATTCGCTGCCAAATCCCCGGATGTGGCACATGGCCATGATCTTCTTCTACAGGTTCAATTGCTGGTGTGACTCTTGGCGTTAGGCTATCGATAAACCCAGCTAGGCTATCAGCAAGCTTTTCATGGGGCTTATTGCCTGGCACTTCAATCCACACACTGCCATCTTCATTATCAACGGTTAGCATGTTATCGCCATCACCCAATACACCGATAAACCAGGTTGGTGCTTGTTTGAGTTTTTTCTTCATCATCAAGTGGCCAATGATATTTTGCTGCAAAGATTCAAAGTCTTGCTGATTCCAAACTTGCAGTAATTCGCCTTCGCCCCAGTTTGAATCAAAATACAGTGATGCTGAAAAGAAGTGGCCGTAAAAATCATTGATATCATCATGCAGCTTAAGCTCTAAAGCATGTTCGACATTACTAAAGTCTGCGGTGCTTTTACGCTTAACAGTCTGCCAAAATACCGCTTCATCAGATTCAAGATCATACTGGCCCTCAATACAACTAGACCCTTGACCCATTGGGTAAAATCGCGGTAATTCCCCTAAGGTATCTTGGTAAGCTTGAATATAACGGTTAGAAAATTGATCCAATGATGTTGAACAAGACACTTAAGATGCTCCAATATTGTTTGTGACCAAATAGATTGGTGTATTTGTCACGTACAGTGATTACCTAATTGTATAAATTGGTATTATAATAAAGGCCTATTTTGACACGGAAACACACTAGATGACACACAATCACGATCCCTATAGTGATGCTGAAGCACTTAAAGGTTTAACTTTAGGTCAAACGACGCAATATCAAGCTGAATATGATGCATCATTGCTGCAAGGGGTTCCTCGTAAGCTAAATAGAGATGCCATTGCATTAACGGCTGAGTTACCTTTTCAAGGTGCTGATATTTGGACTGGCTATGAACTATCTTGGCTTAATGCCAAAGGCAAGCCTATGGTAGCCATCATTGAAGTTTACCTTGCCATCGAAAGTGATAACTTAATTGAATCGAAGTCATTTAAGCTTTATTTAAATAGCTTTAATCAAACCCGCTTTGACAGTGTTGAACTAGTACAACAAACTTTACAACAAGATCTTAGCCGCTGTGCCAATGGCGAGGTCACGGTAAAAATCATCGAGCCAAAACATTTTAATACCCAGCGCATTGTCGAGTTACCGGGTAACTGTATTGATGAACTTGATATTGAAGTTGATGATTATCAATTTAAACCTGAGTACCTTGAAGACAGCACTGAAGAGAAACATGTTGCTGAGACACTTACATCCAACTTGCTAAAGTCGAATTGTTTAATTACCTCTCAGCCTGATTGGGGTAGCGTGATGATCCGCTACCAAGGTCCTAAAATCGATCGAGAGAAGTTACTGCGTTATTTGATTTCATTCCGTCAACACAATGAATTTCACGAGCAATGTGTTGAGCGTATTTTTACTGACTTAAAACGTTATTGCCAATGTTCTAAATTAACGGTTTATGCCCGTTATACTCGCCGTGGAGGTTTAGATATTAATCCATTTAGAAGTGATTTTGAGCAACCGCCTGAGACACATCGTTTAGCGAGACAGTAATTTCAAAAATGATATTACAACTTAAAAGGCACTTTTTAGTGCCTTTTTTGATCTGCAGGTAAACCGACTTAGCTAACGATCAATTTAGGCATGCCTTTAAGGCAACTTAATGAGAATCAATAATAAGCTCAGCCCAATCTATTACTTCAGCGTTATATTCAGGCTCGTTCGCAACACATCCACTATAAAAGCTAATGGCAAACCGATAGCTCTCATTAAGCTTACCTAAACTACAATGCCATTGGTTTTCAATCTCAAAGCGCTCTTTGTCATCATTTATCAGCTGCAAAGAGACATTGAATTGTAAAGGTATGACAGCGCCTTTATTCAGCTTAAGCTCGCTTTTTTCAGCCGATTGAAAATCAAATGCGAATGATTTAAGCGATAAAGCTAAGCCTAAGCCTTTGGCCTTAATGTAAGACTCTTTTAAGGTCCATAAATCAAAGAAACGTTCCCTATGCTCCACTGCTGGTAAAGCTAATAAAGCTGCCGCTTCAGGTTCAGAAAAGTAATGATTTAATATCGAATGAATATTGGTGCTATCACGGCGCCGCTCAATATCCGCCCCCAGCTCAAACGCTTGCATTGGGGCATTAGTTTGATAAATAGCCACCAATAACCAGTCACCACTGTGACTGATGTTGAAACCTAAACCCGTTTGCTGAAATTGCAGATCAGTTAAACGCGGTTTGCCTTTTTCGCCATATTCAAATACCCATTCATTGGGCTTTATATCGGCAAAACGCGACAACAAAGCCCGCAAGTAACCTCTAACCATTAAGCCTTTTTCACGGGCTGATTGTTGAATATAGCGATTCACTTTTTGGGTTTCATCTGCAGGCAACCAAGATGACACCAATGAGGTGGTTTCTTGATCCAATACTGCCGTGGTAAGCGGACAGAAAAATAGATTTATCTTGGTGTCAGAATTCAAAATCAACTCAATAGTAAAACAAAAAGCCATTGTCGCTTGTTTCTAACTGAATTTATAGTCTGTGTAATACGCCAAATAAATAAAAACGGCTGGAACATTACAGCCCCTGCCGTTTTAATCCTATTAGCTTGCGATTAAGACCCATTTATTGCCGTTGGCAACGATTAACTACTCATAGTGAACCCTTGGCGATTAAGCCATCGCGGTGGTCTTTGCCGCTTGCTGAGGTTGTACGTCATAGCGACTAAAGCTCATCGAGAACTGACCGTCACCACCCGTCATCGATTTTAGTCTAGTAGAATAGTCACTGACATTAGCCAAGGGCACTTCGACTTCAACTGTAACCATGCCAGAGCTATCGGCTTGTGTGCCGCACACCATACCTCGCTCGCTACTGATATCGGCGGTGATATCGCCCACATGTTGCTGAGCAACACAAATATTCATTTCAACGATAGGCTCTAAAACCACTGGCTGAGCAAGTTTAACGGCTTCCATAAAGGCTTTTTTACCCGCCATCACAAAGGCAATCTCTTTAGAGTCCACACTGTGATGTTTGCCATCTAATACAGTAACTTTGATGTCTTGCATCGGAAACCCACCAAGCTCACCAGCTGTCATAGCTTCTTTAATTCCCTTTTCAACCGCGGGAATATATTGAGTGGGTACCGAGCCCCCGACCACTTTGCTGACAAACTCAAAACCTTGACCACGCTCAAGGGGCTCAACTTTAAGCTCTACTTCTCCAAATTGGCCAGAGCCACCGGATTGCTTCTTATGACGATATCTAAAGCTCGCCTCACCCATTATGGTTTCACGATAAGCAATGGCTGGAGTGTCAGTGTCCATATCAACATTAAACAGCGTTTGCGCTTTTTCTAATGCAATTTGCAGATGTAAATCACCTTGGCCTTGCAGCACAGTTTGTCCTTCTGCCTCATTACGGGCAATCTGTAAGCTTGGGTCTTCTGCCACTAACTTATGTAGCACTTCCGATATTTTTTGTTCATCACCGCGGCGCTTTGCAGACACGGCCAAGCCAAAAATAGGTTGCGGCAATACCAGCTCAGGTAAATGAAATTCATCTTCATCATGGCTGTCATGCAGCACAGCGCCAACTTCTAACTCATCAATTTTAGCAATGGCGCAGATATCACCCGGGATAGCCTGATTGACGTTACTATGCTGGTCCCCTTGTAACTTAAGAATGTTAGTCACTTTAAAGGGTTTACGGCTATGACCGATAAACAGTTTCATGCCCACTTCTATGGTGCCTTGGTATAAACGAAAAACGCCCATGCGGCCTAAAAATGGATCGATTGACACTCTAAAGATATGGGCTAATACATGGTCATCAGCTTTTTGGCTAACATCAATAGGGGTGGCATTTTCAGTAAAGCCTTTGATAAATTGCGGCGGATTAGCTTCAAGAGGGCTTGGCATCAACTTAGTCAGCATTTCCAGTAACGAGCTAATACCAATGTCTTGTTCTGCACTGGTAAAACATACTGGTACTAAATGACCCATTCGCAATGCGGCTTCTAGCGGCGCATGCAATTGCTCTGGGGTTAATGAATCACCTTGCTCTAAATACAGCTCCATTAACCGCTCATCTTCTTCAAGCACGGTATCAATGAGTTCATCACGGGCAGTTTCCACATCGCTGAATAAGGTTTTCGCTTTTAGATCGCAATGCAGATAACAATCCACCACATCATTAGCCATTTCATTGGGGAGATTAACGGGTAAGCAGCGATGACCAAATTGCTGCTGGATATCAGTCAGCAATTCAGCAACTAAAGCTTCGTTGCCATCTAAGTGGTTAATGGCAATGATCACTGCTTTGCCCTGCGCTCGGGCTGCTTCAAAGGCTCTTTTGGTTACCGATTCAATCCCAGTGCTGGCATTGACCACCAATAATACCGATTCAACGGCAGAAAGAGGCAATAATGCTCTGCCAATAAAATCAGGTAAACCTGGAGTATCAATAACGTTTAAATGGTGGTTTTGGAAGTCAAAATTAAGAAAGGAAGGTTCTAGGCTGTGGTGGTGGGCTTTTTCTTGGGCAGTGAAATCGGCATGATTTGTGCCCTTGTCGACCCTGCCTTTTAAGGTTATTGCATTGGCGCTAAACAGTAATGCTTCGAGTAAAGAGGATTTGCCTGCGTTGGTGTGACCCATTACAGCCAAATTACGGATTTGCTCAGTGGTGAAATCAGCCATTGTGGCCTCCCTTTATCACATAGTTAATCAATCCATTTCGCTTTAAGCACTGTTAGCTTCACATGTTTAGCTGTAATAACTCAATCTCAGTAAAAGTATGCCGACAGGATTAACTGATTAGTCAGTGAAACCTTGCTGTTCACCTTTTAAGAGCCTGTCCGCCTTGCAAATCAAGTGAGATAATTCATGTCATTTAAAGCAAGTGCCTAGCGCTATTTAAATTCAGTATAGAACTGTAACTATGATTAAAAGTTGACCTAGATCAGGCTTTAACTCACCAATTAAATTTCATAACAAATACTCATTTGAGCTTACAACTGCTCGCTAGTTATGGTCTGATCTGTGAATAATCAGTCTCGGGTGATTGTATCGACCCGAAACCTCAGGTACTCTGCTTGCTCGATTGTGCTAAAACGATGATTATGAAGATTAACTATTGTTCATCTTTACTAGTCCCAACAGATTGTATTGCAAAAATACAGACCAAGGTTAAGCCTTAATGACAGTAGCATTATATAAATGACAGCAGAGCCAAGCGCAAAAGCTGCGATAAAGAAATCAGTGACGACAGACACTAGCACGCCAGTGGTGCGTCACCGTAATGCCACCACCACCCCTGAAATGCGTCAGTTCATTCAAACGTCTGACTTTAGCGTGAGCCAATTAGCTAAAATCCTCAATATTTCAGAGGCCACCGTGAGAAAGTGGCGTAAGCGTGATTCTGTCAGCGATACCCCCACCACGCCACATCACCTCAAAACCACATTGTCGCCAATGGAAGAGTATGTGGTGATCGGTTTGCGCTACCAATTAAAAATGCCGTTGGACAGACTGCTTAAGGTAACCCAGCAGTTTATTAATAAGGATGTCTCTCGCTCAGGGCTTGCCCGCTGCTTAAAACGCTACGGGGTATCAAAGCTTGATGAATTCGAAAGCCCCTATGTGCCCGAGCGCTATTTCAACCAGTTACCTATTGTTCAAGGCACTGATGTCGCCACTTATACTTTGAACCCAGAAACCTTAGCCAAAACCTTATCCTTACCTGAAGCCACTCAAGACAATGTGGTGCAAGTGGTGTCACTGACGATTCCACCACAATTAACGGATAAAGAAAGTTACTCGATTTTACTGGGTGTTGATTTCGCAACTGACTGGGTTTATCTCGACATCTATCAAGACAGCCATACCCAAGCGACTAATCGCTATATCGCTTATGTGTTAAAGCACGGCCCGTTTCATTTAAGAAAATTACTCGTAAAAAATTACCACACTTTTTTAGCTCGCTTCCCGGGCGCTAAAACCATGCATGCTTCGGAAGCAGCACACTCTACAAATAATTCAGCTATGGATAGACTGAACAACGGAGACTCAAAATGAGCCAAGAACCGACCCCACAAGAGTTAGTTGAAGACAAACGACTCAATAAGCGTCTTAAAGATATGCCTATCGCCATTGTCGGCATGGCAAGTATCTTTGCTAATTCGCGTTACTTGAATAAGTTTTGGGACTTAATCAGTGAAAAAATTGATGCCATTACTGAAGTACCTAAGTCGCACTGGCGCCCTGAAGATTACTTCGATGCAGACAAAACAACCCCAGATAAAAGTTACTGTAAGCGCGGTGGCTTCATCCCTGACGTTGACTTTAACCCTATGGAGTTTGGCCTACCGCCAAATATCCTAGAGCTCACTGACACCTCACAATTATTATCATTGGTTATCGCCAAAGAGGTGCTTGCCGATGCGGGTGTAACACCTGAATATGACACCGATAAAATCGGTATTACACTCGGCGTGGGCGGCGGTCAAAAAATCAATGCTAGCCTAACTGCGCGCCTACAATATCCTGTACTGAAAAAGGTATTTAAAAGTAGCGGCTTAAGTGATGCAGACAGCGATATGCTGATCAAGAAATTCCAAGACCAATATGTTCACTGGGAAGAAAACTCATTCCCGGGGTCTTTAGGTAATGTTATCGCTGGTCGTATTGCTAACCGCTTTGATTTAGGTGGCATGAACTGTGTGGTTGATGCAGCATGTGCAGGCTCACTAGCCGCTATGCGTATGGCATTAACAGAGCTGGTTGAAGGCCGCAGTGAAATGATGATCACCGGTGGTGTGTGTACTGATAACTCACCTTCTATGTATATGAGTTTCTCTAAAACGCCTGCATTTACCACTAACGAAACCATTCAACCGTTTGATATCGATTCAAAAGGTATGATGATCGGTGAAGGTATCGGCATGGTGGCGCTGAAGCGTCTTGAAGATGCTGAACGTGATGGCGATAGAATCTACTCTGTTATTAAAGGTGTGGGCGCGTCATCAGATGGTAAATTTAAATCAATTTATGCGCCACGCCCAGAAGGCCAAGCAAAAGCATTAAAACGAGCTTATGATGATGCCGGTTTTGAGCCTCACACTGTTGGTTTAATTGAAGCACATGGTACAGGTACTGCTGCAGGTGACGTAGCTGAATTTAACGGTCTTAAGTCCGTTTTTGGCGAGTTTAATGACACTAAACAACACATTGCTTTAGGTTCAGTTAAGTCTCAAGTGGGTCACACTAAGTCAACAGCTGGCACGGCAGGTGTTATTAAAGCAGCCCTAGCCCTGCATCATAAAGTGCTGCCACCAACCATAAACGTGTCTAAGCCTAATCCCAAACTAAATGTTGAAGATTCGCCGTTTTTCTTAAATACCGAAACCCGCCCTTGGATGCCGCGCCCTGATGGCACCCCGCGTCGTGCTGGTATTAGCTCATTTGGTTTCGGCGGTACTAACTTCCATATGGTGCTTGAAGAATACACAGCAGAACATGCTCGTGATGCGAAATACCGTCAACGCCAAGTACCTCAAAGTGTGTTAATTAGCGCCGATAATAAAGCGGCACTTCAAACTGAAGTTAGCACGTTAATCGCTGCCATCGCTAAGCTAACTGATACTGACAACACCAGTATTGCTCAAGCTGAACTTACCCGCATCGCTAAGCAATATGCCGTTAGAACATTAGATGTAAACGCGCCACGTTTAGGCTTAGTTGCTGCGAATTTAGCAGAGCTAACGGCTCAATTACAATTGGCATTAAAACAGCTTGAAAGCCAAAGCAGTGATGCTTGGCAATTGCCTTCAGGCACTAGCTACCGCTCAGCCGCTTTAATTAATACTGCCGCTAAAGGTAACAAGTCAGCTAAAGTTGCAGCCTTATTTGCAGGTCAAGGTTCTCAATACTTAAACATGGGTATTGAAGTCGCTTGTCATTTCCCAGAAATGCGTCAGCAGCTTAACAAGGCTGATAAAGTCTTCGCTAGCTTTAACAAAACGCCGCTTTCACAAGTCTTATTTCCAATCCCTGCATTTGAAAAAGCAGATAAAGAGGCTCAAGCAGCGTTACTGACGAGCACTGATAACGCCCAAAGCGCCATTGGTGTCGTCAGCATGAGTCAATACCAGTTATTCACTCAAGCAGGATTTGCTGCTGACATGTTTGCGGGTCACAGCTTTGGTGAGCTTTCTGCATTATGTGCAGCGGGTGTTATCTCTAATGATGACTACTACCAATTATCTTTTGCACGCGGCGAGTCAATGGCAGCATCTGCTGTTGATAAAGACGGTAATGCACTTGATAAAGGCACCATGTACGCCATTATCTTGCCAGCAAATGATGCTGACGCGGCCAATGCTGAAAATATCGCAAAATTAGAAAGCTGCATCAGTGATTTTGATGGCGTAAAAGTGGCTAACTACAACTCAGCGACTCAGCTTGTTATTGCAGGTCCTACTGAAAGTTGCGCAGCTGCGGCTAAAGCCATTAGCGCATTAGGCTTTAAAGCAATTGCACTGCCAGTATCTGGCGCCTTCCATACTCCGCTTGTGGGTCATGCACAAAAGCCATTTGCTAAAGCGATCGATAAAGCCAAATTTAGCGCAAGTAAAGTGGCCTTGTTCTCAAATGCTAGCGGTGAGCAACACCCAACAGATGCTAAATCAATTAAAGCGGCATTCAAGCAACATATGCTGCAATCAGTGCGCTTTACTGATCAGCTAAATAATATGTATGACGCGGGTGCACGGGTATTTGTTGAATTTGGTCCTAAGAACATTCTTCAAAAACTGGTACAAGCCACCTTGGGCGATAAAGCTGAGTCAGTTTCTGTTGTCAGCATAAACCCGAATCCTAAAGGTAATAGTGATACCCAGCTTCGCATTGCTGCTATGCAACTTTGTGTATTGGGCGCACCCTTGACTGAAATTGATCCATACCAAGCTGACATTGCAGCGCCTGCTAAACCTAAAGGCATGAACGTCAAACTGAATGCATCGAACCATATTAGCGCGCCAACCCTTGCAAAAATGGAAAAATCATTGGCGACAGGCCAAGTAACATCACAAGTGGTTGAAACCATCGTTGAGAAGATTGTTGAAAAGCCAGTTGAGAAAATCGTAGAAAAGATTGTGGAAAAAGAAGTGATAAAAACTGAATATATTGAAGTGGCCTCAGCCAATGCCAACGCACCAGCTGTTAGCAATACAGTAACCACTGCGCCTGTAGCTGGCAATGCACTAGCGCAACCTGCTGCAGGAACTGGTAGCTTAGAAGCATTTTTCAATGCCCAGCAACAAGCTGCAAACTTACATCAGCAGTTCTTGGCTATTCCTCAACAATACGGTGATACCTTTACTCACCTGATGACAGAGCAAAGCAAAATGGTTGCGGCAGGACTCGCTATTCCAGAGAGCTTACAGCGCTCAATGGAGCTATTCCACCAGCATCAAGCACAAACACTACAAAGCCATACATTGTTCCTTGAGCAGCAAGCACAATCAAGCCAGTCTGCCCTTGCTATGCTAACAGGCACTTCGCTGCCAGTTCAGCCGCAGACAGTAGCAACAACAGCAGCACCAGCAATGACTCAGGCTGTTGCAGCAACAGCGACAGTTCAAACGCCAACTCAAGTACCTGCGCCTGTTGCAGCGCCAGTAGCAAAAGCTCCGGTAACACAATCACAGATAGCACAAGAGCCTGCAGCAAAAGTAACAGCCCCATTAGCACCAGCAAGAACCGTTACTGCAGAACCTATTTCAGCGTCTGCAGCTCCAGTGCAATTAATGCCTGCTGGTTTATCAGCAGAAACAGTCTTGAACACTATGTTAGAAGTGGTTGCTGAAAAAACTGGCTACCCCACTGAAATGCTAGAACTTGGCATGGATATGGAAGCGGATTTAGGTATCGATTCAATCAAGCGTGTTGAAATCTTAGGCACGGTACAAGATGAGCTACCTGGTTTACCAGAGCTTAGCCCAGAAGATTTAGCTGAGTGTCGTACCCTTGGCGAAATCGTAGCTTATATGAACAGCAAACTGCCCGCCGCGGGCGCTATGAACTCTGCGCCACCAGCAATTTCAGTAGCTCAAGCCGCACCAGTAGCTTCAGGTTTATCTGCTGAAACCGTATTGAATACCATGCTCGAAGTGGTTGCTGAAAAAACCGGTTACCCTACTGAAATGCTAGAACTTGGCATGGATATGGAAGCGGATTTAGGTATCGATTCAATCAAGCGTGTTGAAATCTTAGGCACGGTACAAGATGAGCTACCTGGTTTACCAGAGCTTAGCCCAGAAGATTTAGCTGAGTGTCGTACCCTTGGCGAAATCGTATCTTACATGAACAGCAAACTGCCAGCCGCGGGCGCTATGAACTCTAAGTTACCCGCTGAAGGCTCTAAGTTACCCGCTGAAGGCTCTAAGCTACCAGCGGAAGGAAACGTTACAGCTGCAGCTGCGCCAGTTGCTTCTGCTGTAGTTTCAGGTTTATCGGCTGAAACAGTATTGAATACCATGCTAGCAGTGGTTGCTGAAAAAACCGGTTACCCAACTGAAATGCTAGAACTTAGCATGGATATGGAAGCGGATTTAGGTATTGATTCAATCAAACGTGTTGAGATTTTAGGCACTGTACAGGATGAGCTACCAGGCTTACCTGAACTTAACCCTGAAGATTTAGCTGAGTGTCGTACTCTTGGCGAAATCGTATCTTACATGAACTCTAAACTGCCTACCGCTGGAGCCGTTACAGCTTCAGTTGCGCCAGTTGCTTCTAATGTCGTTTCAGGTTTATCGGCTGAAACTGTATTGAATACCATGCTAGCAGTGGTTGCCGAAAAAACCGGTTACCCAACTGAAATGCTAGAACTTAGCATGGATATGGAAGCAGACTTAGGCATCGACTCAATCAAACGTGTTGAGATTTTAGGCACAGTACAAGATGAGCTACCAGGCTTACCTGAACTTAACCCAGAAGATCTAGCTGAGTGTCGTACCCTTGGCGAAATCGTTTCTTATATGAACAGCAAACTGCCAGCCGCAGGCGCTATGAGCTCTGAATCACCAGCGATTTCTGCCGCTGCTGTAGCTTCTGGTTTATCCGCGGAGACAGCCTTGAGCGCCCAACAAATTCAAAGCACTATGATGTCAGTTGTTGCAGAGAAGACTGGTTACCCAACAGAAATGCTAGAACTTAGCATGGATATGGAAGCAGACTTAGGCATCGACTCAATCAAACGTGTAGAAATTTTAGGGACTGTTCAAGATGAGCTACCAGGCTTACCTGAGCTTAACCCAGAAGATTTAGCTGAGTGCCGTACCCTTGGTGAAATCGTTTCTTATATGAACTCTAAGTTACCCGCTGAAGGCTCTAAACTGCCAGCCGTAGGAACTCATACACAAGCCGCTGATGGCTCTCATCCTGCAACACCTGTCGCTTCTGGTTTAAGTGCTGAACAAGTACAAAGCACCATGATGTCAGTGGTTGCTGACAAAACTGGTTACCCAACTGAAATGCTAGAACTTAGCATGGACATGGAAGCAGATCTGGGTATCGATTCTATCAAGCGCGTAGAGATTCTTGGTACGGTACAAGACGAGCTAGCAGGTTTACCAGAGCTTAACCCAGAAGATTTAGCTGAGTGTCGCACGCTTGGTGAAATCGTATCTTATATGAACTCTAAACTCGCCACAGGCGCTATAAACAGCAAGCTATCAGCTGATGTAGTTTCTGACACGACAGCGACTACAGTATCTGAATTAGCAACTGACTTACCTCCACATCAGGAAGTCGCGCTAAAAAAGCTACCAGCGGCGGATAAGTTAGTTGATGGTTTTTCTAAAGAAGCGTGTATCGTCATCAATGATGATGGTCATAACGCAGGCGTTCTCGCAGAAAAACTTACCGCAACAGGCCTAACCGTCGCCGTTATTCGTAGTCCAGAATCAGTCACTAGCGCACAATCACCGCTAAGCAGTGATATCAAAAGTTACAACCTAACGGCTGTAAATGATGACGCGATTAGTGATGTCATTGCACAAATCAGTAAAGCCCATAAAGTGGCTGGCTTTGTTCACCTACAACCACAACTTGCCACTGCGAACAATGTCATACCGCTAAGTGATGCAGGTTTTGTTGCTGTTGAACAAGCTTTTTTAATGGCTAAGCACCTGCAGAAAAGCTTTACCGAATTAGCAAAAACTGAACGTGTAAGCTTTATGACGGTTAGTCGTATTGATGGTGGTTTTGGTTACTTAAAAAGTAATGAACTTGCCACTGCTGAGTTAAATCAAGCAGCGCTTTCAGGTCTAAGCAAAACCCTTAGCCATGAATGGCCAACAGTGTTTTGTCGAGCATTAGATATCGCCCCAAGCTTTGAAGCTGTGGACCTTGCTGATGCCGTTATTGCTGAGTTATTTGATGTTAATGCTGCCAATCAGATTGTTGAGGTAGGTATTAGTAGCGAAGGCCGTCATACATTAACAGCGACCACAACCGCAAAAACTCGCTATCAAACTACGACCCTTGATAGCAATGATACTGTGTTAGTCACAGGCGGTGCTAAGGGGGTTACATTTGAATGTGCGCTTACACTTGCTAAACAGACAAAGTCTCACTTTATCCTTGCAGGCCGTAGCCAACACCTTGGGGCAAACTTGCCAACATGGGCGCAAGGCAAACAAGCTAAAGAATTAAAAGCGGCTGCAATTGGTTTTATTCAATCTCAAGGTAACAAGCCAACGCCAAAACAAATTGACGCGTTAGTATGGCCAATTACCAGTAGTTTAGAAATTGACCGCGCCTTAGCAGCATTCACTGAAGTGGGCGCAAGTGCTGAATATATCAGTATGGATGTCAGCTCAGATGATGCCATTAAGCAATCGCTTTCAGCTTTCAAATCAATTACCGGCATCATTCATGGCGCAGGTGTATTGGCTGATAAGCATATCCAAGACAAAACCTTAGCTGAATTAGGTCGTGTATACGGCACTAAAGTCACCGGCTTTGCAGGTATCATTAATGCCATTGATACGAGTAAATTAAAGCTGGTTGCTATGTTTTCATCTGCTGCTGGTTTCTACGGCAACACCGGACAAAGTGACTATTCAATGTCCAATGAGATCCTCAATAAAACCGCATTACAACTTGCCAATAACTATCCGCAAGCCAAAGTAATGAGCTTTAACTGGGGCCCTTGGGATGGCGGAATGGTCAGCTCAGCATTGAAGAAGATGTTTGTTGAACGTGGCGTTTACGTTATTCCGTTAGATAAAGGCGCAAACTTATTTGCCCACAGTCTGTTATCTGAAACCGGTGTTCAAATGCTGATTGGTTCGAGCATGCAAGGTTCAGATTCTTCAGCACAAGCAACAGGTTCAGCTGTAAAAAAGCTTAATGCGGACTCTGCGCTAAATGCTGAGAGTTCGCTGACATTATCTTTTTTAAATACTGTATCTAACAGTGCAACTGCAGCAGATAAGCCTCGCAGCTTATCTGTTGTAAGAGTACTTAATCCGGTTGCAATGCCCTTCATTGAAGATCATTGCATCGCGGGTAATCCAGTACTGCCGACAGTGTGCGCCATACAATGGATGCGTGAAACAGCGCAAAAGCTATGTGGTTTACCTGTAAGCACCAAAGATTATAAGTTACTTAAAGGCATTATTTTTGAGTCGGCCCAGCCACAAGAGTTAACTCTGCAGTTAACTGAAACCGCTGAAGGCTTAAAAGCATTGATTTCTAGCCGGGTACTTGACGGTAACAGTGATGCTAACGCGTTATTAAGACCGCAATACCAAGCGAACTTAATCGTCAACAGTGCATTACTTAATGAAGTTGCCACTACAGCAACCGATAAAATGGCTCAGTTAGCGTCAATCATTGATAAGGTTAAAAACAACAAGGCCATTAGTACTGACAGTGAACTTTATTCAAACGGCAGCTTATTTCATGGCCCACGTTTACAAGGGATCAAGCAAGTATTGGTTGCAAATGATAGCCAGCTTATTTGTAAAGTGACCTTACCAGAAATTGAACAAACTGATTGTTTAGGTTTTGAAGCGCAACTTGAAATCGGTGGTAGTCAGGCATTTGCAGAAGATCTACTGCTACAAGCAATGCTAGTGTGGGCGCGAATAAAGCATGACGCAGCAAGTTTGCCATCAACCATTGGTGAGCTAACCACTTATGCGCCATTTGCATCAAATGACCAAGGTTATTTAGTGCTTAATGTCGTAAAAAGTACTAGTCGCTCTTTGACTGCTGACATTGCGCTTTACCATGAAGATGGTCGCTTAAGTTGCACCATGACAGCGGCAAAAACAACCATTAGCAAAAGCTTGAATGAGGCTTTTTTAGCCCCGGCTAAAGCACTTGCTGATTTGCAGGAGTCGGTGTGAGCAATCAATCAACTTCTGTGATGTCAAAGCCTGAGCCAACAAAAGTTGCATCAGTAAAAAGCATGCGCATCGCCTTAAAACTGATTGCCAATGATGCTGCATCATTGGCGCAAGCTGCTAATGGAGCTAATGGTTCCTTGCATGCAAATAACAATGCATTTGCTGCTATCAAACCTTGTTCATTGGCTGAAACATTAGGCGCGACAGCCATCCCGCTTGAAATTGATGTGTCGTCATTAGATGGCACATCAAATACCGCCACAAACTTAAACATGAGTTTTCGCGATTATTTAGCTCAAGCGATTGAACGTATTGAGCAACAACAAACGGTATTGCTAAGCCATCCAGCTTTGCCATATAGCTTGTTAATGATGCCAGCCATTGTTGCAGCAAAACATCGATGTCATCCCCATGCCTATTTAACCGGTATGGGTGAAGGCCACGAGTTATCAGATGCCGTGCAACAAGCACTCACTCAAGCCAAACGGGCTCATGTTAGTCCAACTCAAATCGATGCGACTCATTGCACTAGCTATAAAGATAAGTTTTTTGAACTGATTCAGTTGATTGGCCACCTTGCGACTCGTAGCTTGCCAACAACGAATGACAGTAAGAATAACAGTACGAATAAACAGTATTGGTTTAGTGAGATGCACCAAAGCCGTGTAGCCAGTTTCAATTTTATTGAAGCCGAGCTACAACACGCGGTGGTATTCGTTCAGGGAACTGAACTTGGTGAGGCAAGCTCATTACTGGATAACACCAGATTGTTTTTCCCAATATCTGCCAGCACAGTCTCAGGTATACAGCAGCAACTGACGCAGTTACAAAGCCAGCTAAACGCTATTATTAATACAAATACCAGTGCAGCAATCAATGTTAACCACAGCACGCTGTTAGCACTGATGTTGAACAATCTAAACCAGTTTGATCACCAAGCAGGTAAAGCTGCGGTGATCATGGGCAATTCAATTGAAACTGCATGCAGCGAGATTGAAGCCATGTTGGCGATGCTAAGTACTTCAGATACATTAGCAAGCTCGCCATCGGAAGTTGAATACAAGACCCCATCAGGTAGCTGTTTGATACTCACGGCCAATGAGCCATTGGGCACGAATGGTCTTTGTTTCGTCTACCCGGGTGTCGGCACTGTATACCCACAGATGTTCAGTCAACTGCCACGCTTCTTCCCTGACTTATATGCTCAGCTAGAACGTGATGGTGATGTAAAAGCCATGCTGCAAGCAGATAGCATTTATGCTGATAACGCTAAAGTCACTGATATGAGTTTGGGTGAACTGGCGATTGCAGGTGTGGGTGCAAGTTATATCTTAACCAAAGTGCTTAGCGAATATTTTAATGTAAAACCTAACTTTGCCATGGGTTACTCCATGGGCGAAGCGGCGATGTGGGCAAGTCTTGGTATTTGGAAGCAACCCCACAGTATGATTGAGGCGACGCAAACCAGTACTATTTTTACTACCGATATTTCAGGTCGTTTAGATTGCGTGCGCCAGGCATGGCAGTTGAATCAAAGCGACGATATCGTGTGGAATAGTTTTGTGGTTAGAGCAACCCCAGCCGATATTGAAGCGGTTTTAACCCAATATCCTCGTTGTTATCTCGCTATCATTCAAGGTGATACTTGCGTGCTGGCAGGATGTGAAGCCAGTTGTAAAGCGCTGCTAAAACAAATCGGCAAACGCGGCATGGCAGCAAATCGCGTGACCGCAATGCATACTGCGCCAGCCATGCTAATTCATCGCGAAGTGGCTCAATTCTATCAACAAGCGCTTCACCACAATGAGCAGCTTGAACAAACTGCACAGATAAAATTTATCAGCGCTGCAAGTTCACAACCGATTAATGTCAGCAGCCTTGATATTGCAACCTCAATCGCTGACACCTTTTGTCAGCCGCTTAACTTTACTGAGTTGGTTAACAACGCACGTAAATTAGGCGCGAAACTTTTTGTTGAAATCGGTGCAGATCGCCAAACAACCACCTTGATTGATAAAATTGCTCGCACAAGTCCTACAGTTTCAGAGCCTTGCCAAGCCATTGCCGTCAATGCCAAAGGTGGAGACGATCAAACTGCGCTGCTTAAATGTATCGCCCAGCTTATCAGCCACAAAGCACCTGTTTCGCTGACCTGCCTTACACAAGGGTTAGCGAATTTGTTGGCTAGCACACTTAAGTTTGAAGTGAACAATCTTCAAGCGGATGCTACTTTAGCCCCACAATTAGAAGGAGAACAATCTTGAGTTCTCAATCGAATATGAAAAATATTGCCTCTAGCGATGCTAATAAAAATAACGCTGGCAGCGTCCCTAAAATCGCAGTCGTCGGCTTAGCCACCCAATACCCTGACGCAGACACGCCGGTTAAATTTTGGCAAAACCTGCTGGATAAAAAAGATTCTCGCAGCACCATTAGCAGTCAAAAACTGAACGCTAATCCGGCCGATTATCAGGGTGTACAAGGTGAATCAGACCGCTTTTATTGCGACAAAGGCGGCTACATTCAAAACTTCAGTTTCAATGCTGAAGGATACCGCATTCCAGCGCAGCAATTTAGCGGCTTAGACGACAGCTTTTTATGGGCTACCGATACTGCCCGTAAAGCACTGGTTGATGCCGGCGTAGATATTAATAACGCTGAGCACAATCTAACGCTTAATCGCACCGGTATTGTCATGGGAACCTTGTCGTTCCCAACCGCAAAATCAAATGAATTATTTGTACCGCTATATCACAGCGCAGTTGAAAAAGCCTTGCAGCATAAATTGCAGCAACCCAACTTCAATTTACAATCATTTGATAGTGAAGGCTTTAATCAACAACCAATCCCAGCATCACTGTCAAATGGTGCCATTGCCCATAACGCGTCCAAACTGGTTGCTGATGCACTGGGTTTAGGCGCGGCGCAATTAAGCCTTGATGCAGCTTGTGCTAGTTCAGTTTACTCATTAAAACTTGCCTGTGATTACTTACATACTGGTAAAGCTGACATGATGTTAGCTGGCGCTGTATCAGGTGCTGACCCATTCTTTATTAATATGGGTTTTTCCATATTTCACGCTTACCCAGACCATGGTATTTCAGCGCCTTTTGATAGTAATTCTAAAGGTCTGTTTGCTGGTGAAGGTGCTGGCGTATTAGTGCTAAAACGTCTTGAAGATGCAGAGCGTGATGGTGACCATATATACGCTTTAGTGAGCGGTATTGGACTATCTAATGACGGTAAAGGCCAATTTGTACTAAGCCCAAATAGCGACGGCCAAGTAAAAGCCTTTGAACGTGCTTATGCCGATGCGGCTATGCATGATGAAAGCTTTGGCCCTGCCAACATTGAAGTGATTGAGTGCCATGCAACAGGAACCCCACTAGGTGATAAAGTTGAACTGACCTCAATGGAACGCTTCTTTGCAGATAAGCTTAATGGCTCGAATACGCCGTTAATTGGTTCGGCTAAATCAAATCTAGGTCACTTATTAACGGCTGCAGGTATGCCAGGGATCATGAAAATGATTTTTGCCATGCGCCAAGGCGTGTTACCACCGAGTATCAATGTCAGCGCACCCATCAACTCACCAAATAGTACTTTTGGTAAAACTAACTTGCCAAGTGACGTACTGCCTTGGCCAGACAAAGCGGGAAATAATGCCCGTCATGCGGGAGTCTCTGTATTTGGCTTTGGTGGTTGTAACGCGCATTTGTTGATTGAGTCGTATCAAGGTAAAGCTCAAAATACAGCGTCGGCTACAACAGCTCATAGCTCTACTGCTCAGTCTTCTACGCCTAATGCTTCTACAATCAATGCCCAAGCGCCAATGCACATTACCGGTATGGCGGCTCATTTCGGGCCACTATCAAGTATTAATGCCTTTGCTAAAGCGATTGATGCTAAACAATCGGCATTTACAGCCCTGCCTGAACAACGTTGGAAAGGCTTAGATAAACACCCAGAATTATTATCACAGTTTGGTATTAACCTTGAAGGTGAAGCGGCGCCAAAAGGTGCGTACATCAATCAGTTTGATTTTGACTTCTTGCGCTTCAAAGTGCCGCCAAATGAAGATGACCGCTTAATCTCGCAACAATTGCTATTAATGAAAGTCGCAGATGAAGCCATTCATGACGCAAAGCTTGAATCTGGCAGTAAGGTTGCTGTGCTAGTCGCAATGGAAACAGAGCTTGAATTACATCAATTCCGTGGCCGTGTTAACTTGCATACGCAAATAGCAGCCAGCCTAAAAGCTCATGGCGTTAACTTGTCAGAGTCTGAATACCAAGCCCTTGAAACCATTGCGATGGATAGCGTGTTAGATGCGGCGAAGTTAAATCAATATACCAGTTTCATTGGTAATATTATGGCATCGCGCATCTCATCACTTTGGGACTTCAATGGCCCTGCTTTCACGATTTCTGCCGGTGAGCAATCGGTTAACCGCTGTATTGATGTGGCGCAAAATCTACTGGCGATGGAATCTCGCCAAGAGCCTTTGGATGCAGTGATTATTGCTGCAGTAGACTTATCAGGTAGCATTGAGAATATCGTCCTAAAGACAGCCTCGCTTGCTCAAGCTAGTGCCAGTAAGCAGAACTTATCAATTGGTGAAGGTGCTGGCGCAATCGTATTACAAGCCGCTACAGCAAATGCTTCCAATGTGGACTTGATTCATCAAGCCCTAGGCGCGCTTTCTGATCAAGATATGACTGATTCAGATATAAATGCATCTGGCTTTGCTGGCAGTTACGGCACCATTGAAAGCCTTGAATTTGGTTATAGTGAACAAATCGGCTCAATCGCTGATACCTTGCTGACTCAAACAGGGTTAACTAGTACGGATATTAAATTAGTAGAATTAAACCAAGCACCTGCTTGTTTAAACACGTCAAGCATCAAGGCTTCGCAAGCCTTATCGCAGTTGTTTAGCCAGTCCCTAAGCACTACTGCTCAATCTTGTATTGGCCATACCTTTGCTGCATCTGGAATCGCCAGTTTATTACATGGTTTGTTAGCACTGCCTAAGTCTTTTGCTCTCAATAACGCAGCAGAGCCACAACATGCAATCATAGCCACATTGAGTGAAAACCAATGTTCACAGCTATTGCTGAGTCAAACTTCACAGCAACAAGGTGCGAGTCAGCAGCGTTTAGACATCGATATCCAGCAGCAAACAGCCAAGAAGCTCAGCTTAGTTAAGCAAGTTAGCCTTGGTGGCCGCGATATTTACCAACATATTGTCGATGCGCCACTGGCTGAGATTAATAGCATCCGAGCTAAAACAGCCCAAATAAAACCCTTAGCGTCTGCTGCTGTCACAGCAATGACGAGCCGAGGACATTTTGAAGCACCTCAAATGAGTGAGCAGCAAAATACTTCAACGACTAAACAAGCGATGGTGAATTCACCATCAACAATAATAGAGTCCCCTATGCCGTTTTCAGATCGTTCTACCCAGTTCAGTCCTGCTAAACAGGAACCTGCATCTTCAGTGCAAACACCTTCGCTTGCACAAGCTCAAGCACAAGTTCCGCCAGCACATCTAACTGCTTTTGAACAAAACCAGTGGTTAGCACATCAAGCGCAACTGGCATTCTTAAAAAGCCGTAATGAAGGTTTGAAAGTGGCTGATGCACTGATGAAGCAGCAACTTGCGCAGGCCAATGGTCAGTCGTACGCTTTACCAGTACAAAGCGCCCCGACTCAAGCAGTAAACGTGCTAGCTCAGCCAGTTGCAGTCGCAGTCGCAGTCGCGCCGACACTGCGCCCAAATCATGCCAGTGTGCCACCTTATATCGCGCCTATCCCTGCGGATAAGCCATGTATCTGGAATTATGCTGATTTAGTTGAATACGCTGAAGGCGACATCGCCAAGGTGTTTGGTCCTGATTACGCTGTTATTGATAACTACTCACGCCGCGTACGCCTGCCTACCACTGATTACTTATTGGTCTCGCGCGTCACTAAATTAGATGCCACCATGAACCAATATAAGCCATGTTCAATGACCACTGAATATGATATCCCAGTTGATGCGCCCTATTTAGTTGATGGCCAAATACCTTGGGCTGTCGCGGTTGAATCTGGTCAATGTGACTTAATGCTGATCAGTTACTTGGGCATTGATTTTGAAAACAAAGGTGAGCGCGTTTATCGTTTACTTGATTGTACGCTGACCTTTTTAGACGACTTACCACGCGGTGGCGACACGCTTCGTTATGACATTAAGATTAATAATTTCGCTAAAAATGGCGACACCTTATTATTCTTCTTCTCTTACGAGTGTTTTGTTGGCGATAAGATGATCCTGAAAATGGACGGTGGTTGTGCAGGCTTCTTTACTGACCAAGAACTTGATGATGGTAAAGGCGTAATTCGCACCGAAGATGAAATTAAACTGCGTGAAGATGCGTTTAACAACCCGAATAAGCCACGTTTTGAGCCATTATTGCATTGCGCTCAAACCCAGTTTGATTATGGTCAAATCCATAACTTACTGCACGCCGATATCGGCGCTTGTTTTGCGGGTGAGCATCAAAACCATCAACTGGCTTCAGGTAAGCAAGATTCATTATGCTTCGCCTCTGAAAAATTCTTAATGATTGAGCAAGTTGGCAATCTAGATGTTCATGGCGGCGCATGGGGCTTAGGCTTCATTGAAGGTCATAAAACACTGGCACCTGATCACTGGTATTTCCCGTGTCACTTTAAGGGCGACCAAGTCATGGCTGGCTCACTAATGGCTGAAGGTTGTGGTCAATTACTGCAGTTCTTCATGCTGCATATTGGTATGCACACCTTAGTTGAAAATGGTCGTTTCCAGCCACTTGAAAATGCCTCGCAAAAAGTGCGTTGTCGTGGTCAAGTTCTGCCACAACACGGTGAACTGACTTACCGCATGGAAGTGACTGAGATTGGTATTCACCCTCGCCCATATGCCAAAGCCAATATTGATATTTTGCTTAACGGTAAAGCTGTGGTTGATTTCCAAAATCTGGGTGTGATGCTTAAAGAAGAGAGCGAGTGCGCGCGATATATTAACGATACTGTTATTAACGACACTGCGACTGTTTCGAGTACTGAGACGAGTAAAGCTAGCGGCCAAGCATCAAAAAATGCACCGTTAATGTCACAAATACCTGACCTATCTGCAGCAACCAATAAAGGCGTTATTCCGCTGCAACATGTTGAAGCGCCGCTTATTCCTGATTACCCAAACCGCAGCCCTGATACGCTACCCTTTACGCCATACCACATGTTCGAATTTGCAACCGGCAACATTGAAAACTGTTTTGGCCCAGACTTCAGCATTTACCGCGGCTTTATACCACCACGTACCCCATGTGGTGATTTGCAGCTCACTACGCGAGTGGTCGATATTCAAGGTAAACGTGGCGAACTTAAAAAGCCGTCATCGTGTATCGCTGAATACGAAGTGCCTGCAGACGCTTGGTACTTTACAAAAAACAGCCACGCTTCAGTGATGCCTTACTCGGTATTAATGGAAATTTCTCTGCAACCTAACGGCTTTATCTCAGGCTATATGGGCACCACACTAGGTTTCCCGGGCCAAGAGTTATTCTTCCGTAACCTAGATGGTAGCGGTGAGCTATTACGTGATGTTGATTTACGCGGTAAAACTATCGTCAATGACTCAAAGTTATTATCCACCGTGATTGCAGGTAGTAACATCATTCAAAGCTTTACCTTTGAATTAAGTGTTGATGGCGAGCCATTTTATAAAGGCAGCGCAGTATTTGGTTACTTTAAAGGCGACGCCCTTAAAAACCAATTAGGGATTGATAACGGCCGTATTACTCATCCTTGGCATATTGATAATAATGTCGCCGCTGATATTACTGTCGATTTACTCGATAAGCAGTCGCGGGTATTCCACGCCCCTGCTAACCAGCCACATTATCGCTTAGCTGGCGGTCAGCTTAACTTTATCGACAAAGCTGAAATCGTTGATAAAGGCGGTAAAAATGGTCTAGGTTACCTATCGGGTTCACGCACCATTGACCCAAGCGATTGGTTCTTCCAGTTCCATTTTCATCAAGATCCGGTTATGCCTGGCTCATTAGGCGTTGAAGCTATTATCGAGTTAATGCAAACTTACGCCATCAGTAAAGACTTAGGTAAAGGCTTTACCAATCCGAAGTTTGGCCAGATTTTATCTGACATAAAGTGGAAGTATCGCGGTCAAATTAACCCGCTGAACAAGCAAATGTCATTAGACGTGCATATCAGCGCCGTGAAAGATGAAAACGGCAAGCGCATCATTATTGGTGACGCAAACTTAAGCAAAGACGGCTTAAGAATTTACGAAGTAAAAGATATCGCAATCTGTATCGAAGAGGCATAAGGATTAATAATGACAATTAGCACTCAAAACGAAAAGCTATCTCCATGGCCTTGGCAAGTTGCCCCAAGTGATGCCAGCTTTGACCCTGCCGCTATCGGTAATAAATTAAAAGAGCTTTCCCAAGCTTGTTACTTGGTGAGCCATCCTGAAAAAGGCTTAGGGGTTTCTCAAAAAGCCCAAGTTGTCACAGAAAGCATTAGCAGCGGCCAAGACTTACCTGTCAGCGCTTTTGCACCCGCACTTGGCACCCAGAGCTTAGGTGATAGTAACTTCCGCCGTGTACACGGGGTTAAATACGCATACTATGCTGGCGCAATGGCTAATGGTATTTCATCTGAAGAATTAGTTATCGCCCTCGGTCAAGCGGGCATCTTATGTTCGTTTGGCGCTGCGGGCTTAATTCCTTCACGGGTAGAGCAAGCCATTAACCGCATTCAAACGGCGCTGCCAAACGGCCCATACATGTTTAACTTAATTCACAGCCCAAGCGAGCCAGCCCTTGAGCGTGGTAGCGTTGAGTTATTTTTAAAACATAAAGTACGCACCGTTGAAGCATCGGCTTTCTTAGGCTTAACACCGCAAATTGTTTACTACCGCGCGGCAGGTTTAAGCCGTGATGCTAGCGGCAATGTGGTTGTTGCTAACAAAGTTATCGCCAAAGTGAGCCGCACCGAAGTCGCGATTAAGTTCATGCAACCTGCGCCAGTTAAAATACTGCAAAAATTGGTTGATGAAGGCTTAATCACCCCCGAGCAAATGGAGCTAGCTCAGCTTGTTCCTATGGCTGATGATATTACTGCAGAAGCTGACTCTGGCGGTCATACCGATAACCGACCTTTAGTGACGTTACTGCCGACTATCTTGGCCTTAAAAGACAAGGTACAAGCTGAATACAACTACAACCCGCCTATTCGTGTCGGTTGTGGTGGCGGCGTGGGTACCCCTGATGCCGCGCTGGCGACCTTCAATATGGGCGCAGCTTATATTGTTACCGGCTCTATCAACCAAGCGTGTGTTGAAGCAGGCGCCAGTGAACATACTCGTAAACTGCTTGCCACCACTGAAATGGCTGACGTGACCATGGCACCAGCTGCGGACATGTTCGAAATGGGCGTGAAACTGCAAGTGGTTAAACGCGGCACCCTATTCCCAATGCGTGCTAATAAGCTATACGAGATTTATAGCCGTTATGAGTCAATTGAAGCGATTCCAGCAGAGGAGCGTGAAAAACTTGAAAAACAAGTATTCCGTTCAAGCCTTGATGAGATTTGGGCAGGAACAGTGGCGCATTTTAACGAACGCGATCCTAAGCAAATCGAACGCGCACAAGGTAATCCAAAACGTAAAATGGCGCTTATTTTCCGTTGGTACCTTGGCCTTTCAAGTCGCTGGTCGAATTCAGGTGAAGTTGGCCGTGAAATGGATTACCAAATTTGGGCAGGTCCAGCACTTGGCGCGTTCAATGAATGGGCAAAAGGCAGCTATTTAGATGATTATACCCAGCGAAATGCGGTAGACTTAGCAAAACACTTGATGCACGGCGCAGCTTATCAAGCACGTATTAATCTACTGACCGCCCAAGGCGTAGCAATACCAGTAGCATTACAACGTTGGAGCCCGCTTGATCAGGTCAAGTGATTAAGTGCTGTAATCAAGCTAAGACAATTTTCATATAGGTAGCGGTAATGAGCGAAACACAAAAACTGGATTTTTCAGCGGTAAATGGCACCACACAAGAGTCATTTAACCAACAAAAGAACTTGATAAAGCGCATGCTGAAAGGCAACAGCGCAGAATGCAGTGAATGTAAAAAACCGCTCACGCTGCAATTGCCGCCTAATACTAAAAAGGCGAAGCCGACAGACAAAGCACCAGGAATATATTGTGCCAAAGGTTGTACTGATATAGAACTGGATATGGAAGCAGTGGCGCTGTTGAAGTAATTGGCTGAACTAATTAGCTTAAATAAGCTAATTTAGTTTATTCAAAGTTTAAAGCTTAAAAAGAAAGGCATCGAAAGATGCCTTTTTTGTTGCTTAAAGTTCATGGTTAATTTCAACTTCTAGTACGACAAAATTTCCTAATCTACTGCCACTTTTAAGCTTAACCAATAGGTACGCCTTACGCCTAATTACGCTATGACTGAAGTCTAAAAATTTTCATTGATCTAATCACTTTTTTTGACAGGCTAACTTTTAGCTTAGCTATGATCTTTTTAGGATTAACATCAAGATTTTTCAAGTGGTAAGCCAACTTGTGACGGTAAATAATCATTAAGCGTTTATTAGTCAGCTTGCCAGTATTTACGGTACGAATATGCTTAAAGTAATAGGATAAATTACGTCTATTACGGGTGCGTTGATAGAAATTATCGCTGTTGATATCACCTTGCCAATATTCCAATACCACAGAAGACAGCATCCCTAAATTCAGTAAAGCCCGAGGTATACGATGACCAACACCTGTAATAGTTAATGATTTAACGCAATGACTAAACCGTCTTTTATGCAGCTTATCAACCACAGTTAATGGATCATAAATAATCGTTAATGCGGCACGACACTGGCTGGCATCTAAACCGCGTAGACTGTTGTATTTAGCCGCCTTGGGCTCCCATGGCACAATATTAGCGTTAAAGGTACTCACAGGCATCAATAATAATGCACGGTCAATTGCTAACTTGTCAGCATACAATGCTACAGCAAAACCACCTCGACTGGCACCGTAACCAATTCTGCTTGGGAAAATAGCTAAATCGTCACTGAGATCATCTATGAATGATTCAAAAATGGGTGATTCGAATAGGTTATGCTCGCCAATATGCACAAAAGAGATTACATTCATTTGACGTTTAGCAAAAAAGTCAAAACCCCATGGCGACTGACCTGAAGCGATTTTACTATCACCAAAAAATTCAGTACCAGGCGGAAAGGTCACCATGATAGGTTGGTTAACATCAAATATATGATATTGAATAAATACATCATCAACTTGGATTCTGACTTGCTGATTCAATTTAAGCATTAGCTCACTCTATCAATACACAAACACCTTTAATCAGTGCTTACAGGAATATATTGATTGTTGCAAAATTAAAAATTGAATAAAATTTTATTCATTGCTTTGTTACCCCTCAAAATGCAATTAGCTCAAAAACTCCGCATCTGCACATCGTATCGGTAAACGAACAACAACAAATTAAACATTGTTACAACGACGGTAACATTATGGGTTGACCACTGTTAATGTTGCCGGTTAAAAATAATAAAATCGCACAAGCTACTTGAACCTTTGGAATAGACACCAATTTATCAAAACAAAAAGCCAGCAAATAATGCTGGCTTTGGCGTTAGAACTAAAACTTATAAAACAGGTTTTATGCTTTAGCAAACTTATAGGTGCGGTAACCGCCGATAAGGTTTCGGGCTTTAAAGCCGTTATTCACCAGCTGACGATAAGCGACGTTACCGCGCAGGCCTACTTGACAATAAATGACGATTTCTTTGTCTTTTGGTAATTCGCTCATGCGTTGACGCAGTTGATCTACAGGGATATTAATCGAGCCAGCGATACAGCCACCCGCTTCAAGCTCGCCTGGGTTACGGACATCTAACAAGAGTTGATCTGCCGATAAATCATCCATTTCTTCAAAATGTATCGCGCTTGCATCACCTTTGATAAGGTTATTGGCTACAAATGCCGCTTGGTTGATGACATCTTTAGCGCTGCCATAAGGCGGTGCATAGGTCAGTTCAAGGTCTTGTAGCTGTTCAACTGTCATACCGGCACGTTGGGCAACCGCCATCACATCAATACGTTTATCGACCCCATCTTTGCCCACTGCTTGAGCGCCAAAAATCTTGCCTGTTTTAGGGTCAAATAGCATTTTAAACGAGACAATTTCTGCGCCTGGGTAGTAGCTTGCATGGCTTGCGGTATGCACATACACTTTTTGGTATTCAACGCCATCACGCTTTAATTGCTTTTCATTTTGACCTGTTGAAGCAACTGCAAGGTCAAAAATCTTACAAATTGCGGTGCCTTGTGTACCCTTATAGGTTTCATTGCGGCCAAGCATATTATCTGCTGCCATACGCCCTTGGCGGTTAGCTGGCCCTGCTAGCGGCACTAAGGTTTGCTTACCAGTCACAAAGTCTTTGTCTTCTACTGCATCACCAACGGCATAGATATCTGGATCACTGGTTTGCATGTTTTCATTGGTATAAATACCGCCTAAATCGCCAATTTTTAAACCCGCTTCTTTAGCAAGTTTGGTTTCAGGTCGAACACCAATGGCCATAATAAGAATATCAGTCTCTAAGGACTCACCATTATTAAGGCTAAGGCTTAACTTACCTTGCTTGTGTTGGTGGGCTTCATTTTCGCCCGACTCAATACTTAAGATATGATCGCAAGGAGTAAACTCAACAGCTTCAAGTGCTACTCCAAGTTTTAAATCCACACCTTGCTGGCGAATTTCAGCATGAGCAAATCCTGCCATTTCACGATCAACAGGAGTCATCACCTGCTCGGCCATTTCAATTAAAGTGGTTTTTATCCCTAGTTGATGAAACGCTTCCATCATTTCTAACCCAATAAAGCCACCGCCAACCACTGTTGCGTGCTCGGGTTTATTGGTTTTGATGGTATTAAGAATGCGATCCATATCTGGGATATTGCGTAACGAGTGCGTCAGCGGATTATCAATGCCAGCAATAGGCGGAACAATGGGGCCAGCACCTGGGCTAAGTAACAGCTTGTCATAAGTTTCAGTGTATTCATTGCCACTGATCAAATCTTTTACCGTGACCGACTTAGTTACGCTATTGATTGCAGTTACTTCATTCATGACGCGAACATCAACGTTAAAGCGTGCCAAGAAACTTTCTGGCGTTTGTAGCAATAGCTTGCTTCTATCTTTGATGTCACCACCAATATGGTAAGGCAAACCACAATTGGCGAACGATACGAACTCGCCTCGTTCAAACATGATGATTTCAGCATCTTCACTAAGGCGACGAGCACGCGCTGCAGCTGATCCGCCACCCGCTACACCACCGATAATTAAAATTTTTGACATGACTCTCTCCCGTTACAACCGATTGCTGAACTGAAATAACTGTAATGGCAACTTAGTGTTTTGCGACGATGTCGTCTGCCATACTTTTTATTCATCGTTCTATATAGTCCACATATTGAATAAAACACATTATCCATAAGTTTTTTCTAATGCACAACTAGTTAAACAAAATTTCATAAGATTAGATTTTATTAATATACCCGCTCTTGTATACTGCTCTAAAACCTTGCTTTAACAATGGCTTGTGTGAAATTAATGCTGCGCGATAGCGTTAATTGTTACCACGCTGACAATTAGGTGTTACAGCCGTTAAATTATATTGGAGTGTTGAATGACAGAATTCACCCCTTGGAGTGCCTTATTTGGCGGAATGCTATTAGGCCTTTCGGTAACCATGCTCATGCTATTGAGTGGCAAAACAGCCGGGATCAGTGGCATTTTAGGCGGCATTTTTGGCGCTAACAACAAAGACAGAGCATGGCGAGTGGCTTTTGTTATCGCCATGGCTGCCAGTTTATTGTTTGACCCTTTAATGGGCCTTCACACTGCCGCTTTACCTGACTATTCATTAACTTGGTTATTGGTTGGCGGGTTAGCTGTCGGTATTGGTACCCAACTCGCTAATGGCTGCACTAGCGGCCATGGTATTTGCGGCATAGGTCGCCTATCAATGCGCTCAATGATTGCCACTGTGATATTTATGTTAAGTGCGGCGTTAGTGGTGTGGTTGTCTGGAGGTGTGCATGTTTAAGGTCTTAGTAGGGTTAATCACCGGGCTGTTATTTGGCTTAGGTATGAATATTTCGCAAATGGTAAACCCTTACAAGGTGTTTAATTTTTTGGATGTCACCGGCAATTGGGATGGCAGCTTAGCGTTTGTTATTGGTGGCGCACTATTGGTATTTTTGCCAAGTTATCATTTTTTAATCAAACCCCGTACTCATGCCGTTAATGGCGATGAAATGCCAACGACGCCACAGGGGCTTACACCTAAGTTAATTATTGGCTCAGTTATTTTTGGTCTTGGCTGGGGAATGGTAGGCATTTGCCCAGGACCTGCGGTGGCAAGTTTGTTACGCGGTGAGTCGGCGATTTACTGGTTCATGGCCAGTATGCTGCTTGGCTACTACGGGAGTAAAAAAATCTCTTGGCCAATGAAAAGCTAGTCCCCTTAAGAAACGCAGTAGGACCTTGCGCGATTAAGCTCAAGTGAGCGCTTAGCATTTTGCAGCACCAAAATATCTATCCCTTTTTGAAAAATGCCAGCGATATAATCGCTGGCATTTTTTTATCGCTTAAAGCTAACTGACTGAAGCATCTGGCAGCTTTTTCATATAAGCCATAACCACTAACCCTAGCCCCAATAGCACAAATGGCACGCTAAGCATTTGCCCTACACTCATACTCCAATCTTGGGCAAAGTCAGCCTGTCTTACTTTTACAAATTCAATTAAATAACGTGAGCCATAAACCAACGCTAGAAATAGCCCTAATAATGCCCCTTGTTTTTGTTTCATCTCAGTAAAGCGATATAGCAGCCACATTAGAATAAATAGCCCTAAATAGGTGATTGCTTCATATAATTGCGCCGGATGACGTGGCAGCATATCAATACGCTGAAAAATTATTCCCCAAGGCTTATCAGTTGGCACCCCGACAATTTCTGAATTGGTAAAATTAGCCATACGGACGAAAAAGCAGAAAATCCCCGTAGCAATGGCAATGCGATCCATCAAGAATAAAAACGGTAACTGCACCTTGCGTTTATAAAGGTACATGGCTAATAACACGCCGACCGTGCCGCCGTGACTGGCAAGCCCGCCTTTCCAAATGGCAAATATTTTTAAGGGGTTGGCAAAGTAATAGCCTGGCTCATAAAATAACACGTGCCCTAATCGCGCCCCCACAACAATGCCAACCACGCAATATATGACTAAATCATCTAATGACTCAACATCAAGCTCTTCAAGCACATAAATACGCCTCATAACCAAAAAACCACTGATAATGGCGGTGGCAAACAACACGCCATACCAATGTATTTTTAGCCCCATAAACGACAACATAACAGGGTCTAAATTCCAAACTATATGCTCCAAAATCGATGCTCCATATCAGATTGAACAATAAACATGCTAGCAAGAGTATTACGTGCTTCTAGGTGGTAATTCAAGCAGTTATTACTCAGGGCTCTGAGTTAGCAGCAAAATCATCCTTATCCCAAGTAAAATTATTTTCCGTTACTGCTGTCATTTATCACCAAAAACCAACGATACTGCCGACTCAGAAATGCTAGCCCTTGTCCGTTAAGCTATGATGGTATATTGGGTGTATTGATCCTCGTCACTCAAAGCCGCTTAACAACTAGGAGCTATCGTTATGAGTATTACCACCATTGATGCCCAAACAGCCTTGATCGTAATCGATTTACAACAAGGTCTGGTGACCTTAGATACTTGCCACCCCATCCAAGAAGTCATCGAGAATAGTTGTAAGTTAGTGTCGTTATTTCGCTATGCCAGTTTGCCCATTGTATTAGTTAATGTTGATGGCATCGCTCCTGGGCGCACCGAACAAGTCAGAGTGCAGCAACAAAAACCAGAAAATTGGAGCCACTTGATTGATGAGTTACAACCTCAGCAAGAGGATTTACAGTTAACCAAAAACACTTGGGGCGCTTTTGCTTCAACTGAGCTGCATAAGTACTTAGCATCATTAAAAGTCACCCAAGTAGTCATTAGTGGTATCGCCACCAGCATGGGGGTGGAATCAACCGCAAGACAAGCATTTGAGCTGGGCTACAATGTCACCATCGCTACAGATGCCATTACTGATTTTAATATGGATGTTCATAACAATAGCGTTAACTCTATATTCCCAAAGCTGGCTGAAACCGGTACCACTGCAGATATTGTCGCTAGAGTTTCTACTGACCACGCCTAGTCTTAACTGACCACGCCTAGTCTTAACTGACCACGTATAGTCTTAACTGACAACGAGTAAGCACTAGGTTAATAATACAGTCCCATCGTTTTAACCGCTTTCAGCCCCCTAAATCCATAGTTGATTGCAGCGATTGACTGCACCGCTTAACTAACGACCTATCAAAATGGTGCCATCTAGGCGGTTCAATCAAGACAGTTCAATAAAACTACTGCTTTGTTCCACCCTTTCTGCACCAGTTCTGCACTTTAATTGATTACCCTAACCTGACAATAACCTTGTATTCCGTTCATTTACCAAAAAATAGCGTCATTATCAGGAGTTTCTTATGCTCAACATTGCTTGCTTTTCATCGACTCGATTAACCGGGATCCCCTTACATTTTTTATTACTCGCAAGCCTTAGCTGTGGTTTATTACTTTCAGGTTGCAGCGGTAACGACGAAACCACAGATCCCGAAGACACCACACCTGAAACTGGCATTATCATTCCAGAAGAGGATTACAGTGACACAGATTTTGAGACCATTGATTGGACTGATGAGACTCACAGTAAAAATGTCGATCCTAATTTTGAAGAAGTATTCAGTGATACTGAAGTCAAACGCTTAGATTTTGTGGTTACCGAAGACCGCTGGAATAGCATGCTCGATGATATGACGAACACCTACGGCAGTTTTGGCACATCTTCAGGTTCTAATAGTCTTCTAGATAGCGATGAAAACCCAATAATGGTGCCTGCGGATATCTATTATGAAGGCAAGCAATGGTATCGCGTTGGGATCCGCTTTAAAGGTAACTCGTCGTTGCAATCAAGCTGGCAGAACGGCGTGCTTAAGTTGTCGTTTAAGTTAGATTTTGATGAATTTGAAGATGATTACCCCCAAATCGATAACCAACGCTTTTATGGTTTCAAAAAGTTAAGCCTGAAAAATAACTATGATGATGAGTCACTTTTACGTGAAAAAGTCGCTGCTGATGTCTTTAAAGATGCGGGCCTTGCAGTATCACATACCGCTTTTTACACCTTGTATGTTGATCATGGTGACGGCCCTGAATATTTTGGCTTATATACGCTGGTTGAAGAAGTCGACGATACTGTGATTGATAGCCAGTTTGCTAGCGATGATGGCAACCTATATAAACCAGAAGATGATGGAGCCATGTTTATTGAAGGCACATTTAGCCAAGACAACTTTGAGAAGAAAACCAATGAAGATGATGAGGATTGGTCAGATATCCTCGCATTATTTGACGCCTTACATGACGATACTGCCAGCACTGACCCACAAACCTGGCGCGCAAACCTTGAAGCGGTATTTGATGTGGATGTGTTCCTTAAGTATTTAGCCGTAAACGGGGTGATTCAAAACTGGGACACCTATGGCCTAATGCCGCATAATTTTTACTTATACAACGACCCAGATACCGCAAAACTCACCTGGATCCCATGGGACAATAATGAAGCCTTACAAGATGGCAAAATGGGCGGCGCTCTAGCGTTAGATTTTGCCGATATTAATTCAAACAGCTGGCCACTGATTGCTAAAATTTATGCCGATGACACTTATCGCGATACCTATAACCAATATTTACTCACTGTAATTAATGATGCCTATGAAACGAATAAAATGCAGGCGATCTACAACAGTTACTCAGCATTAATTGAGCCCTATGCCACCACTGAATTGTCAGGTTATTCATTCTTAGAAAGCTCAAGTGACTTCTATCGCGCTATTGATGAGTTAATCGAACATGCAGAAAATCGCACTGAGGCCGTGGTTGACTATCTTGATAAGCAATAGTGATTTCTGAAGCTTTAAATTGTTAATCTATTTATTGCAAAATTCGGTCTAAGCAACAAATTAGGGAATGACAAAAGACCTGAGGAAAGTAATTCCCCCTTTTGGCTGCTTAGCTGTTTTATTTCACTTGGTCATTTTGCCCTTGTAATAATAAGACACGGTGAAACAGATTAATTTTAAAGTTAACATATTGAAATGCTAATATTTAAATCTTAACAATAGATCATAAATACTTGACCGCTATCAATTTATCCATAATGCAGCTCAGGCAAAATGTAGCCACTTTTATATCCTCTAATGGTTACCATGCGTATAAATCAACCTATTATAAATAGTGAGCGAGCACTCACCAATAACTGCATTCTGTTATCGACCACCGACCTTAAAGGAAACATTAAATACGCCAATCAAGAGTTCATCAACATCTCAGAATTTAGCGCAGATGAATTACATGGGCAGCCCCATAATATTGTTCGCCATCCAGATATGCCGCCCCAAGCATTCGAGTCTATGTGGCAATGTATTAACTCCGGAAAACCTTGGGTTGGTATCGTCAAAAACCGTACTAAAAGCGGTAAATACTACTGGGTTAATGCCTATATCTCGCCAGTATATGAAAATGGTGAAATACATGAATTTCAGTCGATTCGTCGTAAAGCAACCAAAGCCCAAATTGCGACTGCAGAAAAGGTTTATCAGCAACTCAATGATGGCATAGCGCCAAAAGAACTCGCTAGTCCCATCATGAGTTTTGTCGGCAAGCTAAGTTTATGGGCAATGTTTATCTTGTTAATCAGCACAATTGCCACCAGCATGATTTCAACTCCAGCCCTTAGCATTGCGGCCGCGACAATCTGCACTATTGTCGCAGCACTAGGCATAAACTACCTTTGCCAACCCTTGAAAGCGTTAATGGTTAAAGCCACTACCATCATTGACGACCCCATTGCCTGCGGCATTTTAACCGGTAGCCAAACTGACATAAGCAAAATCGATTTAGCATTAAATTACTTAATCACTGAAACCGGTGGCGTCGTTGGCCGCATGGCTGATTCAGCCACATCAATTAGTGAACAAAGTGAGCAACTTAATCAGACTATTATTGATACGCGTGAGCGTGCTCAAAGCCAATGCCAGCAAACTACTCAGGTCGCCACAGCCATGGAGGAAATGACCACCAGCTTTACTGAAGTCAGTGATAACACCAATAACACAGCTCAAGAAATTACCCGTAGTCATAACGCTTCCACATTAGGTCAGGAACGTATGGTGAATGTAGTTGCTGCCATTAGTAAGTTAAGACAAGAAGTGACCCATTTCTCAACCATTGTTGAATCAATTGAACATGACAGCCATGCTATTTCAGCAGTACTTAGTGAGATAAAAGGCATTGCTGAGCAAACTAATTTGTTGGCGCTTAACGCCGCCATTGAAGCCGCCCGAGCGGGGGAATCTGGTCGAGGTTTTGCCGTAGTGGCTGATGAGGTGCGTCAATTGTCGATGCGAACCACTGAGTCCACCACTCAAATTGGTAGCATTGTGAGCAATTTTCAGCAAAGTACCCAAAGCGCAGCTAAAGCTATGGATGCAGGTCAGGCACAAGCAGATCTTTCAGTGAAATTAGCAGAGGATGCCGATAGCGCTTTTGATCAGTTACGCGCCTCGTTAGATAATATTCAGGCGATGGCAGAAATGAATGCCACCGCCATGAGCCAACAAGCCTCGGTAGCCGAAGATATCAGTCAATCCATCGTGGTGATTAATGAGTTATCCAATACCAGCTTAGCGCAAACAGACCAAGCTAAAATCAAATGTGAGCAAATGACTCGTTTATCCAATAAAACGGCCAACTTGTCGAAGCAGTTTTGGCAACAAAGCGTTCAAAGGGAGCATTAATTCCCATAGAGCAAAGTCGCTATTTAAAAAGCACGATGTGAAAAAGTCGCTAGAATTAACACTAAAGGGTCGAGTTTTCGCCCCTTTTTTCATTTAAGGTTTACATATGTTTAAGTCGGCGCGTCCCCATATCCAAATGCTATTTTTCACCTTCATCATTGCGATGACTTTTCCTGTAGGCAAGCAATTAATGCTTGAGGTTCCACCAATGATTGCCACTTGGCTTAGATACGTTATTGCTGCCTCATTATTTGTGGTCCTATTAATTGTTACTCGGCGCTTTAATTTACCTAGCGCTAAAAGCCTATTGCGTTATGCCTTAGTATCCTTGCCCGCACTGGGTTATTTTTCTGCCATGTTTAGTGCCTTAACTAAAACCTCGGCCTTTGCCACCAGTGCACTCTCCACTGCGCTGCCGTTAATTACGGCTGTATTAACCATGCTAATTTATAGAAAGGTGGGTAAGTTAAGCCATTGGTTAGCACTTATTGTCGGCTTTAGTGCGTCACTTTTTTTAGTCCTGCAGCAATCGAATGCTAACTTGGATTTTGAATGGAACACAGGTTACAGTCTGTTTATGCTGGGCTGCATTGCTATGGCAGCTAATCCTCTGGTCATAAAAGCCTGCTATCGACAAGAGAACTTTATGGTATTTACTGGCTGGAGCCTAATCGCTGCCGCGATTATATTATCGGTTTGTTTAACCCCACAGATAATCGACTTCAACTGGCAACAGGTCTCTGGCAATGCTTGGTTGGCGTGCTTATACCTTGCTGTTTTTGCCACTGCGATTAGCTTTTTCCTGTTTCAAAAAGCCAGTGTAAAATTAGCACCGCAACAAGTTTCAGCTTATGTTTTTCTAATCCCGGTGTTTGTATTAATGACAGGTGGCAATATCGATGTTAACTGGATTTATACAACCATTGCCATGCTACTGCTTAGTGCGGCAATGTATTTACTGATGCGAAAGCAATAAGGCATCTTTATAGCGCTATTCGCGTTAAGTGTTGGCCTTAGGTCGTAGCACATTCCAACGTAGCTGTTTTTAGGTTTGTAAAAATGCCTGTGTTGTATTTCTGTGTCGCCATACTTTGTTGATAGCCGTTGTCTTGCAACAGCAGCACTTAGTTTGTGGAGTGGAGTCAGTAGTGTCATAGCTAATTTGGCCACCTAGTTAGAGATGATATCATCACCTCATAAGTTAACAGGTGACACTATGAGCAACGTACAAGAAGACTTTTTCGCGCAGGGTTCAAACTTGAATCTTCTCAATTTAGTGCTAGCTCAAAATTACTCAATTGTTGAAGCTGCTCAAACCATGAGTGTAGGCAAGCCAACCATGGATAAATGGATTCGTCAATTTAGAGAGGTTCGACATTAACACAAGTAGGCACACACCACACATAAAACCCACAACCACAACAATGGCTTAACCAATATTAAATGTCATTCATGTACTTGCCTTACATGTTTAAGCAGCGCTATTCTTACTGCCTAAGGTTATGGTTTTTTTGATGCCCCTCAATTTTAAACGTCGCACCAATCCTGAAAGTTAGCCAACGCTATATTCAGTTACCAGATCTACTTATTTTAATGTAACGGAGTTAGCCAATGAGAAATTTACAACTATTCAGCACCGCATCTGTCGATCACTTACTATGGTCAAGCAAAGTTCAAGTTGCACATATGGACTCACCTGCATTAGATATTTTTACTGACTTTGATGTTGCCCGTCCAATCGTAGTTGATGCGTCAACCACTGCGGTAGGCACAGGTAAAATCATGGAAAAAACCCATGCTTATATGCGACTTGTTATTGATAAGGATGATAAATTCCTTGGTGTGGTTACCATGCAAGAGCTCTCACATCATAATTTATTAATGACAGCGAAAAAGCTAGAACACAACATTGATGAAGTGCTAGTGACTGATGTCATGGTAAAAAGAGAAGATCTTCAAGCGTTCGACTACGATCAAATTTCTACCGCTAAAGTCAGCGATGTGGTACGTATTTTAAAAGAAAATAGTCTACACCATATGCTGGTGATTGATCACGAACAGGATCATATTCGCGGTATCATTGCTGCCAGTGACTTAGCCAGAAAACTCAGTGTGCCTATTGAAATTCATCAACGCCCTTCATTTAGCCACATTTTTAATACTGCCGGCTAGAGAAATTAGCGGCAAATTAACTCTTAGCAATGATACAAATTCAATCTATAAGCCTTACTCTACAGGCTTATAGATTTATCATTCTAGATCCATATATTCAGATTAACCAAAATTGTACTTATACCATCGCCCAAACCGTATCCAGTCAACTTAGTGAACTACCCCGCAACTTTCGCTTCGCTCGGATCACGGGGATCTCGACAGATATTGATAAAGACACCGTGATTAAGCCACTTCAAGTGTAAATTCAATGCTGCAATTTCTGCCCTGATCTTTGGCGCGATAAAGCGCACTATCCGCTTTTTCAATAAACTCTCTGGCCGTTGTATCAGCATCTGGCGTCATGGTAACAAAACCCACACTCAGTGTGACCAACGATTCCGCCCCTTGAAAGTGAGGAATAGTTAATTCATAGACACCTTTGCGAATATCTTCTGCCAGTGCAGCCGTATCTACATTTTCGCCATAACAAATAATGGCAAACTCTTCGCCACCATAGCGGCACACCACATCTGTCGAACGGCTGCATACTCGGGCAATACACTGAGCCACTTTTATTAAGCATTGATCGCCCTGATAATGACCCAAACTATCGTTGTAAGCTTTAAAGTAATCAATATCACACATGATTAAAGAGACATTTTTCTGTTCTCTTTTGGCTAAATTAATGACGAAATCTAATTGAGAATCGAATTCACGGCGGTTATTAAGCCCAGTTAAGCTATCAATTTTCAATAATTTAAACAGCTCAGCACTGGTGCGTTCACATTCAATCACTCCAAATAATATGATTGCGTTGCCCTTATCATCACGCAGAACCGCCCTTGCCTTACTGGTAAAATAAAGTACTTCATCAACGCGACTGTCGTAATAAGGAAAACGATTATTGAACTCTTCGATAACGCCATTTTTTAATTTAAGGTAGTCATCGCGGATCTTGTTGGCTTTTTGGGAATCTTTGATAGCAATATTTTTATTGTAATCTCCAGCAATGGGACAGGTTCTTTTAACGCTGTGATGATTTAATTGTTTATCCAAAGCAAACATGTCACACATACTATCGTTGCAATAATAGGTATTAGAGTCTTCAGATAAATCGATTAACCACCATGACACACCAGAGAAATTGAACAAGTTTTGATATAAATGATAATACTTTTCTATACAGGAATTAGGAAATGTCATATTTAATTAGCCGCTCATTTATAGCTAATTTATTAGCCTGATAACAGACTAACTTTCCTTTTAGCAGGATTTAAGATAAAGGTCTTTCGCTAAAAGTATAGACCTTAAAATCAAAATTTCCTCTTTAAGCTTTCGCGGCTAAGCATCAGATTACTATCTTGAACAAAACTATTTAGCCAACCATTGCTGGGTTAGCAAAGGCGTATTGTTCGACATGTAAGCCTCAATTGAATGACTATCCTGGTACTCTTTTCCTGCCCATAGTTTAATGGTAAAAACATCACCAGCATTAACCATTCCCACACCTTTTGGGGTACCGGTCATCACAATATCACCGTCTTCTAAACTGATAAATTCAGTTAACGATTGCTTAATGGCAGATGTGCTATACATCATTAAGTCGCTGTGACCCACTTGGATAACTTTTTCGTTGATTGATAATTGAAAAGCCCACTTTTCGCAGGCTGATTTACCTAATGAATCAAGGGGAATAAAGTCACTGAATAGCGCCGAGCCGTTAAAGGCTTTTGCCCGTTCCCAAGGTAGTTGCTGGGTTTTGAGGCTAGATTGCAGTGCCCTTTTGGTTAAATCTAACCCCACACCTACAGCTGAAAATTGGTTATTTTTCATGACAAAACATAACTCAGTTTCGTAATGAATAGGCTCTTGTTGAAAGGCAATAAGCTCTGTTGTGATGGCCGAATTGGGTTTTAAAAATACCACCATATCTGCAGGTATCTCATTGCCCAGCTCTTGGATATGATCGACATAGTTACGACCAATACAGACGATTTTAGAAGGCGTCATCTTTACAGGGCTTGAATTAGAAATAGCAGCTAAAGCCGAAGACGATGAGCTAACGGTTGGGTTGATGATTGATACGGAATGTAAAGCCACGATAAGTCCTTATTTTATGACTCAGTTTTGTGAATAAAAACCAATTTAAATTAAGCGCCAAGCAAGTATGATGCGGATGAATCTACCAAAAATCTTCCTGATAATGCCCTTCTGCCCAGCAGCATTCTAAATTGCATATTGTCACGAGCAGTCAATGTCAGCTCAATATCAAAATGATGCTCACCAATGATAATCGGCGTTTTTATCACATAACGGCTGGTTATATGTCCGCCAGAATCTTTGACATTACGACGATCAAACACCGCAAACTCACACACAACTTCACGCAGCGACTTTTGCTGAGGATGAAACCACACTTTAATCCAATCTTGGTCATTTTTTATAAAGGGTTCAATTTTAAAAGCATGTAAGCATGATGTTTTGGCGCCGGTATCAATTTTCATATTGACCCGTTCATTAGCAATTTCTGGAAATGTGGCCCATTCACACCAACCAAGCACTTGTAACGATGTCGTCATGGTAAACCTTTAACGTTTTCTGTTTAATCCCAAGGCTAGACTATCAATACTGCAATAATTAGCCTTTGACAGTGCATAGCGCTAGCTTAATATAAGCCTTTCTGATACTTAACCCTAGCTGTTAATAGATTGAATTTAACCTTAATCTATATGATTGAACAAGTATTTGAACTAATGGTTATCATATGCCGTTATGAGACAATGAATGATTAAGACTAATAAGGCAGCCAATGTATTCTCAACAAAGCTTTAATTTTTTAAGTCAATTAGCTGATAACAACAACCGAGAATGGTTTAAGCAACATCAGCAAACCTATGAAGATTTGGTGCGCACCCCAACCCTTAAGTTTATCGAAGCCATGCAAGGGCCCATCCTCAGCTTATCGCCAAGGCTGACTGCAGTACCTAAAAAAGTCGGTGGCAGTATGATGCGCCCTCAACGAGACAGTCGATTCAGTAAAGATAAAAGCCCTTATAAGCTTAACGTCGGTATTCAGTTTCGGCATTTTCAAGCAAAAGATGTCCATGCCCCGGGCATATATTTACACCTTGCCAATGATGGTTGTTTTTTAGCGGCAGGAATATGGCATCCTGAATCAAAAGCCCTCAATGCCATTCGTCATTGTATTGATGAAAACCCTAACGGTTATAAAAAGGCTTCGGTACAATTAGCCGCAGCTGGGTTTGAGTTATCTGGGGACAGTTTAATAAGACCACCGCGTGGATTTGATAAAGATCATCCATTCATTGAAGAATTAAAGCGCAAAGATTTTATTGCCATCAAACCTGTCACCATTGAGCAAGTTTGCGCTGATAATTTTGTTGAGTTCTGCGCTGAAGAGTTCAAGCATACCATTGGTTTAATGAGCTATTTATGCTTTGCCTTAGACTTAGATTTTTAGTGATAATGACTTATATCATCGTGATAAAACGGCCGTGGATAGAGTTTGCTTTAAAGAGATAAACATTCGCCGCTAAACGAGACTAACCAAGACACTGAAAACCAGTGTCGGTGAATTAGCGGCCAATTATCCAAATTTCAACTAGTATAAAACTAGAGACTAACATTAGCAGAAGGCATTTAAGATGACAGCATTCTCGCGCCTATATTCTGCCATTAATCCAAAAGAACTCAGCAAAGAAACGATGATAGTGCTGATGGCGCTGTATTTTGCGCTGGTGATTAACTTTGGGCTTATCCAACGTATTTTTCAATTATCAACTGATAGCCATTTAGTGTTCTCTCTTACGCCGGCGCTCGTACTCTTGGGCATTTTTATCATTGTTTTTTGTTTATTTTCGTCTCGGTTTATCTTTAAACCCTTACTGACAATCTTACTGCTCACCTCTGCAGCAGCCATGTATGGCACCATGAAATACCAGGTATATTTTGATTACGCCATGATTTAAAATATCTTTGAAACCAATACTGGCGAAGCCCTGTCCTATATCAGCACCACGTCTATTTTATATATCGTGGTTTTGGACTAATTCCAACCATATGGTTGTGGTGAGTGCGCCTAACGCCATCACAAAGCGTAGTTAAATCCTTAATGAGACGCTCAACATTAGTGGTTGTAGGCTTAGGTTTAATAGGAGTCGTGCTGCTAGGCTTTTATAAGGACTATGTGTCCATGGGGCGAAATAATACTTACCTTAAAAAAATGATCATACCAGCCCATGCTTTCAATACGGTAAAATATCTTTATAAAAACAACTTTGTCACCCCCTTGCCTTATACCGTTAGAGGCCAAGATGCACGCTTAATCGATATCAACCCAACTAAGCCAACTTTATTTGTACTGGTCGTCGGCGAAACAGCCCGCGCTCAAAATATGGCTTATTACGGTTATCATCGAAACACCAATCCTTACACTGAAAATTTAGACTTCATTATTGTTAATAACGTCAGCTCATGTGGCACCGCGACCGCGCATTCATTACCTTGCATGTTTTCCGACCTCACTCACGATAATTATAACCGTGAAAAAGCACTGGCCAGTGACAACCTACTAGACATTATTCATACAGCAGGCGCAGAAGTGGTGTGGCTTGACAATGATGGCGGTGATAAACATCTGGCAGCCCATGTGATTGAGTTTAATATTCCGACTGACTCAAGTGATGACTTGTGTGACGGTAGTAGCTGTTATGATCAAGTTCTGGTGCGCGAGTTCGCTTCACATATCGAGCAGAGATTAGAAAATAAGCAGCAAACCTTAACCAATCAATTATTGATATTGCACACGATAGGGAGCCATGGGCCTACCTATTTCAAGCGTTACCCTAAAGATAAGCAGCATTTTAGCCCCGCCTGCGAGCGCAGCGATCTTGAAAATTGCAGTGATGAAGAAATCATCAATGTCTATGACAATACCTTAGTTTATACCGATTATATTTTGTCAGAAATCGTAAAACTATTAGAGCTATATGCCAGCGATTATGAAGTGGCAATGATGTATATCTCTGATCATGGTGAATCACTAGGTGAAAGCGGCATGTATCTTCATGGCACCCCTTATGCCTTTGCGCCAGCAGAGTAAACCCATGTGCCTTGGTATCTATGGTTACCAGAAAGCTACACCCAGTCAAAGCAACTCGACCGTCAATGTATCATCACGCAAGTGAGTCAGGGGACACATTCCCATGACAATTTGTTTAATACGCTTATCGGCTTGTATGGCGTCGATACCCATTTACTCGATACTTCGCTTGATCTTAGCCATTCTTGCAAGCAAACAACTGAGCTTTTGGGGACAAAATAGCATTTAGTGATAGCGATTTAATCTCTGCTATCACTCGTCGCCCTCAAACTAGTCGCAATAAATATGGCCTAAATTAGCCGCCGAATTAGATTTTTAATCAACTTCATCTATATTTATCTAATAAATAAAATGATTAGCTATCAGCCCGTTAATTACGTACTCACCGACAATGTTAAAGGCTCACGGATGATAAAAATGCGCTTTTCCCGAGCTTCGACTCGATACTATTTCACCGCCCTTTTGGCCTTTTCACTATTACTGACGCAATCTTTTGCCCATAGCGCGCCAAAGAATATCAAATCCATCGTTAATCGCGCTGAGTCCCCAAGGGTTGGTACCGAAGAGCTGATACTCCCCTACGCTTTCAGCACTGACTCAATGGGATTAAACTTAGGCATTGGCACTATGGTCAGTGGTTATGGACAAGAACAAATGACGATTGGCGCTACTGTCTATGGTGGCGATGTCAGTTACGGTGTTGGCGCAGGAATTTGGAACTTTAAAATACCACGAACCGAACGCTTCTTTTTAAGTGCCGTTGGCTTTGTCGGTTATTATCCACAGAAAAAAGCCTACGCAGGGGGCACCTTAAATTATACCCCTGCAGGCACACCTATCCCTGGTAGTAATGACTCATCAAATGAACAGTTTTTACAAGCTGATGGCTCGTCAAACTGGTGGAATATACAGCTTGAATACACCCTACCCATTGGCGCAACACGTGATAAAGGCCAAGTACACTATGAACTAACCCGCGGCTTGCTGAGCTCAAAACCCTCTGGCGGTGACAGCTGGAATCCGCTTGAGTCTGGAGCCACAGTGGCGACACTGAAACAATTTAACCGCTTTGAAACCTTTGAATTTGAAGACGGAGAATTAGATGGCGCCGTTCATGCGATGAGTTTAGGACTGCTTTATGATAATACCGACTTTTCACGAAACCCCAGTTACGGCAGTAAGCAGTTTGTCGCCATTTCCCATGATGCGGCTTGGCTAGATTCTGATAATCAGTGGACATTTATCGAATTTGAAGCCAGTAAATACTTCTCTTTTGGCGCCTCCGACTGGGCATCCCAGCGTATATTAGCGTTAAATTTTTGGACAGGTTACTCGCCCTCATGGAAGCTTGAGTATAACGACGAAGGAGGCAGGCGGATCACCAATGATGCCCCTTACAGCGAAGGCGCAACACTTGGTGGTTTTTATCGAATGCGCGGTTATGACAACAGTCGTTTTCATGATAAAGCCTCCATATACGGCACTGCAGAATATCGCTATACCTTCAAAAACAACCCCATCGAAGATGTAAACTGGCTTAAATTTTTACGTCTAGATTGGTTTCAATTGGTGGGCTTTGTTGAAGCTGGCCGCGTTGGCGAGGCTTATACCGCCAATGAATTATTAACCGATTTGAAATTTGATTACGGCGTTTCTCTTAGAGCATTAACCGCAGGGATCATTGTAAGGTTTGATATCGCCCAATCAGATGAAGCCACCAATGCTTGGGTGATGGTAGACCACCCATTTTAATAGAGCTGTTTACTAAATTGTCTTTTATCCACAAAATGGAAGGCGACTAATCTAAGGATTAGTCGCATTTGAGGTCACATACCTTGATTTAACCGCTGTTGACCTTGCAACCACGGATTTAACAACAGTAGCAGTCATGGTAAACTGCAGCACTATTATCCCCATTGCGCTGCAAAGCCAACCTGAGTGAGTCATGGAACCAGTTAATCAACCCCATCTTCAAGCTAATACTCCCGCAGAAAAAAGAGCATTAAGCTACTCTGCCACCATCAAAAAGTTATTCGATGAAGTATTAGACACCAAAATGCCTGCTGATAGGATTGTGGCAAACTACTTCCGTGAGCACAAAAAGCATGGCTCAAAAGATCGCCGCGTGATCCGCGAAACCTTATTTGGGCTATTTCGTTGGTGGGGCTGGTTAAAACAGCTGGGTTCTCAGCATGAGCAACAAACTTGGTATCAAATGCTCAGCACTTGTGCCTTACTTGAGCAGCATCAATGGCGTCAGTTTGCTGATGCGTGGCAACAATTTGGCGGCTTAAGCCCCGAACAAGTCAGCTTGATAAATCAAACCATTGACGCTAATGATGTTGCTAACTCATCTAATCCGCAATCAAGTGCAAACTTTGATGTTAGCCATAAAAATAGCCTTATGGGCCAGTTATTCACGACCATTGAATTTGCTGAAACTCAACTATTACCCGATTGGTTTTGGGCGCTATGCACCATTGATGATCAGCAAAACAAACTAAAATTGATTGAAGCCATGAGTAGCCGTCCTCCCATTTGGGCAAGAGCGCAGCGCATTGATACAGCATCAGCTGTTACCACATTACAAGCAGCTGGTATTGATGCCCTAGCCAATGAATACTTTACTGATGCATTAAGCCTTGGCAGCAAAAGCATTAACCTCAATGACGTTGATTTATACAAACAGGGCAAACTTGAAATTCAAGATTTAGCCTCGCAAGTTATCGGCAATGTCTGTCAGCCTTTAGCAAACGAGCAATGGTGGGACACCTGTAGTGGCGCGGGCGGTAAGACATTACAGCTGCGCTCATTGATGCTGCAAAATGCCGCCTCAAACAACAATACAGCAGGTACTATTACCTCATCAGATATTCGTTCAAAAGCCCTAGAAGAGCTTAATAAGCGCGCTAAACGAGCAAACTTTGACAGCATTACTGTGGCGCGCTGGAAAAGCGATGCTTTACCGGTAGCCAAAGCCCATTTTGATGGCGTACTGGTTGATGCCCCATGTAGTTGCACTGGCACATGGCGCAGAAACCCAGATATGCGCTGGATAGATGAGCCAAGCTGTATCGAAGATAAACCCGCACTGCAGTTAGATATTTTAACTCGCAGTTCAAAGGCGGTAAAACCAGGCGGCAAACTCGTCTACGCAACCTGCTCATTATCACCGCTTGAAAACGAACAAGTGGTGCAGCAATTTTTACAACACAATAGTGACTTTGAGTTGATCACCAGCGTACACCCATTTACCCAAGCTAAGCTTGAGCATATTACCGTATGGCCCTTTGAAGCCAATAGTGACGGCATGTATGTGGTGAGAATGATGAGAAAGTAATGTCCCTATTTATCAATAAACGATGACAATAACTATTATCAAAAAAGGCCTTCACAAATATTTGTGAAGGCCTTTTTAATTATTCAATGGCAGCACTCAATAGCAGTACTGTACGCCCGTATTAAAATTTGATAAAAAATATGGTTACCATGAACGGTTATAACTCAATAGTTTAATAATTTTCTGAGGGCGGATATCGTTTTCTTATAATAAAGTTTGTTACTTTAGTGTGCCGCACTTGTTCAAGCTCTCTGAATAGCAGGAATAATTATTAGGCACACTTTACATCCTTTATATTAATGCTTTTTGAGCCGCTTCAATATTTTTTACTCTAGCCATAAGCACCATAGGATCAAATGTGGATTCTTTGAAGCCAAACCTTGTGTAAAAATCTTTGGCTGAGAAGTGCTTTCTACCATGCTTAAAACCAAGCCTTACGATAAGTAACCGTTATCTGTTAAATAGCTAATCACTTGTAAAGCACATTGCTCAATATCTTGCTCTGCGGTCTTCACATGAATTTCAGCATTCGTCGGCGCATCATAAGCTGAGTCAATGCCGGTGAAGTGTTTAATCTCGCCCGCTCTGGCTTTTTTATATAACCCTTTAGGGTCGCGTTGTTCGCAAATCGCTAACGGGGTATCAATAAAGATTTCGATGAATTCATCTGCTGCCAACAGGCTTCGCACCATGTCGCGATCAGCTAAAAAAGGCGAAATAAAAGCAGTAGACACAATCAGCCCCGCATCGACAAATAGCTTGGATACTTCACCAACCCTACGAATATTTTCAACTCTATCAGTATCAGTAAAGCTTAAGTCACCATTTAGGCCATGGCGAACGTTATCACCATCGAGCACATAGGTTTTACAGTTTAGATCATGAAGCATTTTATCAACTGCATTGGCAATTGTAGATTTACCAGAGCCACTTAACCCTGTGAACCATAAAACGGCAGGCTTATGACCATTTAGCTTAATGCGCTGTGCCCGAGACACACTTGCCAAGTGCCAAACAACATCTGTTGACTTGTCACCAAGCACATTAACGTCTTGGTAGGGTGTATTTGACATGATTATTCCTTGTTCACTTTTTAGTTCTGTTAATACTGACAAATATTATGTTTTTATTGTTTAAAGCTGCCCATTAAAACGGGAAAAATATTGGCACGCTGATGTTCACGATTAAGCCGTAAACAATACTGACGGGCAAACCGACTTTGACAAAGTCTTTTAGCTTATATTGACCTGCATTAAACACCATTAAATTGGTTTGATAACCGTAAGGGCTAATAAAACTGCCACTGGCAGCAAATGCCACAGTCATCACAAAAGGTAAAACATCCACCCCAAAACCGAGCGCCAAACTATAAGCAATGGGAAACATTAGCGCTGCAGCAGCATTGTTGGTCACTAATTCAGTCATCAACCATGTGAGAATATAAACCATAATCAAGGCAATATAAGCATGCTCTTTATCGACACTCTGATTAACCACATCACCAATTAATTCGACAACGCCAGCATTAACCAATGCATGGGAAAGTAAAATGGCAGAGGCGACGATGAGCCAAATATTGACCGGTAATCGGCGCATCACTTCATTGACGTTAAGTGACTGACTAAACACCAGTAGCCCTAATAAAATCACTAAGCTTTCAAGTAAATCAATGACCCCAAATGCGGCAAGGGCTATTGAAGTTAAAAAGCCACCGACAGCTAACCATGCCCTCCAGCCGTTAAGGCGTATCTCAGTTTCGACGCCGCTAAGCACAATAAAGTTTTTGCTTAAATTACGTCGAGATTTAAAATCCTCACCGACAGATAACACTAAAAAGTCACCCGCTTGTAACTCGACTTCACCAAGTTTGCCAGAGACATTTTCGCCATCTCGGCGAATCGCCACCACGGCGGCATCAAATAGTGCTCTAAAGCCGACTTTCTTTAGTGTTTTTCTCACTAAAATACTTTCTTGCTTTACCACCACTTCAGTGAGATTTGAGCCTTTTAAATCATTTTTATGGGCAAATGTTTCAAGCCCTGAAAACTGGCCTAATTGTCCTAGTTTTGCAATATCACCACTAAAAATAAGTCGATCATCTTGTTGTAACACTTCTGTTGGCGCGACCGGGGTGATTAACCTTCCCTTTCTAACGACCTCAACTAAAAATAATGACTCTAAATGCCGTAAACCATTGGCCTCGACAGAGCGGCCAATCAGCTCTGAGTTTTCGATGATTTTTGCATCAATAAAATAACCTTTATTACCATCAAGAGTCTGTTCATTTTCTGGCAAAAACCTGACACACACAGCTAACACGGCCCCGCAACAAATCACCAGTATTAAGCCGATAGCGGTAAAAGAGAAAAAGGCTAATGAACGCCCTTCAACATCAATATACAGGCTATTTACAATCAAATTGGTTGAGGTGCCAATTAAAGTCAGCGTGCCACCGAGAATTGCCGCGTAGGATAAAGGCAATAATAATTTACTGGCAAAATGATGCGGGTTATTACGTATTGGCGACAAAAGCGTCGCCACCACCGCGGTATTGTTAAGTAGCGCAGAACAAATCGTGGTGACACCAAACAGCCGTAAAAAAGTGGCTTTATAGCCAACAACAATCACTTTTGAGGCAATAACTCTCAGCAATCGGGTTTTCTCTAACCCGAAAGAGCAAATGATTAATAGAATGAGTGTGATTAACCCAGGGTTAGCAATACTCGATAATAATTGCGCTTTAGACACCAACCCAAGTGCAACTAATGATAATAAGGTCACACCGCACACGGCAGCAGGTCGACTTTGAAATTTTAATAAACCACAAATCGTTAGTATGAAAATACTTATTGTTAAGTATGCATCTGTAGACATAAATAGAAACCAACCTCAAGGATACAAAGTCAAAAAAAGCTGCAAGCTAATCAATCGCATTGCAGCTTTTTGATAAAGCCTAGGTGCTCATCTGTACTAGCTTAGCCTATGACTTTTGCGCCCCAATGAGGGTAATGTTTTCTAACCAATGCGTTAAATTCGATTTCAAATGCTGAAGGTTTGGCTTCAGTGGTTGCTGCTTTGCCTTCTAATGAATTTCTTATCATCCCCGCGCCCACGGTGACATTGGTTAGGCGATCGATAATGATAAACGCACCAGTGGTTCGATTGATATCATAAGCATCAAACTGCACAGCTTCATTGACTGCAAAGTTACAGTTACCCATTTCATTAAGTTCAAGTTGATGTGCATCAAATGTCTCTAGGGTGTTCACATCGACTTTGTGATTCACATTCTCGACATAGCCATAAACTGATTTACTGCCCATTTTAATGGCATATTCACGATCGACATGTAATGGCTCTTCAGTCATCCACACCACATCGGCCTCAAAATTGCTGCTTGATAATGGCAGTTCATGAGGGCGAACTAGCATGTCACCACGGCTAATATCAATTTCATCTTCTAAGGTGATGGTAATTGCCATGCCGATAGTGGCTTTTTCAAGCTCGCCATCAAAGGTCACTATAGATTTAACTTTACTTTCTTTACCTGAAGGCAAGGTTTTGACGGTATCACCAACGCGGATATCGCCCGATGCAACCGTGCCACAAAAACCGCGAAAATCCAGATTTGGACGATTAACGTATTGCACTTGCATACGAAATGGGTGGGTTTTATCTTTGGCAACCGTCACGGTATTTAACAGTTTCATCATGGTTGAACCCGGGTACCAAGTCATGTTGGCACTCTCGTTGACGACATTGTCGCCCTTTAATGCTGAAATCGGCACAAAGCGAATATCGTTAAACTGCAGGTTTTCAGCAAACTCACGATAGTCTTTCTTAATATTTTGATAAACGCTTTGGTCGTAATCCACCGCGTCCATTTTATTGATGGCAATGATGACGTGCTTAATACCCAACTGAGAGCAAATAAAGCTGTGACGGCGAGTTTGTACTTGCACCCCATGCCTTGCATCAATCAAAATAATCGCTAAATCAGCAGTCGAAGCGCCCGTTGCCATATTGCGGGTATATTGCTCATGACCTGGAGTATCAGCAATAATAAATTTACGTTGCTCGGTGGCAAAATAGCGATAAGCCACATCAATGGTAATACCTTGCTCACGCTCAGACTGCAGGCCATCAACCAATAAGGCTAAATCGAACGACTCATCTGTGGTATTAAAGCGTTTTGAGTCTTTTTCAATGGCCGCCATTTGATCTTCAAAAATCATTTTACTGTCATACAACAAACGACCAATAAGGGTCGATTTACCATCATCAACACTGCCACAGGTTAAAATGCGCAGCATATCTTTATTTTCATGGACGTTTAAATAAGCTTCAATATCTGAAGCGATTAAAGCGGTATTAGACATCATAAATTCCTTAAGCTAACGCGCTGCTCTGAGCGTATATTCAACTGCAGCAACACATTGGTAATGTAATGGTTCAAATAATCAGAAGTGCCAAACACTTCATAAAAATGAGGTTTTAAAAAGCTTAGAAATACCCTTCCATTTTTTTCTTTTCCATTGAACCGGATGAATCATTATCAATCACTCGTCCTTGACGCTCAGATGTTGTACAAAGCAGCATCTCTTGAATAATCTCAGGTAAGGTTTGTGCAACCGACTCAACTGCGCCAGTGAGTGGATAGCAACCTAATGTTCTAAAGCGCACCATCTTATGCTCAATGACTTCGCCTTCTTCAAGCTCCATTCGGTCATCATCAACCATGATTAAGGTGCCATCACGCTCTAAAACTGGTCTTTCTGCAGCTAAATAAAGCGATGGGATTTCAATACCTTCAAGATAAATATATTGCCAGATATCTAATTCAGTCCAATTTGATAATGGGAAAACGCGAATGCTTTCGCCTTTATCCACTTTACCGTTATAAATATTCCATAACTCAGGACGTTGGTTTTTAGGGTCCCATCTGTGCTTGTTATCGCGAAAAGAATACACACGCTCTTTGGCACGGGATTTTTCTTCATCACGACGTGCACCGCCAAAAGCAGCATCAAAACCATGCATATCTAACGCTTGCTTTAAGCCCTCAGTTTTCATGATGTCGGTGTGCTTAGCACTACCATGAACAAACGGGCTACAGCCCATTTCTAAACCGCGAGGGTTTTTATGAACGATTAAGTCAAAGCCGTACTTTTCGGCCATTTGATCACGAAAAGCAATCATCTCTTTAAACTTCCAGTTGGTATCAACATGCATCAAAGGAAATGGAATTTTGCCGGGATAGAAAGCTTTACGCGCAAGGTGCAATAAAACCGAGGAGTCTTTACCTACCGAGTAGAGCATGACAGGGTTATCAAATTCTGCGGCGACTTCACGCATAATTTGAATGGATTCTGCTTCAAGTTGCTTTAAATGAGTCAATTGTGTCGACATATCTATTCCAATAAACCTTTAATAATTCATACGCTTTAAACAGACAAATGATGATCCGTCTCATAACGATGATTGTTAATCCAAAGTTGCATGCAATCATATTACCAGTATCAACTGATAGTAAAAGTTATTAATGAAGGGTTGAATATAACAAAAAGGAATAAAAAGGATGAAAAGGTTTGTTTGGAATAATGATCTAAAAAGTAATAACTAACTCCTCCAATCATCTAAGTGGTAGAGAGTGACAACTGAAAAGCTAACTGCGAAAGGTTAGATGTTAACCAAAGACACTGGGAGGATTAGGCCGATTAATGAGTTAGCATTTGTGTAGCCGATTACTTAAGCTGAGCTTGAGCAAAATCTGTAAACCGTTATAAATACTCTTAAAAAAAGTTATAAAACATCAATATCGAGATTTCTAATCAAAGTTTTAATTGATACTTGCCAATCACAAGCATCGATACCCCAAGCCATTTTTATCTGCTGGCAATCAAGCACACTGTAGGGTGGCCGCTTAGCAGGCAAAGGATAGTCCTGAGTATCAATCCCCTTGAGTGTAGGAACTGTTAGTAACTTAGCTTGTACACTTGCTTCATCGACAATGGCTTTTGCTAAACCATACCAGCTGGTAGCTGTATCGCCGCAGTAATGAAAAGTGCCCCAAACTGTTTTACCCTGCTGAATTTGCGCAGCGATGTTTAATATCGCTTTGGCTAAATCCCCCGCATAAGTAGGACAACCTATTTGATCGGCCACCATCGCCAGAGTCGGTTTAGTTTTGGCTAATCTCAGCACCGTTTTAGCAAAGTTATGCCCAAATTCGCTTATCAGCCAAGACGTTCGAATGATAATGTGCTGCGGCAGAATATCAGTAATCAATTGCTCGCCGCGCCACTTAGACTCGCCATAAATATTCAGCGGATTTGGCACAGCAGTTTCAGAATATGGGCTTGGACTGTTTTCAATTGCAGTTTCAATAGCAGTGTTAGAGGCGGTTGCAAAGGTTGCTTCAAGGCCACCAGCAAGCTTGGGCTCATCTACAGGCAGCGCTGAACTTGCAGCTTGAGATGGCAGCCTGCCACTTTTGCCATCAAACACATAATCGGTTGAGATATGAATAAGTGGAATAGATGCTTTTAGCGCCGCTAAGGCAAGATTCTTCGCCCCTGTGGCATTCACATCATCAGCAAGCTGCTGATGTGTTTCAGCCTGGTCCACTTGGGTGTAGGCGGCGCAATTGATGATTAAATCGGGGTTAAGCCTATCAATCATTTCCATGACCGCATTAGCGTCACTGATCTCTAAATCTGATTTATCTGCCGTGAGAAGTTGTAGCTCATTTGGCATGCATTGAGATGACAAGTCGGTGTTATTAACACTGCTAATATTTCTGCTAATAATTCTAGAATAGTTGCCATTATTCTTGGCTAAAAAGGCATTATGATCTGCAATGCAGCGCCTAATACTCAAACCTAACTGACCATTAGCGCCTGTTAATAACAGCTTCACTTTGTGATGTCCGGCTTTAAGGTTAACGCCTGCTCATTGTGCATTGCTTTTAACGCCTGAAAAGATAACCCTTGTTGATCTTTAGCAGATTGAATGACCTCCCTAATAGGCCAATTAATGGCTAAGTCAGCATCGTCCCAGCTAAGACAAGCTTCATTTTTAGGGTCATAATAATCGCTACATTTGTATTCAACATCACAACACGCTTCTAAAGCAACAAAGCCATGGGCAAAGCCTTCAGGCACCCACAATTGTCGCTGGTTGGTCTCAGATAACTCAACCCCAACCCAAGCGCCATAAGTTGATGACTGTGGGCGGATATCAACAACCACATCAAACACCTTGCCTCTAACGACTCTCACTAATTTAGCTTGCGGCTTCTGGGTTTGAAAATGAAGCCCTCTAAGCACACCATAATGTGAGCGTGATTAGTTATCCTGCACAAAGGATTGATTGGCTTTTAGCAATTGTTGAAAACGAGCTTGTTGAAAGGTTTCCATAAAAAAGCCACGTTCATCTTCAAACACTTCAGGCTCAATGATTTTGACATCAGAAATGGTAGTATCAATAACCTTCATCAACGATGTTCCTCTACGAGTTGGCTTAGGTAAGTGCCATATGCCGTTTTTTGATGAAATTGTGCTTGTTGCGCTAACTCATCAACAGATAACCAACCATTAATGAAACCGATTTCTTCAAGACAGGCCACCTTTAAGCCTTGGCGTTTCTCAATGGTCTGCACAAAATGACTCGCTTCAAGCAGTGCATCATGGGTTCCGGTATCAAGCCAAGCAAACCCTCGCCCTAATATATCCACAGTTAAGGCTTTTTTAGCCAGATAAGCCATGTTCACATCGGTAATTTCAAGCTCACCTCTTAATGAGGGTGTAATACTTTTAGCAATGGATACGACCTCATTATCGTAAAAATAAAGCCCTGTAACGGCAAAGTTGGTTTTAGGGACGCTCGGTTTTTCTTCAATACTTAGGGCAATGCCATTATCGTCAAAATCAATGACCCCAAATCGCGCGGGATCGCTAACATGATAGCCAAATACGGTTGCACCAGACGCTTTGGCTGTAGCTTGTTTTAGCTTTTCAGTAAAGTTTTGCCCATAGAAAATATTATCGCCTAACACTAATGCCACGTTACTATCACCAATAAACTGCTCACCAATGATAAACGCCTGCGCTAAACCCTCTGGCGCTGCTTGCTCTGCATAACTGAGCTTAATACCAAAGCGTTCACCGTTGCCTAATAAGCGTTTAAAGCTGGGCAGATCTTCAGAGGTTGAGATCAGTAAAATGTCATTAATACCCGCCAGCATGAGTACCGATAAGGGATAATAAATCATCGGCTTATCATAGACAGGTAATAACTGTTTAGAAGTGCCAAGGGTTAGCGGAAATAAGCGACTGCCCGTGCCACCCGCTAATATAATGCCTTTATACTGTGCAGAAGTGATGGGCTGCACAGCGCTTAAACTACTCATTGATATTTCCATTAGCGAGCCCAAGTCGGTTAAGGCGGTAGTCACCAGTTAAGATCTGTTGCCACCAGCTAGGATTATCGATGTACCATTTAACCGTTGCAGCTAACCCCAAATTAAAATCATGCACGGGTTGCCAGCCTAACTGTGTTTGAATTTTCGATGCATTAATGGCATAGCGACTATCATGACCGGGCCTATCGTCAACATAGGTAATTAACTCAGCATAAGATTGGCAGCCTTGCTTAGCCTCTGGTGCCAATTGCTCTAATAGCGCACATATGCTGTTAACCACATCAATATTGGTCACTTGATTAAGACCACCAATATTATAGCTTTGGCCTACTTCGCCATGTGTCAGCACTTGATAAAGGCCGCGAACATGATCCTCTACATGTAACCAGTCCCTTACTTGCAGGCCATTACCGTAAACGGTTAACTGCTTACCCGCTAAGGCATTTAAAATGGTGTGGGGGATCAATTTTTCAGGAAGTTGGTAAGGACCATAATTGTTTGAGCAATGACTAACCAGCACTGGCAAACCATAAGTACGCTGCCAAGCATTGACCAAATGATCGGAAGAAGCTTTTGAGGCAGAATAAGGCGAGCTTGGTTTATATGACGTCTGCTCAGAAAATGGCAGTTCATCACTATCTAAGTCACCAAAAACCTCATCGGTTGAAATATGATGAAATCGAAACGCTGTTTTAGCATCAGTTGCTAGCGTGTTCCAATACTCACGGCACACTTCAAGCAATGTGAATGTCCCGATGATATTGGTTTGCATAAAAGCACTGGCATTATCAATGGAGCGATCCACATGACTTTCTGCAGGAAGGTGCATTACCGCTGTCGGTTTAAACTTGGCAAAAACCTGTTTTAGACTATTGGCATCACAAATATCTGCATGAACGAAGTGATATCGTTCTGAGTTCGCGACATCTTTTAATGAATCAAGGTTACCTGAGTAACTTAAGGCATCAAGATTCACGATAGATTCTTGAGTATGAGCTAACAAGTAACGTATTAAGGTGCTACCGATAAAACCTGCACCACCTGTGATTAAAATCATACTCAGTAAACCTTCAACATTAAAATGACCTTTAAAGCGCTTATATCAAAGTACTTATATCAAAGTACTTATATCAAAGTGCTTATATCAAAGTGCTTTAAAGGTATTATACGCCAATTATCAATAGAAATTGATGTCTCACGCATAACAAAAATGCCAGAGTATCAATACTCTGGCATTTAATAGCATAGATAAATCTACCCTGATTGATAAGACAAATTATTAACTTGCCGCTTTAACCACATCCGCAATTGATTGCGCCTGGGTTTGGGTCATATCCGCATCGGTTGATTCAACCATTACACGGATTAATGGCTCAGTACCCGATTTACGCAATAAAACACGGCCATTATCACCCATCACTTGCTCAGCAGCGGTTACTGCTTGCTGCACGGCATCAGAGGCAATAATTTCATCGGCGTTGTTGGCACTTAAGCGAACATTGATCAGCACTTGAGGCAGTTTTGTCATACCTGACTTAACTTCAGCTAAGCTTTTACCTGACTCAATAACAGCATCAAGCACTTGCAGCGATGCCACAATGCCATCACCTGTGGTGGTATGCTTAAGGCTTAAGATATGGCCTGAGCCTTCGCCGCCAAGCAACCAACCGGTTTCTTTAAGCTGCTCAACCACGTAGCGATCGCCCACGTTGGCGCGAATAAAGGGAATATCCATTTCTTTAAGTGCCAGCTCTAAACCTAGGTTTGACATCAAGGTACCAACAACGCCACCGTTTAACTCACCAGCTTGTTGAAACGCTTGGGCTAAAATAAAGATGATTTCATCGCCATCAACCACATGACCATTGTGATCAACAAACAACACCCTGTCAGCATCGCCATCTAAAGCAATACCTAAGTCAGCCTCATGCACCATCACTGCAGTTTGCAGGCTATCAAGGTGAGTTGCGCCGCAGCGCTCATTAATGTTTAAGCCATCAGGCTTATCATTAATGCTGATCACTTCAGCGCCGAGCTCTGCATACACTTCTTTAGCGATGTGATACGCTGCGCCATTAGCCGAATCAACCACAATTTTTAATCCTGCAAGGGACTTATTCTTATCGAAAGTACCTTTACAAAACTCAATGTAACGCCCTGCAGCATCAGCAATACGGCGCACTTTACCGAGCTTTGCCGAATCAACACACGACATTGCGCCATGATTAATGGCTTGATCAAGTAAGTGTTCAATTTCTAATTCTTGAGCATCGTTAAGCTTGGTACCCGAGTTTGAGAACAGCTTGATGCCGTTATCGTAATACGGATTGTGTGATGCACTGATCACCACACCTGCATCAGCTCTAAAAGTCGAAGTTAAATACGCGATAGCCGGTGTTGGCATTGGGCCAACCAAAGCAATATTAATCCCTGCTGCAGAAAAGCCTGCTTCCATGGCGGTTTCTAACATGTAACCACTAATACGAGTATCTTTACCAATAATGACTTCTTTGGTGCCTGCTGACGCTAAAACCGTCCCAGCAGCCCAACCTAATTTCATCGCAAAAGACGGGTTAATCGGAAACTCACCCACCTTTCCTCGCACACCATCAGTGCCAAAATATTTACGAGACATAACAACTCCAAAACCAACAGTCCATGTTGGTATAAAACAAAAGTAAGGTCACTTTTTCAAGTGGAGGCAAATTATATACGAAAAGGCAGTGCAATTACTCATCTAATTGTGACATTTTTAAGCCACTGCAATCTTTAATTGAATTTTGTGGATTAAAGCAAGACAGCAAAGCGATTTGGTGCAGCCTTACTGGTATTTAAAGAATTCAAAAATATAAAATGGTGATTATGTAGTGCTGCTATCTTTAATGGATGAAGAAATCTGGGAGGGTGTAACAGTCTCGAAAAAGACGTGGCTACTTATATGAAATATTACAACTTAGAACGGCTACATTCCGCTAATGGTGATCTGTCACCAGTAGCGTTTGAAAATTTCCAACTAAAAGTGTCCAGTTTGGGTTGACCACTATGGCTCATATTCGCATACGTCCAAACGGGCGCATTCAGTTCGACATGCAGCTTTATGGCTGCCGTTTTCGTGAAGGCAGTAAACTGATGGCAACCCCTAAAAACCTCACCCAAGCTAAAGCCATGCTCAAAAAAATGAATGCTGAGATTGATTTAGGCAGCTTTCAATATCGTGACTATTTTCCGAAAAGTAAAAAGGTCGCTAAATTTGAGCAACGGCAACGCGACAAACATCCTGATCGTGAATACCCTTTCTTTGATAATTTTGCCAACCAATGGTTTAAACGCAAAAAAGGGGCTTGGAAAAACAGTTATAAAAGCACCATGCGCAACACGCTCGATAAATACCTTATACCCGAATTCGGTAATACCTTGGTAAATGAAATCACCCTGTCGCAAATAGATTATTTTCGTCAGGAACTGATGGAAATAATGAAAGACAGTGATACACGTCAATTATCCAATTGCCGTATTAATTTCTTACTTTGGCCTGTAATTGCCATCATTAGCTTGGCCGCTGAAGAATGTAAATTTGAATATCCCTTAAGACGCTACAAAGCGCTCAAGGAAGAAAAAGCAGAGTCATACCCAATGACGATTGAAGAGGTGCGCAAGTTTTTAGACAAGGTGCCACAAGAGTGGAAGGATTACTTTATTATCCGATTTTGGACTGGGATACGTAGCTGCGAGATACACGGCCTTGAATGGCAGCATATTGATTTTGAACACCGTTTAATTCGTATCCGTCAGAACTGGGTAAATGGTGAAGTGTGTGATGTTAAAACGCCTAAATCACGCCGAGACTTAAAGGTGTGCGATACCATCTACGAAGCCTTTAAACGCATTAAAGATTCGTATGAGGCTGGTTATGCCCCCTATTCTGACTTTGTGTTTACCGGCAAATCAGGTGCGCCACTGGATACCCACTATGTGAGTAAAGCATTATGGTACCCAACATTGATTAAAGCTGGACTTAAACGCAGACGCGCTTACGAGACGCGCCACACTGCAGCAGTGCTTCATATCGCAGCCCTTGAGAATCCCTTGTACATCTCTCAAATGCTTGGTCACAGCGATACTCGCTTATTGTTTGACGTATATGCTCCTTATGTAGCTAATGCATCACGTACTGATGGAAATGCATTTGATACGCTGATGCGAAGTGAAGGCTTTTCGTAAATAGCTTTGGGTTTAAAATCCCCATTTTATAATTTTGCCTCTAAAAGCAAAAAACCAACTCATTGTGAGTTGGTTTTATTGGTAATGCGAAGTAATCTAATCTAGAGCAATGTTTTAATTACTTTAGCAAAATCATCACCGAGCTTTTTGTCGCGCAGGCCATATTCAACAAAGGCTTTCATGTAACCTAGTTTGTCGCCGCAATCATGTGATTTACCGGTCATATTGAACGCTTCAACAGTATCTTGTTCAATTAGCATATCAATCGCATCTGTTAACTGAATTTCGTCACCCGCGCCCGCTGGTGTTTTAGCTAATAGATTCCAGATTTTTTCTGATAGCACATAACGACCAACAACAGCTAAGTTTGATGGAGCAGTCCCAATGGCAGGCTTTTCAACCATAGCTTTGATTTTAGCTGAATCACCTGGGGAGATTTCTTCACCATTACAATCTGCAATACCGTATTTGTTCACTTCATTATCTGGTACTGGCGCAACCATAATCTGACTAGCAAAACTGGTATGGTAACGTGCCATCATCGCAGCTAAATTTTCAGTTTTTTGGTTGGCTGTATATTCATCTAAAATAACATCAGGCAATACCACTGCAAAAGGTTCATTACCGATACAAGGTTTAGCACACAACACAGCATGCCCTAAGCCTTTAGCCTCACCTTGACGAACGCTAATAACAGAAACGTCTTTAGGGCAAATTGACTGTACTTCTTCTAACAGCTGACGTTTAACACGCTTTTCAAGCGTTGATTCAAGTTCGTAAGATTTATCAAAGTGGTTTTCAATGGCATTTTTACTGGCATGGGTAACCAGTACAATTTCTTTAACGCCAGCAGCTACACACTCATTAACGATATACTGAATAAGCGGCTTGTCCACGATAGGTAGCATTTCTTTTGGAATCGCTTTAGTTGCAGGAAGCATACGTGTGCCAAGGCCTGCAACGGGAATAACAACTTTCATGAAAAACCTTATTTAATTAGGTGACTGAAAAATAATGATAAAAATATACTAGACTAAATTAACCACATTTTGAACAGCTGGTTTGTTTTTTTCTGTTTGCTGATAAAGCAAATCACAAATACCATCCGTTGGCGCAAAGCCTGTCGGCGTGGTTAATAAAATGTCCCGTATTGTGGCATGGTCAAAAGCATGACAAGCGGAATCTAAGCGCTCAAGAATTTTCGAATACTCTGCCCATGACAGATGAACCTCATTGGCTGTCATAATTCTTTCGTGTTCAGTACCCGTGACATCATCACCAATTAGTAACTCTTCATAGAGTTTTTCTCCTGGGCGTAATCCACTATATTCAATCGCGATTTCACCTTCAGGGTTCAATTCATCACGGACATCAAAACCACTTAATCGGATCATTTTACTGGCTAAATCGACAATTTTGACTGATTTACCCATATCTAATACAAACACATCACCGCCTTTACCCATAGCACCAGCCTGAATAACCAATTGCGACGCTTCAGGAATGGTCATAAAGAAACGGGTGATGTCTGGGTGAGTCACAGTAACTGGACCGCCATTAGCAATTTGGGTTCTAAATAGCGGTACTACAGAGCCTGATGACCCTAAAACATTACCAAATCGCACCATACAAAAGCGAGTTTGATGATCCTCTTTTGAAAAAGCTTGTAACACAAGCTCTGCCATACGCTTGGTTGTGCCCATAACGTTAGTTGGTCGTACCGCTTTATCTGTTGAAACTAAAACAAAGGTTTCAACTTTTGCAGCAATAGCCGCTCTTGCTGTGTATAGGGTGCCAAACACGTTATTGCGAACGCCTTCAACAACATTGTGCTCAACCAGTGGCACATGCTTATAAGCTGCGGCGTGGTATACAGTCTGAACGCCAAAAGATTCCATAATCGCTTGAACACGATTTTCACGCTGAACCGAGCCCATCATTGGCAAAATGCGCACATTAAGCCCAAGCTCTTTTGCAGTAGCAGATAGCTCTCTTTCAATGGCATAAAGCGAATATTCAGACAGTTCGAATAACACTAATTTTTTTGGTGATTTTTTTAAAATTTGACGACATAATTCTGAGCCGATAGAGCCGCCAGCACCAGTCACCATAACCACTTTATCGGTAATATTGGCGGTTAATAAATCTTGTCTAGGCGCGACCGAATCACGCCCTAATAAATCATCAATTTCAACTTCTTTAATATCACTATAAAGTTTATTACCACTTACCAGATCGGCCATTGCAGGAATGGTTAACACCTGAGTAGATAACGACTCTAAACGATTAAGAATGTCTTTACGTTTGGCTCTGGTTGCACTGGGTATTGCAAGCAACACTTTGGTTGCTGCTTTTTGAGTGATGAGTTTACGTATGATTGAGGGTGAATGAACGTGAACACCTTGGATTACGCTGCCATGTAGCGCTTCATCATCATCGACGAAAGCGTAAGGGTAATATTCATGGCTTAGCACCAAAGAGTTCAGTAATTGACGACCACTGACCCCTGCACCATAAATAATCACTGGCTCACCGTGACGTTTAATACCTGAGCCAACTAAAGAACGAACAAGTGCACGCGTTCCCCCTACAAACACCAAAGCGAACATGGCATATATGATAGGAACAGTGCGAGGCAGATGCGCTTCAGTAAAATAAGAGACGAACACTAAAGTGACAGTTGACGCGACAATACCAAGTAAAATAGCCGTTATTGCTTGTAAGCTCATATAACGCAATACCGCGCGGTACAAACCAAGCTTGGCGAACGCTAAAATGCTGAAAGGAATACTTGTAGCAACCAAAGCCCAGTAATGCCCATTAAGCAACACACTGACATCATCAACTCTGACTAATAACGCAGCCCAAAAGGCAAAGCTTAGAAAAACAGTGTCAATTGCGATACTCACTAAACGTTTTTGACTACGCTCTAAACGAAACAACTTTTGCAAAAAATCCATTTTCCGCTCCATAAACTTAAAAATCATAGTGTATTACTTCTTTAAATACGAACGCCTATCCACTATACCATTTACAGGGTAATATGAGTAATGCGTACAACTAGCTTAGGATATTATATGTGAGAGCATGAAAGAACACGAAGAAAAAACTTAACTTGTGCACTACTCTGGAATTGTAGGAATAAATGTGAACAAAAAACCAATGAGACACATTTTTATCGACTTTTTTGATAATGAGACAGAAAAAATTAGCGCTAGTTTAAGTAAATCAATACTCTAGCGCTAAAATCATAATAGATAGATAGATAGATCTATTTGTTATAAAACTCTCGATACCATTTCACAAATTCAGCAACACCTTCTTTGACACCTACACTCGGTTTATAGCCAGTTGCTTCAAATAAGTCAGCTACTTCCGCATAAGTTTGGTACACATCACCAGGTTGCATTTCTCTAAAGTTTTTATTGGCTTCAATACCTAACTCATCTTCAATGGCCTTTACAAAACCCATCAAATTAATAGGTGAACCATGGCCTATGTTATAGACGGAGTATGGGGCTGAACTTGCCGCGGGAGAACCTTTCTCGACAGTCCAAGAATCATCTCGATTGGGTATAACATCAGCAATACGCACAACACCTTCAACGATGTCATTAACGTGAGTAAAATCACGCCACATATCACCGTTGTTGTTAATATCAATAGTCTCGCCATCTAAGATCTTTTTAGTAAAGATAAACGGCGCCATATCAGGGCGGCCCCAACTTCCATATACAGTAAAAAAGCGTAGGCCGGTAGTTGGGATGTCATACAAGTGCGAATAGCTATGAGCCATCAACTCATTAGACTTTTTGGTAGCCGCGTAAAGCGAAACTGGGTGATCTACACTGTCTGACGTCGAAAATGGGGTTTTAGAATTCAATCCATAAACAGAGCTAGAAGATGCGTAAACAAGGTGTTGTACCTTGTTATGGCGACACCCTTCTAAAATATTTAAATGACCAACTAAATTCGAATCTGCATAGGCATGAGGATTCTCAATCGAATACCTCACACCAGCTTGTGCCGCCAAATGAATAACGCGATCAAACTGCTCATTTTCAAATAACTGTTTAACATCTTCTCTGTCTGCGATATCCAGCTTAATTAAGCGAAAGTTATCATTTTCGATACGTTTTAAACGTGCATGTTTTAAATCAGGGTCGTAATAATCGTTTATATTATCAATACCAACTATCTCATGTCCGCTTGCTACTAGTTTTTCAACAACTGCACTACCAATAAATCCAGCTGCACCAGTGACCAAATACTTCATATCATTACCTCAAAAACTAATCTGAACCGAAAAGGTCACGAGTATACACCTTATCACTTACATCTCGGATTTCATCAACCATGCGATTAGATACAATAACATCTGACAAAGCTTTAAAGTCTTCCAGCGATTTTATAACTTCAGAGTGGAAAAAGTGGTCTTCTTCAATCACTGGCTCAAATACCACTACCTGGATTCCTTTAGCTTTCAGGCGTTTCATAATCCCTTGAATACTCGATGCCCTGAAATTATCTGACCCAGTTTTCATTATTAAACGGTAAATACCCACTATTTTAGGTTCACGCTTTAAAATTGCATCTGCTATAAAATCCTTACGCGTGGTATTTGAGTCAACAATTGCACCGATGATATTATTTGGTACATCTGAGTAGTTTGCGCGTAATTGTTTAGTGTCCTTAGGTAAGCAATAGCCACCATAACCAAATGAAGGATTATTGTAATGACTGCCGATACGAGGATCTAAACCAACCCCTTCAATGATTTGACGTGAATTCAAGCCATGAGATTCAGCATAGGTGTCTAACTCATTAAAATAAGCAACACGAAGCGCTAAATAAGTGTTAGAAAACAATTTGATAGCTTCAGCCTCAGTAGAGTCTGTAAATAAAACATCGATATTTTCTTTAATTGCGCCTTGAACTAGTAAGTTCGCAAAAATTTTAGCTCGCTCGCTTTGTTCGCCAACAATAATACGTGAAGGATAAAGGTTATCATAAAGCGCCCTACCCTCACGTAAAAACTCGGGTGAGAAGATCAAGTTACTGCAACCCAGCTCCTCAGTAATTCGACTTGTGTAACCAACTGGGACAGTTGACTTGATAACCATTATCGCTTTTGGGTTAATTAACATTACATCTTTAATTACAGCTTCAATAGACGACGTGTTAAAAAAGTTTGTTTTAACGTCATAATCTGTCGGAGTTGCGATAATTACATACTCAGCATTTTTGTACGCAAACTCTTTGTCTAATGTAGCTGTAAATGAAAGAGCATGATTTTTAAGAAAGTCTGTTATTTCTTCATCCACAATTGGCGAAATACCATTATTCAACATTTCAACTTTTTCTTCGACAATATCTATGGCAACAACTTCATTATGCTGCGAAAGTAGCATAGCGTTTGACAAACCAACATAACCCGTACCAGCAATAGCAATCTTCATATTTATTTTAATAAACCTTTAATTTTATAACTTTCAGAACTTTAAAACTGCAAAGCAGGTGTTAAAGAACAAAACTTAATCGAGGGAAAATAGATAGATGAGCGGAGCTATTATTTTACCGCGTCACCTGAACCACTACCGGTAACTGTCATCATAATATACTTAAAATAATCTTTAACATTTAGGCTATCAATCATGCGCTTGTCTGTTTTTGCTAACAAAGCAGGCGTAGACATATCAATATTTTGAACTTGAGCTAAACCTGTAATACCAGGTAAAACATCATAAACACCTAAAGCATCACGCTCTTTGATTAATTCTTCTTGGTTAAATAAATTTGGACGTGGACCAACCAAGCTCATTTCACCTTTAACCACATTAATTAATTGAGGCAACTCATCAATCTTAGTTTTACGTAAAAACGTACCCATCTTAGTAATTGAAGCATTACTCGCTAAGTGACTAGCCACTGATTTGGTTTCAACTGACATTGTACGGAACTTAATCAATTTAAACGGCTTTTTTTTTCGGCCAACACGGGTTTGAACAAAAATAGGTGAACCGGTATCAAACATGCCAATTATCGTAACAATAAGTAACACTGGCCAAAGAAACAACAAACCCAAAAAAGCTGCTAAAAAATCTAATACACGAATCATTTAAATACCCTAAATATTTTTATTAAGAATAAAAGCTTCTGCGGTATCTTTAAAGCCTTCTTCTAGTGTTTGTGGAGGTGTCCAGCCTAACGTGTCCTTAGTATGTTTGATATCAACCTGCAGACTTCCTAATAATCTGTCGACTACATCAGACTTGCCTAATAACTTACCAGCTAGGCGGAAGCACCATAAAGGTACTGGCAGCAATCGACTCGATTTTCCGAGTCCTACTGACATATGCTTTACGATTGAAGCCGTAGACACATCATGATCATCGGAAACCAAGAATACCTGATTAATAGCTTTTGAATGACTAATACAAGTTATTATCAGATCAACAAGGTTTTTTACTGAAACTAAACTACGTTTGTTATCATTAATAAGCCCGAAAGGCAATGGTAAACCTTTTGACACTAAATTTAGTAGAGAAGAATAATTTGCTTTTACACCAGGCCCATAAACTAAAGTTGGACGAATAATTACAACCTCTAAATCAGTCTTATTTGATAATTCTATAAGCTGAAGTTCAGCTTCAGATTTTGATTGACCATAAAAGTCTTGAGGATTATGTGGATCGCTATGTTTGTATGGCATTCCAAAGCTTGTCGATTCACCGTTAACCTTAATACTACTTATAAAAATAAAACGTTTAACACCCGCTGCAACTGATTGCCTAGCTAGGTTTAAAGTTCCAAATGTATTTACCTCACGGTATTCTTGAAGAGGATCTGAAGATATATCACTCATAACGTGTGCCCTTGCAGCACAATGAACAACTACACTAATATCCTTTAAACATTCAGTGAAATCAGTCAGCGAATTTATTTCTACTCGGTCGTATTCATAACCGTTAGAAAAAGGATCTCCTTTTCCTCCCAAAGTACTTACATTAAAACCATTCAACGATTTAAGCAAGTTCCTACCAATAAAGCCAGAAGCTCCAGTCAATAATATATTTTTCATTAACGACCTACTAAAAATTTAAATAGACTAGATATGTACCACCAAAAATGTTTTGAAAAAATACGTCTGTTAGCAAAAGCTCCTTTATGATAAGCCTTAATTCCTTTCAAAAAAGTAACCTTTGAATTAAATAACTTATTTGCTCGAAAACAAATATCTACGTCCTCATAATACATAAAGTACTTTTTATCAAAACCTGATAAGTTGTGATATAAACCAGCCTGAAAAATTAAAAAAGCACCAGAGGCCCATTCTACTTCAGAAAGATTATTAAGGTTCTGTTTGTTATAGCTATCAGTGACAGGTCTACCTCTTACTAAATTAAGTAAACTTGAATAACCTGGGTAAAATCTAAGCGAATCATCACTAACAGTTAAATACTTATCACTATAAAGATCTACTGTTAAGAGACTTGATTTTGAGACAGTTAAACAAGCTTTCAATTTTAAAAATTCATTAATTGAAATATTTACATCTGGGTTAATTACTAAAAACCAATCCTCAAAATCCAGCCCAATATTTGAAGCATAATCAAAAACGTGATTATTATTACAACCAAACCCCATTGGATTGCTACTTCTAATATAATGCAACTCTTTTTCTTGGCAAAATTGCTTCAACTTATCACTACATAGATTATCTTTGATGATAACAAAAACAAATTCTAACATAGAGATTTTTAGTAGTTCCGCATTGTTTACAATCATATCTTCGTGACCATGACTGACAATAGAAATATAAATATTGTTCATTTAAATTGAGTTCCAAAAAAAATCAAAGAGTTATATAAAAAAAGCTAACTAATAACTGATTTTATAAACTTCAAAAAATTATCACCAATAACTTCAGGTTTAAATTGCTCATTAACATTAGTCGCTAAATGTGAGAGACGCTCAGCCTCATCTGAATTTTGCAATAGATAAATCAAAGAATCTGCTACCGCAGAGGAATCAGATTGAGGAACTAAAAGACCATTAACATTATTTTGAATTAAAAATCTTGCACCACCAGGCGAACAATCAGTAGAAATACATGCACATCCAACTGACATAGCTTCTATTAAAGCATTAGGTATACCTTCGTAATCTGAAGTTAAGACAAAATACTTCGAATTAGCAAGCCTATGTTTTACATCACTAACAGCACCAAAAAACCTTACATTGTTATCTAAGGATTTTTGTTGCGATAATAATTTCACTTTATCTAGATCTTGACCATCACCATAAAAATTAAGAATGATATTCGGAAACTTTTTTATTACTAAAACAAGCGCGTCTAACATTACATCTTGACGCTTTTGTTTCAATTCGAACCTACCGACAAAGGATATATCGCTTACCCTGCTTGACCAGGCCTTTATTTTAATATGCTCAGGAATGACAGGGTTAGGTAGTATAATAGATTTACGTTGCAGTTTCTGAGAGAAAAAAGACATTGCGCCTGGCGTTTGAAAAAATGCAGCGTCTGCATTATTCATAGTTAAATGCTTAAGTTTGGAAAATATACCGACTTCTTTATGAGGGTCACCTCGTTCAGAGACAATTACTTTAACACCTAAAATACGGCATGCTATATAGCTATAAAAGCTATTAGACGACATTAAAGTAACAACTAAATCAGGTTTAGTTAAACGAATAACATTAAAAACACTAATAAAATCTAAAAAACGTTTTACAATAGGAGTGTGAATCAACACTTTGCGTTTTATAAGAACTATTTTAGGATCTAAAGGGTAATGTGGATTATCAATATCTGAGTAAGTGTGAACTGTTACAGTATAACCACTTCTTGACAATAAATTAGCCAAAAAAACAAACATTTTACTAGCACCACCATAACCTACTCGGTGATATATTAGTGTAATTTTCAACTTAACGGATCCTTTTAGATGGAGAGCCAACATTAATAGAATCTTTATCAATATGATTGATAACTAAGCTACATGCACCTACTATAGCATTATCATGAATTGTAACATCGCCTAAAACGACTGAATTAGGATAAATTATTATATTATTTAACAACTGAGGATAAAGTGGAAGATCATGAGATTTCCTACCGAGAGTAACATTTTGATATATCGAAACATTATTACCAATTATACAACCAGCGCCTATAACGACTCCAAGTGGATGAGGTAATTTGAAATTGTTTCCTATTTTAGCCTGTGAAGATATAGCACAAGAAAAAAATGTTAAAATAATGCCTTCGATGAATAAAGACAATCTTAAATAGTTTTTTTCATAGAAAAAAGCACCAATTCGGTGAAGAAAAATTATTTTCTCAGAGTGAAACATAAAAGGAAATAACAACTTTACAACTTTCACCCCTTACCTCCTAATAACATATGCAGGAATACCGACTACAGTTTCACCATCTGAAACATCTTTAATTACCACGGAGTTTGCACCAATTTTGACATTATTACCAATTTTTACATTGCCTAATATGCATGCGCCAGCACCAATATAAACATTGTTACCGATTTTTGGTGTTCCGGATTTTTCACGTCCACCAATAGTTACATTTTGATATATGACACAATCCTCACCGACAACTAAATTATCGTGCAGCACAACTCCAAGACCGCCATGCTTAATTTGAATATTTTTACCTAATAAACAACTTGGGGGGATTTCAGCTGAAAAGAGAATCCTTATAATAACACGCACTATTTTAGATAAGAAAAATCTTTTTTTTAGATAAAAATAATGACTAATCCTGTATAATTTCACAACCTTCGAATCCATCTATAACCTCCAAATCGAAAAGTAATTTCTCAAAATATATATAAGAGTCAAACCTGAATCTTTAACAACTACATAAGGCCACTTCCATGCATTGTAAGAAATAAGTATTAACAATTGAACAAGTATAATAAATATTAATTCCACTTCAAAAAAATAGTTGTATAAAAACATTAAAACAATATATAAAAAGCCTGATAAAATGTATGCAAATAACATATCGAATCGGTTGTTAATAATAAGATAATTAACACACAAAAGTTGAAAGTTGAAAATAATATAATAAACAAAAAGGATACACAAAAAATGGAATGGTAGTAACTGAGTCTTAGATTCAAAAATTGAAATCAGAGTAGGCGCAAAAGTTATAATAAATAAACTACCTAACAAAATTATAAAAAACTGTACTTTAAGGCACTTGCAAAATAACCTGAAAGACTCAAGTGTTTCACCTAGGACTTTTAAGTTAATTATTTTTGGTGACATAGTTTGATAATAAACATTACTTGTTACTGTCAAAACACTGAATGCTTGAACTGTCAACCCATAGCTAGCGGAGTATTCAAGCCCCAGAAAAATTGTTACAAACAATAATGAAACTTTATCTAACACATAGTTGGAAATTGACAAACCACCTTGCTTAAAAATACTAGTTTTAGAAACTAAAACTAAGTCTGTAACTCTTTTTTTATCATAAAGGGACAAAAAATAATCTTTAGATATATCTTCCCTTTCAAGTGCTTTAAAAAACTTTAACTTAAAGAGAAACCTACCTACTACTACACTGATAAAGTAAGCAGAGGAAATAGCAATTAAGTCGTAGCCGTATATTAAACCCAAAATAGTCAACACTAATTGTATCAATTTAATCAAAACATTGACTTTATAGTACTCAGATATAGAACCTATTCCTTTTAATATAGGAATCCAGTAACAAGAATAAATATTGAAACATGCAGCAGCAGCATAAATTGCCCATGAAATAAAAACAATATCAAAATCAGATTCTGTTTTGGCAATATTATAAATATAATAACTACCAGCAGTAGAAATGATTATAAATGAGATAATTGAAATAACTCGATATATATAAACTCCTGAACGAAAAACATCTGAAAGCAATTCTTGATTAACACTCCCGGAAAATTGCTCAGATAAACCAACTTTACGAATATCAATTGCTCCAGCCCATGCATAAGCGGTATGACGCAATAAAGTTGATGACATTCCAAAATCAAGTAACAACACCAAAGCTAAAAGTAATGAAAAATTGTACCAAATACCAACAGAAGAACTAGGCAAATAAAATAGAACAAAAGGTAACATCAACAAATTTATACCAGCGCTTAGACCTTGACTAATATAACCTAATTTGACAGAAGAAAAATTCAACATTTAATACCACCAAGATACAGCACTTAATATAAAAAACATAAATTAACTTTATAAAAATACAATATGATAAACATTTATACTAGCTACACTACATACGAGCCAAAACTAGTTGAATGCATACCACTATGCTGCAAAAAATAGAAAAATGAACAACCGGTTTAAAACCATAAATAGCTATAGCATTTTGCAAAATAAATGGTAAAACAAAAATATAATACTTAGCATTACTATATCCAGGCAATACAAATACAGTACATGTTATAAATGTAAAAATAAGAAGCAATGTTACATAACCACTTTTAGCATTATAATCATATGCATATCTCCTTGATTTTAAATACAATCTAATAAGAAAATAAAATACAATCGGATAAAGTAGAATCACTTTTATACCATGTGGCGTCATAAAAACACCTGAGATAAAAGTCATAAGAGGTCTAAATAATAAAGGGTATTTATCTACGACATCTGCATAACTAGTTAAAGTATAAGCATTATAAATAACCATTACTTTATTACCAATAATTGGTAAGTAAAACAATATTGTTAATAATTGCATTTTAAAAATGAAGCAGATAACGATTAGAAATAAAGATAAAATCTCTATAAATTTTATTGAAGCCTTTTTTAAAATGAAATGATAAAAAAAATAGTTTAGAAGAAATAAACTAACCACCATAGCAGTTCCTATTTCCACAAAGAAAATAAGAAAGAGAAGCAGAAGTGTTACAAATAAGTTTCTAATAAAAACTGAAATAAACAAAGATAAAAAAAGCGTAATTTGCTCTTCAGCCGCAACCCCAGTAAAGTAAATAAGACTTGGAAATGTTAGGCTTGAAAAAAGTGCAACAAAACGAAATTCAAGCTCATTATTTTTTAGTATCCCTAAATTTTTTAGTAAGTACATTTTAAATACAATAATAAAAAATGGTATGAAATAGCTTACTTGAAGTAACCACCTTATAAATTTCTGCTCTAGCGTCTCCCCACACATAAAACCATCTACATTACCGGTAATACTACTCATTGAATATGTATAAGCACAAGTAGGGTTCCAATCAAAACCACCATAAAAATAAAATAGAAATTCCGCAGATAGTGACCGTTCACCAGATACAATCTTGTTAATTCTATGTAAAAAATCAGGCTCACTACCAAAAGGCAATAAGAACCTCATGATATATGACAGAATCAAAAAAAATATAATTGAAAAAAATATTTTTTGATAATTATTTTCGTGATTATACAAATTCATTTTCTATAATGATTTCAGAATAGAATTAATTTTTTCCAACATAGTTGAAAATTCTAATTCATTAGGGAAAGTTGTGAAATTAAGATTTTTTTTATTACTACAATAATCTAAAATATTTTGCGCAATAACCTCGTCACTATCATTTAAAGAAACAGGCAAACCTAGTACATATTTTTTATCCAATTGAACACAAACATCTATATTATCTGAAAATATAACTTTAACCCCAGCTGAAAGATACTCTGAAAACTTCACAGGGAAGCAAACTTTTTTAGACAAAGAGTCCATTATTAAACAAAGTCCAAGATCAAACTTTATTGGTTCATCTCGATAGTTATGACTATAAATTTTAAAGTTTTTTAAATCTTTAAATACAACCTGAGCGATATCTATATCACGAGTTAGACAATGGAAAACAAAATTTAAGCCTTGCTCTTCACAAATCTTGAGTATATTTGCAGTCCTTTTAGGTAAATGCCATGAAACTAAAGAACCAACATACCCAATTGTAACGTTATCTTCTTTTAAATACTTTACAATCCCATTAGTTCTTGTCCCATTATAAACTACTTCACATCTACTTGATGGGGATATTTTTTTATAGTATTCCTTTTGCGCCTCACTTACACAAATTACACAGTCGCTATTACGAAGCAATAATGATTCTATATAATTAAAAATCAATTGAATAATTTTCAACCGCCTTATTTTACCAGAATCAAATAACTCTTCAAAAAAAAGGCCTCTTGTATCAAAAATGACTTTGTTTTTATATATCAACAATGGTAATAGCATAACTATTGCCATAGGATAAGAACGAATATAAACAAGATCTATTTCTTTTAACAACTTAGTTAATAAAAAAATTGATTTTAACAGACTAAATAAATCTAAAACTGAAATTCTACCTTGATACCTCCTCTTAAACACAAAGTGTTCAATCTCATCCCCCAAAAAAAATTGCCTATCTGTAGCTGAAAAAAAAGATATATGATATTTAGTTTTCAATTCGCAAGCTACATCATAGAACATTGCTTTAGCTACAGCAGTTTTACTTATATTTTCGTGTGTTAGAAATAATATTTTTTTCATCAATTTCATTTAAGAGCTTAGGCCCTAAATCCTTATGATTTAAAGTTATAAGTAAACTTAAATTCTTTACTCAATTCGTTGAAATCATTATGTTCCGTACCAATAAATGAAACTGTATAATCATTAAAATCAATCTCCGAAATTGAGGTAATAACATCAATCCCGTATTCTTCAAATACTTCTTCTTTATCGACAATAGGATCATAAACAATTACATTAAATCCATTTTTTATAAGCAAATTGTAAACATCGAAAACTTTAGTATTCCTTACATCTGGGCAATTAGGTTTAAATGAAAAGCCTAAAACAACAACCTTTAGTTCTATTGGATTTATTTTGTTCAGTATAAGCTTCTTAATGAAGTCATTAACAACAAAAGATGGCATTCCATTATTTATTTCTCTTGATTTTTTGATCAAATCAGGAATATAACCTACTGATTGTGACTTATGTATCAAATAATATGGATCAACGCTAATACAGTGACCACCGACCAACCCTGGGTGCAGTTTCATAAAATTCCATTTTGTAGAAGCAGCTTCGATTACGTCAACTGTATTTATATTTAGACAACTTAATATTTGATGAAACTCATTTATTAATGCTATATTTACATCCCTTTGTACATTCTCTATTATCTTAGAGCTTTCAGCCACCTTTATTGAACTTGCTTTAAATGTTCCAGCATTTATAATACTAGAATAAATAGAGTCAACAATATTAGCTGTCTCCACTGTCGAACCTGATGTAACCTTCTTAATATTTTCTAATCTATTATTTTTATCACCAGGATTTATACGTTCGGGTGAATAACCTACAAAAAATTCTTTGTTATATTCTAGTCCTGAAGTGTCTCTTAATATAGGAACACAAACCTCTTCAGTTGCACCTGGATAAACAGTTGACTCATATATAACAATATTATTGTAACTTATCACGCCGCCCAACAATTCACTTGCTTTAATAACAGGATTCAAATCTGGGGTATTATTGTCATCAATAGGTGTAGGTACTGTTACAATATAGATTTCTGAATCAACGATATCTTCCTTTTTATGTGTGTACAATATATTACCAGCTGACATTAATTCTTCTGAACTTAACTCTAAAGTTGAATCAATATTATTTTTTAACGAGTCTACCCTCTTACTATTTATATCAAAGCCAACAACTGAATATTTTTTACTTAAAGCAACAGCCAATGGAAGACCTACATAACCTAAACCAATCACACAAATTTTGTATTTAGTAACTTTCATACAATTCCTACTTAATTTACTTTAAATTTAAAGACATATTGAGGCTGATAGTAAACTAGCCTTTTCATCTTTTTCAGATAAACACGGATTAACTAAAATTGGCCATTTGATTCCTATTTCTGGATCTGACCATATAATTGAACATTCTGATGATGGAGAATAATAATCTGTACACTTATAAACAAATTCAGCCTCTTCACTTGTTACATAAAAACCATGTGCAAAGCCTTCTGGAATCCATAATTGACGTTTATTATCAGCAGAAAGATATTCTCCCACCCATTTCCCAAACGTAGGTGATCCCTTTCTAATATCAACTGCGACATCGAAAACTTCGCCAGACACGACTCTTACCAATTTGCCTTGAGTATTGACGGTTTGATAATGTAAACCTCGCAAAATTCCTTTTTTAGATTTCGAGTGATTATCTTGAACAAATTGCGTCGGTTTTCCTGTAACTAATTCCTCAAATTGTTTTTGATTCCAGGTTTCCATAAAGAAACCACGCTCATCACCGTATACCGTTGGTTCGATAATTTTTACATCCGGGATATTTGTATCAATTACTTTCATTATGAATACTCTTTAATTCGGGCTAATGCATCTTGCCAGTCGCTTTGTTTAATCCCGTACTCATTATTGATTTTATCGCAACTTAAACGTGAATTTGCAGGTCGTTTAGCTGGAGTAGGGTAATCTAATGTTGTTATTGGTTTTACTTGGACAGACTGGCTAAGTACATTTTGTTCTAATGCTATTTCAAATATTTTTTTAGAAAATGCATGCCAACTTACGTAGGGGGTACCAGAAAAATGATAGATGCCATAACTGTGACTATCGCTTATAATCTGCTTTGTTATTTTAAGTATGGCGCTTGCTATATCACCAGCGTAAGTTGGACCGCCAAATTGATCTGCAACGACGCCTAACGAAGTTCTCGTTTTAGCAAGTCGTAGCATTGTCTTAACAAAGTTATTACCGTGTTCACCGAACACCCATGCGGTTCTTAATATAATATATTTTTTACAAGTCTGCGCTACAGCATGCTCACCGGCAAGCTTACTACGTCCATACTCGCTTTGAGGTGATGTTACAGCTGACTCGGTATAGCACTCAACACCTTTACCATCGAAAACATAATCTGTCGAAATATGAATAATTGCGGCGTTGACATAATTAGCTGCTAACGCTAGATTTAAAGGACCATCTCTATTAATTGCATAAGCTAATTCAGGTTCTTGTTCAGCCTTATCTACAGCAGTATAAGCTGCAGCATTGACAATAATGTTTGGCTTAAATTCATTTACTATTTTGTTAACTTGCAATGCATTAGTGATATCTAGCTGTTCTCGATCAAGTGCTAGATACTCTAGATCTGACTGTGCTTCAAGTAATTTAACTAAACAGTGACCAACCTGACCGTATTTACCTGTTACTAATATTTTCACCCTTAAACTCCAGTTGCTAAACGGTTTAGGTATTGTCCATAACTGTTTTTCATCATTGGTTTAGCTAAATCGGCAAGCTGCTTAGAACTTAACCAGCCATTACGCCATGCAATCTCTTCAAGGCAAGCGACTTTAAGACCTTGCACATGCTCTATGGTTTGTACAAACGAAGAGGCTTCATGCAAGCTCTCATGCGTACCAGTATCAAGCCAGGCAAAACCACGACCTAGCAACTCAACGTTCAAATAACCCTGGTTTAAGTACATTTCATTTAATGTGGTAATTTCAAGCTCGCCACGGTGTGATGGCACTACTTGTTTTGCCATTTCTACAACACTGTTGTCATAAAAATATAATCCTGTTACCGCATAACTTGATTTAGGCTTAATCGGCTTTTCTTCAATAGAAATCGCTTTCATATTTTCATCAAATTCAACCACTCCAAAGCGTTCAGGATCTTTCACTTGATATCCAAATACTGTAGCACCGTTTTCTCGATTCGCTGCACTCTTCAGTGTTTTACTAAAAGATTGACCATAGAAAATATTATCACCTAAGACTAAACACACACTGTCTTTACCGATAAACTCTTCACCAATCAAAAATGCTTGTGCTAGGCCATCTGGTGAAGGTTGTACTGCATAGGTTAGATTGATGCCAAAATCCGTACCATCACCTAATAAACGCTTAAAACCTTCATTATCTTCTGGCGTAGTAATAACCAATATCTCTCTAATGCCAGCAAGCATCAATGTTGACATTGGATAGTAGATCATTGGTTTGTCATATACAGGCAATAACTGTTTAGATACACCTCTTGTGAGTGGGTATAAACGAGTTCCTGAACCGCCTGCTAAAATAATGCCTTTCATATACAAAAGTTCCTAGGTGTAGAGGTCTTGCGTTCTACCTTCTAAAAAATAAAACTTGGAGACTAAAAATTGTAAGAGCAGACTAAATACCTAAACGTTCACGTTGGTAGCTACCATCTTGTACATGCTGGCACCAGGTTTGATTAGCTAAATACCATTCAACCGTTTTACGTAGGCCTGTTTCGAATGTTTCTTCTGGTTGCCAGTTAAGTTCACGACTCATTTTACTCGAGTCAATTGCATACCGACGGTCGTGGCCTGGACGGTCTGTTACATAAGTTATTTGTTCAGCATACCGCGTAGCTTTAGGTACTAGGGCATCTAAAATACTGCAAATGGTGTTTACCACTTCAATATTTTGTTTTTCGTTATGGCCACCAATGTTATAGGTTTCACCTACTTTTCCCTCAGTAACCACTTTGTAGAGTGCACGCGCGTGATCTTCTACATATAGCCAATCTCGAATTTGATCACCTTTACCGTAGATAGGAAGTGGCTTGCCTTCCAACGCATTGAGGATCACTAAAGGGATTAACTTTTCAGGGAAATGATAAGGGCCATAGTTGTTAGAACAGTTGGTTACAATCGTTGGTAAACCATAAGTACGTAGCCAAGAACAGACTAAATGATCACTTGATGCTTTAGATGCTGAATATGGGCTGCTTGGCGCGTAAGAGGTTGTTTCAGTGAAAAGAGTCAACTCTTCAGCACTTTGTACTTCATCTGGGTGTGGTAAATCTCCATAAACTTCGTCTGTTGATATATGGTGAAAACGAAATGCTTTTTTAGCATCATCCGCTAACGTATTCCAGTATGCTCTTGTTGCTTCAAGAAGAGTATAAGTGCCAACGATATTGGTTTGGATGAAATCTGCAGGGCCGGTAATTGAACGGTCAACATGAGATTCTGCCGCAAGGTGCATTACCGCATCTGGTTTATGTTGTTTAAAAACTCGTTCAAGCTCCACGGCATCACAAATATCAACTTGCTCAAATGAATATCGCTCGTCATTTTCAATGCTAATTAATGATTCTAGATTGCCTGCGTAAGTTAATTTATCAACATTAATAACGCTATCTTGAGTATTTTTGATAATATGACGAACAACTGCAGAGCCAATAAAGCCTGCACCACCGGTGACAAGAATTTTCATTTTTACTACCAAATTTGATGAATTAAACCACAATAGCTGGTTATCTTTGAGTGACAAGTACTGAAAATATACACATTTACACCTCAGCCCTTAAAACCCAACTGAGACACATTTTATCCATTTTGAGACAGTCGAATCTTCGCTATCCCATACAGAGCCTAGGTTTCATGCTTTTTCTTAAAACAGTCCCAATAGGCCCTTCAAAATAACTACTTTTTATCGCTTTGATAAGAGTAGTTGTAATAGCCGTATCCATATGTCGAAGAAGCTTTTTTCTCCACCATGTTTAAAATAAAGCCTTTTATCTCTATACCGGCTTGTTCAAATCGTCTCATAGAGATTTCAACCTCTTTAGCCGTGGTCTTTTCAAAACAGCCAACCATCAAGCTTGTACCGGCATACCTACCCACGATTCCAGGGTCAGTTACCGCTAAAATTGGTGGTGTATCAATAATCACATAATCGTAATTTTCTGAAGCCCACTCAATCATAGTTTTAAAGTTACTATGCGTTAATAATTCCGACGGGTTTGGTGGTACACTCCCGCGAGTGATTAAATCTAAATTAGTTGTAGAAGTATGCTTTATCACTTCTTGTATCGTTAGCTGTCCTGATAAAATATCTGATAAACCACTTTCACACTCTAAACCGAAATGACGCTGCATATAGCCTTTTCTCATATCCCCATCTATTACTAATACCTTTTTATTCGTATTGGCAACAACAGCAGCTAAGTTAGCAGAAACAAATGATTTACCAATTGCAGGTGCGGGACCTGTTACCATCACAATATTGTTCTTAGCATCCATCATTGCAAAATGAAGACTTGTTCTTAACGCTCTTAAAGCTTCAATGGCTAAGTCTTCCGGATGACTTTCTGCAAGTAGCACATCTTTTCCATTCACCACTTTCGTTCTTTTTCTGCGAAGATCAAATTTAACCTGAGACTCTGATTTGGGAATATTTGCATAAACAGGGATTCCTAATGCTTCAATTTGCTCTGGGCTATCAACACCTCGGTGGAAAGCAGCTCGAACTAACACAAAACCCACCGACAGCATGGCACCTAGCATGGTAGCTAATACCGCAATTAATGGTTTTTTAGGTTTAATTGGTCTTGGATAAGCTTGGGCATTATCTAAAATTCTAACGTTTCCTACTGTACTTGCTTTAACAATATTCAACTCTTGAACTTTATTCAGCAATTGCACATAAATTTGTTGATTCACTTCAACATCTCGAGACATACGTAATACTTCACGTTGAGTCTTTGGTAATTTCTGTACTTGCTTATTTAGTCTTTCGCGTTCTGATAACAATGTATCGCGTTTTTGGAGTAAGGCTATATAGGCTGGATGATCTTTTGTAAAACGCTGTGATACTTCGCTTTCTTTAAATGTTAACTCGTTTAACTGCGCCTCTAGCGCAACCATAACTTCCAATACTGATTTAGCTTCTAAGCCTAAATCGATAGAATCATTTTGTTGTCGATATGAATTCAGTGTATTTTCATAATCTGTTAACTGCGTTTTTACTTGTGGTAAGTGCTTCTTTAAAAAGACAAGGCTGTTTTCGGCTTGTGCTGAATTACGGGCGACATTTTGTAAGAAATAATTGTTAGTAATATCGTTAAGTACATTTTCGATTAAAACAGAGTCCTCGCCACTAAACGATAACTGTAAAATACCAGTTTGCTTACCTTTTTCACTAATTGATAAATTTTCTTGTACCCACTGAATTGCTTCTAATCTAGAACGTTTGCCAATGTTAAACTCAAAACCATCTTGTGATTCTAAACTTGACACATAAAGGCTAATACCTTTAGCTTGCGCTTCTACACCAACCTTACCGTTAAGCAGCTTATTTTCGTTCTCATCGACTAAAATATATTCGCCTGCATTATCATTAGTCACAACTAATGTAAAACTTTGGCCATCATATAATTTAGGTACATCAAATCTTGATACGGTTATATTATTTTTTTCACCCATCATCCTTGCTAAGCCTTTGCCAAAAAATAGCAAGTAACTTGGCGAAACGACGGTTTGCAGATTTAAGGCATCAACCGTTGAACCTAAAATCATTCTTGAAGTAATGATTTCAATTTCAATGGTTGCAGACGATTCTTGGGCGAACATGTCTCCCATTTCCCCCAATGCTGACATGCCGTTACTTTTTTGCTCTATTTGCAACAAAGAATCAGCTTTATAAATAGGGGTAGCGAGTAGTGCGTATACCACACCAATGACAGCAAATAGACCCGTAATAGTAATAATCAACCAACGACTGTCAATTAACATACCAAAGAGTTTGCCTAAATCAATTTCGTCTGTTGAATCTGTTGTTGCTTTATTTTCTAAAACGGCCATTTTTCACTCTAATAATTAATTATTTTAATTTGCTTTGCTTGGAGCTAAATATTTGCATCTTATGATACATATATTATGCCTTGCAGTTACCGGCTGAGTTTACTGACTAAGTCAATTTTCTCGCCCAGGATTGAGCACTTTTCTCAATAAGTGAATAACTGTGTTCAAACACTTCTCTACTTAGCTTATAAGGGTCTGGTATTTCTTTTTGATCAAGCCAGTGTCCAAATAGCATTACCTTGCCTCTTGCTTCTGGCGCTATTTCCGCAACAGCGTTTATATGCCCCTTTTCCATCACTAAGATTAAATCATAATCTCGACACAAGCTGCTGGTAAGCTGTTTAGCTTTATGCCCAGACAAATCAACATTATGCTCAATGGCAACTTCTGTTGCAGTTTTATCTGCAGATTTATCAACTAATCCACTTCTTTTAACTGCAATTCCTGCCGATGTAATATCCTTATTGGGTAGCAAGTTTTTCAATACTCGTTCACCCGTCGGCGAACGACAGATATTTCCGACACAAACAACTAAAATTCGATCAAACATAGTTACTCACTTCAATTGTATACTCAAAAAAACTACCAATTTCTAACTCGTAATGCGCCTTCAGTAAGCTCGTTAAACCCTGCTATCGTTGGCATTAATTGTGAAAGAATTCTGTTCCAACGACTTATCGGAGCAGCAGTCACATACACTACATCGTAAGGTTGTAATTCAAACTCTGTACCCATAGCTAATGCGGTTGCATCTGATATATCTAATTGAAATATATCCGCTAGCATTTCATTATTGTTTTCTGAATTTCGGCTACGAATGACAAACACGCCGGTAGCATCAGCTTGAAACTCATTAATTCCGCCAACTTCGCTTAATGCTTCAGTTAAGCTCATACCTAATCGATCAATCTTTAGTAGTTTTGGATCTTTAACTTCACCTAGTACAAATACTTTTTGATTGTCATTTCTAGGAATGTGAACAATATCGCCATCTTGCAGTAAACGATTTTGTTGCAAATCACCTTTTTGCATTAGGGCAAAAAGTGACAAACTTTCAGTTTCGCCCTTACGGGTTAACGATACATCGCGCCAATCGGCATCTGCTGATAATCCACCAACAAAGCTGACGGCATCAAGAATGGTTAATGGAATATTAGTTAATGGTAACTGTCCAGGCTTTGATACTTCACCCGTGATATAAGCCTTTTTAGATCTAAATGCTGCAAGACTAACATCAACTTGTGGGGACTCGATGTATTTAGTTAAACGCTGAGTAATTTCGGTTCTGACCTCTCTTACTGTTCTACCTGCTACTGATACATTACCAATGTAAGGGTAATAAATTGTACCATCTGCATGCACCCAATTGCCTGAGTCAGTCGCACTTCGATATGAACCAGCAGGGATAGTTAATTCAGGGTGGTCCCAAATTGTGATATTTAATACATCACCTACACCAATTAAGTACTCGTAGCTCGCAATAGCACTTTCTAAAACAGGATTGTTTTGCGAAATAACAGGCTTACTTTTGAATTGATTGATAGTAGAAGGCGTTAACGCATACACATTGACTTGAGTTAAATCGACATTTTCATTGGTCGAAATAACATTTTTACCATCTGAAGTTATATTTGAGCCGGGTATCGCACAGCCTGCAAGTAGCAAAGGTGCTGTAATAATAAGAAGTCTAGATAACTTACTCCATTTTTGTAGCATCATTTCACCTAAAGTTTTGATTTATTTATATTATAATATTTAGAATGCCACTACCTTCAAACTACTAATGACATTTTTAATTCAGTATTTAATTTATAACCATTGCAATCAAATCATACAGAACAAAGCACTTGAGCTTGATTTTAGAAACTGTTCATTTGAAATATGGCCATATATAGGTGCCAGTTCGGTTTCCATACCTCTTGTTCGCTCGCTTAACCTTTGGATCCAGCCCTTTAAGACACGCTACCGATTACTCCGTATGTCCATATACTCCACCCTGCGGGCTTGCTAAAGCAATTTTGAAGTGTTCCAGACAATGATTTTCGGCGTTCACTAAAAGACAGAAACTTTTCTGTCTTTTGTCTTTCAGACACGCTACCGCCCATAGATTACGGCTTCTAACGTGCCCTTCAATAAATGAAATTCTAATTTTGATTGAACCTAAAAAGTCACTGCTAACCTATATACTGACTTCTTACTTATACGAACTTATACGAACTTATTTTTACTAAATGCAACTATGGTTAAATAGCAACCTTTAGTAAAAACACGTTATGTTACCCTATATTTTTTGTACCTAAATAAGTCATTTTAAAAAACTGAATCTCCTGCACATAAAAACCTGGCATTAAAACAAAACATCAACACTATTACGTAAAAAATTAACGCTTTGCGTTCATTAAATTTTCTTAATGCTACTACTATCTACACACATTCTTTTTTGTTGCCCCATGATATTAAACAATACAAAGCATCGTTTTTGGGCATTCTTTTCTTCAAAGATGGCTTCTAAGTCTACAAATGGCCCGTCAGTAAACTGAACTTTATCACCTGCGATTAAATCACTTTCAACATCAGGCTTGTGAACTGAAACTCTGTTTTTTATTGCTTGTATAATCCGCTCATCAATCGGTGTCATTGTTTCACTGCAACCAATGATGCGACTTGCACCGCGAGTTGAGTGAATACGGCTTACACTGACTTCTAGTGGATCAAAATAGATAAACAAATAACATGGGAATAACGGGACATCGACGAGTTTGGTCTTTCCGTTTGAGGTTTTCTCTTCTTGAATGATAGGTAAGTAACTTTCGACTTGTTGTAATGCTAAGTTTTGTTGCGCTCTAACTTCACCGCGCGGCTTACAATATAACAAATACCATGACTTCATTTTCTACTCACTTAATATCATTCGAGGTAACGTCCATTATCACCAAGCGCAGTATTTTATCAAAGCCAGTAAGCTAAGTGAAAGCTTTTTGATATTTAATATTTCAAATGCTGCAAATTGATACAAAAGTGTTCAATTGTATTACTTATGTGGCGTCGTAAGGGGGCTTTCAATGAACAATAATAAAAAACCGTATCAAGATTAGATACGGTTTAATCATAAAGAGTAACTTAACTAATAATAAAGCCTATTTTGGTTCAGGCTGTGGCGGATAGTTCAACATCACTTGTGAAATCGCCGAGTTGATGATTTGTACTCGCTCTTCTGGGGTGTTTTTATTGCGGATAGTATCTGCAACACTGCCGCGCCATACTAAATTGCCGGTTTTGTTATCGATTAAATCAACAATTAAGGTGCCGACTTCGTATTCACGTACTGTGGTTTGGGTGTTCATCCCTGCTCCGCCCCAGCCACGACGACCATAATATGGGTAGTAACCAAAACTGGTATTGAAGGTGTCGACATTAATTTTTTTATCGACTTTAGTTAAGTAGTTAACCAGTAAGTCAGCTTCAGTAATGTCTGCTTTTGTTAAGCCTTTTTGCCCAAGTTCGTTGTTAACAGCATCGCGAACACGTTGGTCCATTAAGCCATCCAGATGATAACTTGCATCTTGGTTTTTCTTTTCGACCCAAGAGTAGGTTTTATATTGGTCAAATGAAACGGCTGGATCAAAATCGGTATTGGTTTTTAAGGTACTACATGCACTTAATGCTAAAACCGCTGCAGCAACAAATAACTTTTTCATAATAACTCCGAATAACAACCCAAACTGGCTGTTTCTGTATTAAATACATTTTAATGAGGCCAATAAATAGCTTACCTAGCTAAACTATAATCATCAACTGATAATATTAACAATAGTCGCTTTAGCCAGTTTTCTAAATGTTTAACAGCAAGCTTTAGCCTTAACCACCGCGAAAATGATTCTTACCTAGTGAATGAGCTTAGTTAATGAGCTTAGTGAATGGACTTAATGAGTGAGCTTAGTGCTCGCCAATAAGATAACAGCTAGATTATCCGCTAGAGGGGTCGTTTGCTGCTTTAGCCAACTCAGTTAGTTTGTTAAACTGTGTGTATTTATTATTTATTTTAAAGTACAAGTGAACCTATGCGTATTGATCCTAATGTTTCTTTAGTTTATAGCACCGATGGCGGTAAAATTGCTCAAGAAAAGCCAACAGAGCAAATTCCAGTAGGTGACGGCATTGTCCGCATCCATAAAGACAGTAAAGGCCGTAAAGGAAAAGGCGTTAGTATCATTAAAGGGCTTGGGCTTGATGCTAAAGCGTTAAAAGCCTTAGCGCAAAAACTAAAAAAACAATGTGGTTGTGGGGGTACGGTAAAAGAGTTCAATATTGAAGTGCAAACTGATGACCGTGAAAAAATCAAAACCTTGCTAGAGAAAATGAACTATACGGTCAAACTTGCTGGTGGTTAAGCCTACGCTAATACTTACATTTAATATTAGTATTTGCCTAAGTATTAGCAATCGCCAATCAAGCTTAAATCACAACCTCGGGTTTAAGGGCATTTAAGTATGTATGTTAAATTGACACCTAGTTTTTCAAAAGGATAAATAATGGACAGTTTACAAGGTCATCTGTTAATTGCTATGCCCTCTTTAGATGAGTCTTTTTTTGAGCGTGCTGTCATTTATATTTGCGAGCATAACGATAAAGGCGCCATGGGCGTAATGATCAATCGGCCAACCAATATCGTTATTGATGAGCTGCTAGAGCAAATTGGCTTAGCTAAAAAAGTGCAATTAAGCCTACCCCTTGAAGAATCGGTAGTTTTAGGCGGCCCAGTTGATACCGACAGAGGCTTTGTATTGCATACGCCACAAACTGATTGGGTCAATAGTGAGCCCGTAAGTGAATTTTGCATGCTAACCACATCACGAGATGTGCTTAATGCCCTAGGCACTGAAGAGTCGCCAAAACAATTTATTGTCGCTCTAGGCTATGCTGGTTGGAGCAAAAACCAGTTAGAAGAAGAGTTAGCTGAAAACACCTGGTTAACTATTGAAGCCACACCCGAACTCGTTTTTAACCAAGACTATAATCAGCTTTGGACTCAAGCCACCAAACAATTAGGCTTTGATATTTGGCAAATATCATCACAAGTTGGTCACTCTTAAGCTTTTAAAACTCGCTAATACACCAATTTATGTTTATAAACGCCAAGTATTTATCTTCAATTGCTGTCAGTTAATCAATTGGCTTTGCAACTGTCGATACTCATTATTACGATTATCCAGAGAACAACATGCAATCTAAAACAGTATTAGGCTTTGATTTTGGCACCAAAAGTATCGGTGTTGCGGTTGGCCAGGAAATCACGTCAAGTGCGGCACCAATTTCGGCCATAAAAGCCAATGATGGCATCCCTAATTGGGATGAAATTGAAGCGGTACTAAAAGAGTGGCAACCTGATTTAGTCGTTGTTGGTTTACCGCTTAATATGGACGGTACCGAACAAGAGATGACTCAGCGGGCACGAAAATTTGCCAATCGCATTAGTGGCCGCTTTGGGGTAAAAGTGGTCACTCAAGATGAGCGCCTCACCACCACAGATGCTAAAGCAAGGCTATTTGAATTAGGCGGCTATAAAAAGCTTACCAAAGGCCAAGTGGATGCGGTATCGGCAGTATTAATCATCGAAAGTTATTTTGAAAACCAGTATTCAGATTAAAACCGTATTCATATTTGCTAAGCCATTATTGAGAGTAAATATTTAGACAATAAAAAAGGAGTCCATAGACTCCTTTTAATATATCAGACATGTTTTATTTAGAGATAAGGCTTCACCAGATTGGCCATCATATTGATATGGTCATCATTATCATTTAAACATTCAATGTAGCGGAATTTTTTACCACCGGCATGTTCAAATACTTCGCGGTTCTCACCTTTTATTTCTTCTAATGTTTCTAAGCAGTCTGCGCTAAATGCAGGGCAAACAACTGCGATATCGGTAATGCCTTGGCCTGGTAACGCTTCCATGGTGGCATCGGTATAAGGCTGTAACCACTTGGCTTTACCAAAACGTGATTGGAAGGTCATCACATATTCGTCTTCCGTCAAACCTAGTTTTTCGACCACTAAGCGAGTACTTTTAACGCAAAAACAATAGTAAGGATCGCCTAAATGCAGATTACGTTCTGGCATACCGTGATAAGACAACACTAGCTTTTCCGGTTTTCCATTTGCGTCAAAATCCGCTTGAATTGATTTAGCTAATGCATCAATAAAGTTAGGATCGTCATGGTAGGTATTAATAAAATGCAGCGCTGGAATATAGCGCCATTTACATAGCTCTTTGGCAATAGCATCAAAGGCTGACGCCGTGGTAGGTGCGGCATATTGAGGATAAAGCGGTAAAACAATAATCTTATCAATTCCGTCTTTGTGCATTTGCTGTAACACACTTGGGGTTGATGGGTTACCGTAACGCATGGATAAATGCACTGATGCATCGACATCGTGCTGCTTAAACAAGGCATCAAGCTTGGCCTGTTGACGTAAGCTAATATCCATTAAAGGCGAACCATCTTTGGTCCATACTTCTTTGTAAAGTGCTGCAGATTTTGCTGGGCGCACTCTTAAAATAATCCCGTGTAAGATACACATCCACACTAATTTAGGGATTTCGACTACCCGAGGATCAGATAAAAATTCTGCGAGGTAGCGACGAACGGCTGAGGCGGTAGGTTCATCAGGGGTGCCTAAATTCATTAACAGCACACCGGTTTTGCCACGGGTTTTGTGGCCGACTTCTTTACTTAATCCAGAAAATTTGAACAAGATTGACTCCGAGAAAAGTGATTATTGATGATGCCCGATTAAATATTTATTGCTTAAGGCATCATCCAATAACGGCTATTTGTCATGCTAATAATAGCCACGCAAATTTATCTGCAAGCTTATGCTTTATTAGCAATATTATTATTTATAGCACTGACTCTATCGCTTTTTTCAACTCTTCGCTATCTGGTTTTACTCGAGAGTTGAATTGCTGCACACTTTCACCGTCTGCGCTAACAAGGTATTTATAAAAATTCCATTTAGGCGCTGCTGATTTTTCACCTAAATAAGAAAATACCGAGTTAACATCGCTGCCTCTGACTGCAGAGGTCGACACCATGGTGAATGTCACGCCGTAATTTAAAAAACACACATCTGCGGTTTTGGCTTCATCATCTTCTTCTTGAAAGAAATCATCCGATGGAAAACCAATGACCACTAAATCATCTTTATATTGCTGATGCAGCGCTTCAAGTGCTTTAAATTGCGGTGTAAAACCGCAGTTACTGGCGGTATTAACAATTAATACTGGTTTACCTGCGGTTAACTCACATAAATCGACCGTATCTTCAGAATGTAATTTTCTGGCTTCTACATTAAGGTATTCAGGACAGCTATTAGCCATTGAATTCGTTGAAAAAGCGCTAAAGCTTAAACCGATTAAGCCTGCTGATAATAAGAGTTTGTTCATTTTGATTCCTTTCCAACATATATCTAAAATAATCTATTTAAGGTAAATCATACTTGCGGCTTTTGCTTTAACGCCACTTTGACAAAAAGTTTTGACTACACAGGCCACAAGTACATATACGTTTTAATAAGCGTATCAGATCAAACTGATACACTGGGCTTAGAAATAAAAGCCAACATTAATATTGAGCCGAGAATGCCAAGCGGTATCACCATTATCAATGCCAATCCCATCGCCACCAGCAAACCACATATTCTTGCCAGCAATCCAGTCGACATATGAATAAAACTTACCGGCAGCAATCATACAACCGGTGACATTTTGAATAGAGTCATCTAAGCCTTCACCAGAAGCGACCACCTGACTGTAATCGTTGTAACAGTTTAATTGGCTAATCGGGCCCCAATCCACATCAATTTGACGGGATAAGTTCAACGTTACCACATCGGCTTTAGCGGCAATTTCAAACGGCGCGGCAAAAGCAGCTAAGGTGATGCGGTTGCTGTTGTCTAAATCATAGTCATAATGAATATACTGAGTTTGTAATTGCCATTGCTGCCAATCTAACTGCCAATGTACAGCTGCAGTAATACTTGTGGTATCTTCGCCTTCAGCTGCATTTTCAAAGCCATCTGGTACATATTCTAAATTACTATATTGAAATGACGCGCCAAGTTTACTCTTAAACTCATCACCTATGGTTTTTTCAATGCGTAAGTTTAATTGGCCGGCTTCTTGATAAGGAGACTCTTTTGTTGTGCCAACATCAAATGAGTAACGATCGAAGCGACTGCCATCACCATACTCATCATTAACAAAGTATGCGGCATCATAACGCCAGCCATTGCCTTGGTATTGATAATGAATACCGGCATCATAATCATCTTCTAAGCCTAGATAATAAGTCGCCCCAAACCAAAATGAGTGAGAAGCCACTGGCATAACGCCAAATGGCACTTGCGTGACGCCCACTTGCACCTTTTGGTTTTCATCAAATTGATAACCCATATAAGCATGGTGTACCACATCCATATACTCATACCAGCGGTATTGGGCTGAGGCAAATAAGCCACTGTCTGATTTGTAATTTACATCAGCTCTAAACAGTTCAAACTCAAGCGTGCCATTACCATCAGCGTAATCTTGCCAACCATAATTTACCCTTACTGCCCCACCAATATCGAGCTCATCATTAATACTGACAGCCTGAGCCGAAGATGACATAAGTGTAAATGCCGCTATTAGCGATGTTGCTAATACGTTTTTTTTGAAACAAAACATGGGATCCCTAGGGGGGTAGTTGGTTGGATTGTTATTATAGCAAATTAGCAGACTGTAAATGGTAAGTATTTGTAACGTTAAAAAAGGCCAAGGCTTACGCCTTGGCCTTTTTATAAAATATTTAATAATATCAATGGAGATTAACACTAATGTGAACACATAGTTAAAAGCACAACCAACATTAGCCGTTAATTCATATCAAATGTCACCCCATCCATCATGCCTGACGAGTTAGCTTCATTACTTTGCAGTTTAATCATTAAGCGTAAATCATTGGGTGAATCAGCGTGATGTAATGCATCGGCATAGCTAATCTCTTTTTCAAGATATAAATCCAACAAGGCTTGGTCAAATGTTTGCATGCCCTGCTCTCTTGATTTAGCCATGGTTTCTTTGAGTAAATGCAGCTCATTGTTAGCAATTAAACTGGCTATACGTGGGGTATTAATTAACACTTCGATTGCTGCCCTACGGCCACTACCATCAGATTTTGCCACTAATTGCTGCGCCACAATACCGCGAAGGTTTAATGATAAATCAAACAATAGCTGGTTATGCTTGCTCTCAGGCACTAAATGCATAATACGGTCTAACGCTTGGTTAGCGTTGTTAGCATGCAAGGTCGCCATACATAAGTGACCTGTTTCAGCAAATGTTAAGGCAAATTCCATGGTTTCTTGAGTACGAATTTCACCAATCAAAATCACATCGGGCGCTTGACGCAGCGAACTTTTAAGCGCGGCATCAAATGAATCAGTATCAATACCGACTTCTCGCTGGGTGATAATACTTTTGCGATGGTCATGAACAAATTCTACTGGGTCTTCTATGGTCAAAATATGCCCGCGAGCATGGGCATTACGATAACCCACTAATGCTGCCAGCGAAGTTGATTTACCAGTACCAGTGCCACCGACCATGATGATCAAACCACGTTTACTCATCACCAAGTCTTTAAGGATCGGCGGTAGTTTTAAGTCATCAACTTCAGGAATTTTGGTTTCAATTCGGCGCATCACGCAGCCGGGTGATTCACGTTGCCAAAAAGCACTGACACGGAAACGGCCTAAATCTTTTGCAGCAAAAGCAAAGTTACATTCACGAGACTCGTGAAACTCCTTCTTTTGCACCTCTGTCATTAAGGATTCAACAAACTCTAATGACTGCTCAGGGTTAAAGCTATTATCCGATAGTGGTCTTAGCTCACCATCAATTTTGGCGCTGGGCGGAAAGCCTGCAGTAATAAATAAATCTGAAGCCTTTCTGTCAACCATTACCTTTAAAAAAGGATGCACATCCATTTTACTTTCCTTTAAAAGTTAGCTTGTTTGTTAGAGCTTTTTGACATGGCATCATCACGGCTAATAAGGCCGCGATTGACTAGGTTTTGTAGACACTGTTCAAGGGTTTGCATTCCATGAGACATACCCGTTTGAATAGCTGAATACATTTGTGCGACTTTATCTTCACGAATAAGGTTACGAATAGCTGGCGTGCCCATCATAATTTCGTGAGCTGCCACTCGGCCGCCGCCAACCTTTTTAATTAAGGTTTGCGATATAACCGCCTGCAAAGATTCAGACAACATAGTACGTACCATGTCCTTTTCGCCTGCAGGGAATACATCAACAATACGGTCAACGGTTTTAGCCGCTGAAGTGGTATGTAAGGTACCAAAAACTAAATGACCGGTTTCTGCTGCTGTCATTGCTAAGCGAATGGTTTCAAGGTCACGCATCTCACCCACAAGAATAACATCGGGATCTTCACGCAGTGCACTTCGAAGCGCCGCTTCAAAACTATGGGTATGTTTATGCACTTCACGTTGGTTGACCAAACATTGCTTATTTTGGTGCACAAATTCTATTGGGTCTTCAATGGTCAGAATATGGTCATGGCGTTCATTATTAATATAATCCACCATCGCCGCTAGTGTTGTAGACTTACCAGAACCTGTCGGCCCTGTTACTAAGACTAATCCACGAGGGAAGCTTGAAATCTTTTTGAAAATTTCAGGAGCGCCTAACTGCTCAAGTGATAATATATCGCTGGGAATGGTACGGAAAACGGCACCAGCCCCACGGGATTGGTTAAATGCGTTAACACGAAAACGGGCAAGGTTTGGCACTTCGAACGAGAAATCGATTTCTAAATGTTCTTCGAAGTCCTTACGCTGTTTATCATTCATGATGTCATAGACTAATCCATGAACAGCTTGATGGTCTAATGCGGGTAAGTTGATTTTTCTCACTTCACCATCAACGCGAATCATCGGAGAAACACCGGCAGAAAGGTGTAGATCTGATGCATTGTGCTTTACACTAAAGGCAAGTAACTCAGTTATTTCCATGACTAATGACATCCATTCAAACAAATCAAAACAATATGACAACAATAGCAGACCGAATATCAATCGCCCAGAGCCAAATTGCACAAGCGACGCAAAATTGTTCACGTAATAGTGAAGAAGTCACCTTACTTGCCGTCAGTAAAACTAAGCCCATATCGGCTATTATTGAGGCTTATCAAGCGGGCCAGCGCTGCTTTGGTGAAAATTATGTCCAAGAGGGCGAAGAAAAAGTCCTCGCACTAAAAGATGACTATTGTGATATTGAGTGGCATTTTATCGGCCCTTTGCAGTCCAACAAGTCGCGTATTGTTGCCGAGCATTTTGATTGGATGCACACTTTAAGTCGTGAAAAAATCGCTAAGCGCCTCAATGACCAAAGACCAGCAGGTAAAGCGCCGTTGCAAGTGTGTATTCAAGTTAATATCAGTGAAGAGGCATCAAAGTCAGGGGTGATAGCGACCGAGGTTAGCGCTTTAGCTAAGGTGATAGCATCGCTCCCTAATTTGACTTTAAGAGGCTTAATGGCCATACCGACTGCCACCAGCGATATCGCTCTGCAACGCCAAGAATTTGCCAAACTGCAACAGCTTTTTGCGCAGCTAAAAAGCCAATACCCTGACATTGACACCCTATCAATGGGCATGAGTAATGATCTGGCGGTGGCGATTGAGCATGGCTCTACCATGGTCAGAATTGGCACCGCAATATTTGGCGCTCGAGATTACCCATAAACCCTAAAGGCCAAAAACGCCAAATCATTAATTAAAAATTATCCGCTACTGCTTGTATTAGTAAGCAATAGCCCAAACATTAGTAAATAAGCAATTAGCAAATAACAGCCGACATAAAAATTAAAAGTGACCCTTAATATGACTCAAGCAAAAGTATGTTTTATCGGTGCAGGCAATATGCCCCGCTCAATTATCAGTGGTTTAGTCAGTAATGGTTACCCAGCAGATCGTATTCACGCCACCAATCCCAGTGTTGGTAAATTAGATGCGTTAAAAGCCGATTTTAATATTGGTGTATCTCACGACAATATTGCTGCTGCAGATGATGCAAATGTGATTGTACTCAGCGTAAAACCGCAGTTAATGCAAATGGTGTGTGAACAACTAAGTCAGTTAGATTTATCAAAAAAGTTATTAATCACTATCGCTGCAGGCATTCCTGCGGCGCGCTATGTCGATTATTGTAAGCAACCGATTAACCTTATTCGCACTATGCCTAATACACCAACGCAAATTGGCGTGGGTATGACAGGCTTATACGCCGATGAATCCATTTCAGCTGAGCATAAACAAATTTGCGAAACCTTAATGATAAGTGGTGGCAAAATTGTTTGGGTTGAAAAAGAAGACGAGCTTAACCAAGTGATTGCATTAGCTGGCAGTTCACCGGCTTATTTTTTCTTGTTTATTGAGTCTATGATTGACCATGGCATTAAATCTGGCATGGATGAAACCACAGCAAGAGCGCTTGCCCAGCAGGCGGCATTAGGCGCGGCGCAAATGGTGATTCAAAATCCACAACTTTCATTAGCAACCTTGCGTAATAATGTTACCTCAAAAGGCGGCACTACAGCTCAAGCGGTTGAAACCTTCGAACAAGGCGATTTACGCGGTTTAGTGGATAAAGCTATGACAAACTGCATAAAACGGGCACAAGAAATGGCAAAAACATTTTAAACAAACGATATTTAATGGAAAATAGCCCGTGAAGATAATTTTCAGTTCAATTTTAGATCAACTTCAGATCAACTAAGGCACACTCAATGAATGCACTACATTTCTTAATCGATACCGTTTTTGGTCTTTATCTTATGATAGTCCTGCTGCGCTTTTGGCTACAATTAGCCAGAGCTGATTTTTACAATCCATTTAGCCAGTTTGTGATTAAAGCCACTCAACCTATCATAGCCCCAATGCGCCGTGTATTGCCGTCTATGGGCAGTATTGATACCGCATCAATCGTACTGGCCTTATTGGTGGTATTTATAAAATATTCAATACTTACCGCTATGACACCTGCTGCGCTATTTGACCCATTAATGCTTGGTGTTCTTACTGTGGTTTCAGTATTAAAAGAAGCTGGAGTATTACTGTTTTGGGTACTCATTCTGCGCGCACTGCTTAGCTGGTTTAACCAAGGTCACAACCCGATTGTGATGGTAATGGATCAACTTACCGAACCCTTTTTAGCCCCTGTTCGTCGTATCCTGCCTCCTATGGGTGGTTTAGACTTATCGGTGATGTTAGTGCTGATTGCAATGAACTTCCTTAATATTTTGTTAGCGCAATACATTCCATTTTGGGCTCAGGTTTAAAGTTCATGTTTTCCGTTTTAACCTCCGAGCGAGCTTAAGCTGATGCCTGTCGTTATTCAGCAACAGAGTAACCTGTTGCTGAACCTTTATATTCAGCCTAAGGCCAGCCGTGATAAAATTGTGGGCTTACATGGTGATGAAATAAAAATCGCCATCACAGCCCCGCCAATCGACGGTAAAGCCAATAGCCACCTGATAAAGTATTTAGCCAAAGCCTTTAAAGTGCCAAAGTCTGATGTGATGCTTCTAAAAGGGCTTCAAGGCCGTCATAAGCAAGTGAAGATACTTAGCCCGTTAAAGATCCCGCCTGAAATATCGCAGATAATAGCCCAATGCAACTAAGCATCGATTAGTGAAATCATCCATTATTGAAATCATCCATCAAAATGATCCAATTACGGGTGATCTGGCTAAAAATTCTCTATACTTAAGTCTACATTCCAATTAGTGAATCAACTCTTTCGTCGCGACGATTAACTAACCTAGGGCTAAACTAACCCGCTAGGTCAATTAAGCCAGTTGTTAGCAACACAGAGTCGATCAAGGATTTAGATTATGTTTCGCACCCTTTTATGTAGCTTTGTCATTTTAATGAGTACCCTAACGACCGTTCAAGCAGAACAAAAACAGACTGTCGGTAATTATGATATTCATTACATGGCATTAGGTAGTACCTTTATTACCCCTGCTATTGCCAAAACCTATGGTATTGAACGCAGTAATTACAACGGTATTGTCAATATTGCAGTGTTAGATACCAGTCAAGAAGGTAATCCCGCCGTTGCTGTTGAAATCGCTGGCGTAGCCAACAACTTACTTGATGCACGAATGGATTTAGAGTTTAAAGAAATCCGTGAAGGCGATGCTATTTATTATATCGCCCAAGTGCCATACCGAGACGATCAACAAATCAACTTTAACCTGACGATAAAGTACGGCAATAAGCTCAATACATCGTTAAAGTTCAAACAAAAATTTTATGTGGAATAAGGCTAAACAGCGGCTTATTTCAAATGATTTTGCACTTTTAACAAGCTAAACCTCAAGGTTTAGCTTTTTATTTAGTTGCGCAAACCATAGCTATTTTATCCTTTGCTGCTGTCTATCAACTCAGTGCTTAGGTATCATTAGGCCAATTTCATTGATGAAAATTTAAATAGCCAGTCAAGGCGAAAACTAAGCCTTTTTTAAGGCTAGATGCCACTTATTTGATGTGAGTTTTAGTTTACTGCAAAGCCTGCTCACCCCATAAGCACTATTTAAAACATCAGCCCCCTTATTTAATAAAAAGGTATTCCATGCAACAGATTGTTTTAGCAAGCGGTAACAAAGGTAAACTAACAGAGTTTGATCAGATGCTAGCCCAATTTGATATTGAGGTTTTACCGCAAAACCAATTTAACGTTCCAGAAGTGGCTGAAACAGGCACCACCTTTATTGAAAATGCCATTATTAAAGCCCGCCACGCTGCAGAAATCACTGGTAAAGCCGCAATCGCAGATGATTCTGGTTTAGAAGTTGATGCCCTTCAAGGCGCACCGGGGATTTATTCAGCCCGTTACGGCGGCGAAGGCGCCAGCGAGCAAGACAATTACCTTAAATTACTTGCTGCATTAGCAAACAAAACACAGCGCAAAGCACGCTTTCAGTGTGTATTGGTTTATATGCGCCATGCTAAAGACCCAACCCCAATAGTTTGCCAAGCGGCATGGGAAGGCACTATAGGATTGAGCCCTCAAGGTGAGCAAGGCCATGGCTACGACCCTATCTTTATTCCACAGGGGTTTGATATTTCGGCTGCCGAGCTTTCAAGTGAGCAAAAAAACCAGTTGAGCCACCGTGGGTTAGCACTTACTTTGCTTGTAGGCGCTATGAAAGCCAAAGGGATTATTAAGTAACTATCATGCAATCAGCGAAATTATCTCTGCCACCACTGAGCTTATATATCCATATCCCTTGGTGCGTTCAAAAGTGCCCATATTGTGATTTTAACTCCCATGGTCAGCATGGAGTATTACCGCAACAAGCTTATGTTGATGCACTTTTAGCCGATCTCAATCACGACCTTCACTATGTACAAGGGCGAAAACTTCACAGCATTTTTATTGGTGGCGGCACGCCATCTTTATTTGAAGCCACCCAAATACAGCGCATTCTAGCCGGTGCTGAAGCCGCCATTGGTTTTGAAGATGATATTGAAATTACCATGGAAGCCAATCCGGGTACGTTAGAGCATGATGACTTTGCCGCATATCGCGCTGCAGGGGTGACGCGCTTGTCCATTGGGGTGCAAAGTTTCTCAAAAGATAAACTCAACCTTCTTGGCCGTATCCATGATGAGGATGAAGCCGTTACCGCTGCTAGTACAGCCCGTAATGCAGGTTACAACAGCTTTAACTTAGATTTAATGCACGGCTTACCGAATCAGTCATTTGATGAAGCCATGGCCGATATCGATACTGCTGCTGGGTTAATGCCACCGCATTTATCTTGGTATCAACTGACCATAGAGCCAAATACCTTATTTCACTCTAAACCGCCACAATTGCCTGACGATGAAAACTTGTGGCATATCTATGAGCAAGGACAGAAGAAGCTGGCAGCACTTGGCTATGTGCAATATGAAATATCTGCTTATGCCAAAGACGGATTTCAGTGCAAACATAATCTCAATTATTGGCAATTTGGCGATTACTTGGGGATTGGCTGCGGCGCCCATGGCAAGATTACTCAACCTGAGCTCAATAAGATTATTCGCACCGTCAAAATTAAGCATCCGAAGGGTTATCTAGCAACGTCAGATTACACCAGTGAAACTACTGAAGTGCTAGCTGAAGATCGCGCCCTTGAATATTTAATGAATCGACTCAGGTTAATGACGCCTATCCCTAAAACTGAATTTGAACTGCGCACCGGCTTACCTATGTCAGAGCTTGATGAAGGTATTGCTAAATCAATTAAAAGAGGCTTATTAACCGAAACTGAGACCCATTGGCAATTAACCGCCAAAGGCCATATGTTTGTTAATGATATTTTGTCGCAGTTTTTAGATTAGCTACTTTATAGCTAGCTGATTTATTAAAGTTATTACTAGCCTATATAACTAGTCTACTTATTACTGGCATATTTATTACTAGCCTATTTATTACTAGCCTATATAAAAGCCTGATGGATTACCTTTATAAACAAGGTTAATGCATTAGGCTTTTTTTGATTTCCTTTGCCCATTAAGCTTGGCGCTTTAAGCAAAGTGCCTGCAAGTCACTAAATAAATCATTTCGCATTTACCCTGTAAATTCAGCAACATTTAAGACACAATTGCTAACATTTCACGTTATACATTTATGCTTGTGTCATTTAGGATATCAATCGATCTCCTGTTCTATTACTTTGCTAACGGAAACCCTATGCGACTAACAACAAAAACGACATTAATAGCCGTTGCTTTAACCAGCTTATTATCAAACGCCGCAATCGCCCACACTGCAGGGCACCAACCTTTAACCAATACAGTAGCCTCCACTAAAACAGCCACCACCGAGTCAGAAAAAGCCAATGAGCTGTTTGAAAGTATGTTCATGGAAAATGTAATGGCTAGCCCGATTTCCCAAACCTATTTACGCATCAAAACTGATTATGACAAATGGGGTGATTTTAGTGATAAATCTGCTGACGAAGACTTAGCCAGAGCTAAAAAGCATTTAAAACAACTTGAAACTATTAATGTTGCTAAGTTAGACAAGCAAACGGCACTTAGCTACAAATTAATGAAACAAGGCTTAGAGCAGCAAATCAGCGATGATAAATGGCGTTACCATAATTACCCTGTAAACCAGATGCGTGGTAGTCATTCGTTTATTGCTACCTTCCTTATCAATCAACATCAAGTTGAAAATGTCAGTGATGCACAGGCTTACATTAGCCGTTTAAACGGTGTAAAGCATGTAACTGAGCAAGTGATCGATGCATTAAAAATTCGCGCCGATAAAAATATTATCGCGCCAAAGTTTGTCTTCCCTTATGTGATTTCAGACAGCGAAAATATTATCAAGGGTGCACCTTTTACTGATACTGAAGTTAAAAGCACCCTATGGGGTGATATTAACCGTAAAATCGAGAAGCTCGATATTACCCAAGCTCAAAAAGATGAATTATTGGCGGCAGCTAAAACAGCCTTAATTAAAAGTGTAAAACCTGGGTATGACAATTTAATCAGCTATTTACATGAATTAGAAGCCAAAGCTGATAGCCGTGATGGGGTGTGGAAGTTACCTTTAGGCGAAGATTTTTATAATACTCGTCTAAATCGTATTACGACGACTGATATGAGCTCTGAAACAATTCATCAGTTAGGTTTAGCAGAAGTTGAACGTATTCATAATGAAATGCGTGCGATCATGAAAAAAGTAAATTATACCGGCAACTTAGCCGAGTTTATGGCTTTCATGCGTGATGATGAACAATTTTATTACCCCAACACCGATGAAGGTAAAACTCGTTACATTACCGAAGCTAAAGACCTAATTGATAATATGGAGTCACGCTTAGGTGAAGTGTTTAATATTAAACCTAAAGCCGGATTAATCGTTAAACCTGTTGAAGCCTTTCGCGAAAAGTCTGCTGGTAAAGCATTCTATGATCAACCCGCACCCGATGGTTCACGCCCTGGTACTTACTACGCCAACTTGTATGACATGAAAGCAATGCCCACTTACCAAATGGAAGCCTTGGCTTATCATGAGGGGATCCCTGGGCATCACATGCAAATTGCCATTGCCCAAGAGCTGGAAGGTATTCCTAAATTTAGAAAATTCGGTGGCTATACTGCCTATATTGAAGGCTGGGGTCTTTATACTGAATACTTCCCTAAAGAAATGGGCTTGTATGCTGATCCCTACTCTGACTTTGGCCGCTTAGCGATGGAGCTATGGCGTGCTTGTCGTCTGGTTGTAGACACAGGGATCCACACTCAACAATGGACTCGTGAGCAAGGTATCCAATACTACGTAGACAACACCCCAAATGCTAAGTCTGATGCCATTAAAATGGTAGAACGCCACGTGGTGATGCCTGGCCAAGCTACTGCCTATAAAGTCGGTATGATTAAAGTGTTAGAGCTACGTGAAAACGCCAAGCTTAAATTAGGTGACAAGTTTGATATTCGTCAGTTCCATACCCTAGTACTGCAAAATGGCCCTGTACCATTAGATGTATTAGAAGCTGAAGTGGACAATTGGATTAATCAAACCAATAAACCTGAGCTATTAAGCCAATCGGCAGACTCAAATCGCGGTTAATCAACCAATCGATTAAGTTATCTAAGGCCACTTTTTAGTGGCCTTCTTTTTGGCTCGTACTAAAGCCTAAGTAATGAGCGCCACTCTATAAATTACCAAGGCAATAACAAGTTCAATAACGAGTGCATTAACAAATGCTATACCCGACAAATATATTCAATTAGCAGCTTAAAAGAGAACAAAAGTACAAAGGCGAGAGAGTAAACAAATTAAGCGCGGATATTATAGAGCAGAAAAAAATAACCCCAGCACAATGTCTGGGGTAAACCAATTAAAACTAGGATGATGGTTTCAAAGCCGGCATTGTTCTGATTTTAAAACCTCTGCCAGCAGTGATTCAAAACTTGCGAAGTTGCTGATTTGCACAAAAAGCTGAAAAGGGGTCATTTCTCAACAAGATGCGTGACTCAAATCATTCCGAATCAACTGAAATCTATTGTATTGATTTAAGAACAGAGTTCAAGCAGCTTTTTACACTCCATTAATAACTCAGCACAGAAACAACCTGAGCGTTTTTCAACCACAAGACAATCAAGTTATTGTTTTTATTATGCAAATAAAAAAGTCGCAACTTAAGTTGCGACTTTGTTTTAAAATTCGAACAATGTTTCCAGTTTTAGTTACTGACTTAGAAACCCCATTGAATGGCTATTTACGTAATTTGTATAAATGATCAAACTTACCATCCCAATAAGGTGTAGTACCAATATGACCTTTAATAAATTCAATAAATGCACTTACTTTAGGGGCAAGGTGCTTACGTCTTGGGTAAACAGCCTGTAGTGGTAAGTTGTTGGTCAATTGCCAATCAGGTAATAACGGCACTAATGTACCTTGTTCGATTTCATCTTCAAGTAAATAACTTGCTAGGTAGGCAATACCTAAACCGCTAACCGCGGCCGATTTTAATGCTGGTGCATTATCAACCCGGAAGTTACCAGAAACACCAATTTCACAGTAATCATCAGCTTTCTTAAACTGCCACATGCTGTGCTCATGCCACTCACCTTGGTAGACTAGACAGTTATGATCAACAAGTTGTTCAGGTCGAGAAATATTGCCATGTTGGGCAATATATTCTGGCGATGCCACTAATAAGAACTGACACTTCATTAATGGTCTTGCAACCATACCTAATGGTAGCTGCTCAGACATAGTCAAAAGTAAATCTAAACCTTCACTAACCACATCAACTTTATGATCCAGTAAGCTAACTTGTAGCTCAAGCTCTGGATGTCGTGCCATAAACTCAGGTAATGCAGGAATAATATGCATGGTACCAAAAGACTGAGAAATACCGACTTTAAGTACACCACGGGTGGCATCATTTAGATTATGCACACTAGCAACGGCCTGCTCTGCATCACGTAATAACTCCTCACCTTGTATGTAAAGCAAGTTACCCGCTTCAGTTAAACTTAAACTACGTGTAGTACGTTGGATGAGTTGAACCCCAAGTTTATGTTCAAGATCAGCAACCTGAGTACTTACTTTGGACTTAGATATACTCAACCTTCTGGCAGCGGCACTGAAGCTCCCAGCTCTAGCAACATGAGTAAAAATAGCAATAGGTTCTAATAGTTCTAACATTGGAGTCGCCTTAAGCTGTTTACGACATTAAAAATATTTTTTGAGTTCCAAGTAATGTCGCTTATTACAGACAATGCTGCATAAACGCCACCTACTTTATATGGTTCTTTAAACGTTGCGCCACTCACCCAAAAAAAAATTAAATTTCGATAGTCCATTATCATGAATAGCCAACCAAAACTAAAACAACAAGTTAATTGGTTAACGCCATACAGTTTTATAGTTTTAGGAGTATACCAAAAATTGTATAAATGGCTCTATATTTATAATATACAATTTTTTTATCAGAACAAATCTACGATAAACTGTAATATTAATGACATTTTCTCAACTTGAACGGTGGCAATTAGACAAAAAACGACTAGCTCGGCTAGCATATCTCGCTACAAAGTAGCGCAAATAACAGATTGTTAACTAGAACTTGATTGGCGGGTGAAGTTTTTGATTGGTAATTTAAGCGGGAATGGTTTAACCAAAAAGCCCCTGCACAAGGTACAGGGGAAGGTCAGGTGCATTTTGACAATGCTAGAACTTACAAGGTTACCGCTACTCAGTATCTGATAATGTCGCTAATTCATAAGAAGATAGCTGTGGGATGGATTGACGTAATTCACTTTCAAGCACCATTAACTGCTCAAAGTTACCGCAGACTTTTTTGGCTTTAGCTTTTATGGCCTCTGATTGCTCAGAAATCTGCAATTCAACATCTTCACCGATTCTTTCCATTTTGCTTGAAAAGGCAGTCATTTTTTCATCAAAGCTTCCGCCTTCTGAAGACATCATTTCAGCCCCTAGCGCCATCATAAAACTACCCATGGAGTTTTTAATCATTTGCTCCATTTCTTGTTCAAACTCTTCATTAAATGCTTCTTCTAACGAAGACTCTGTCGCGCCAAGATAAAACTTATCCCCTTGTTGATATGCTGCTTGGTCAACACGGCTTTGAATTCCAGCTAAAAGCTCATCCAATTTAGCCGCTGTGGCATCTCCAAAAATAGGGGTTAATGCCATGCTCACTGCATCTGTTGCCAAAATAACAGCATCATCAACTAAATCAATTACCTCTGGGATCTGTTTAGATACTTGCTCAGAATAATCAGCTAACAAAGCTGCTTGCTTATCATTTAGTGCAACTTGGTTGCCATCAATATATAACTTTCCAAGTTCGACTCGGTAAACCTCAGCGCCTTTTTCGCTAAAGGATAATTTTTGTGGCTCAACGGTAACATCATAGTTTAAGGTCACGTTGCATTGATTATCTTCAAGGGACATTTTGGCCACCGCAGGCGTCATAGCCCCTGCGGTAAAAATCAAACCAGTTAGTGCAATACTTTTAAATAAACCTTGGGTATTCATTAGCTCTATCCTTGCTGTTAATCGTTATGTAGATAATCAATGGGGCGAGTGGCTAAACTGCTCACTAAGCTACTGCCAACGTTTTGATATCTAGTTTCAATGTTAATTAGACTGATACCAAGTTATTGCACAGGCTGTGCCAAAAACATAAATAAGCTTTTTATCAACAACTTAAAGCAGATAATAACTAATAGGTTTAGCTTTTAGATTTGGATTTATATTAACTATGTGTGAAATAAGCCAAATGTTGGTAATTTTCATCATCGCTATTTTATAAGTGGGTTTAAGAATAGAAGATTTTCAACAATCGTGGTGAGAATACGGATATGACAATATATGACTTCAAGCTTAACATTTGAAAATGGGCATAAAAAACTTGCCCAGCAACATAAGCGAGTTTAAAAAATTGAGCGACCTAATGATTGTGATAAATGCTCAAGCATGCGAGTGCCTGCCAGTGAGTTGCCATTTTGATCAAGTTCAGGCGACCATACGCAAATAGACATGTCCCCAGGGATCACCGCAATAATGCCGCCGCCAACACCACTTTTACCTGGCATACCTACCCGATAAGCAAACTCACCTGCGCCATCATATAAACCTGAGGTAGCAAGCAGTGCATTTAGCTGTCTGGTTTGTACTGGGGTAACGATTTGATCCCCTGCTAGGCTTTTACCGCGATTGGCGAGATAAAGCATCGCTTTTGATAAGTCAGCGCAATTCATTTTTAATGAGCAGTAATGAAAATAGCTCTTTAATACTGTATCAACATCGCCGTTAAAATTACCAAATGACTTCATTAAATAGGCAATAGAGGCATTACGGGCACTAAACTGAAATTCTGAATTAGCCACCACTTTATCAAAAAGTATGTGAGGGTTTTCGCTCAGGTTTCTAACCACTTCAAGCAAGTGATGCTTAGGTGCACCAAGGCGCGCTTGAATTAAATCTGCTATCACTAATGCACCAGCATTAATAAATGGATTTCTTGGAATGCCTCGTTCAAGCTCAACTTGAACCAATGAGTTAAACGACTGACCTGAAGGCTCTTTACCTACCCTGCTCCAAAGTTCATCTTCGGAGTACAAACTTAGCGCTAAAGTAAGGCTGAATACTTTGGAGATAGATTGAATGGAAAACGGCTCAAGATAATCCCCAGCGCCAATGGTGTGACCATCTGCGCCAGTGACTGCTATTGCTATTTTGTTTGGATCTACGTCAGCCAATGCTGGAATATAATCTGCGACTTTCCCTAAACCAATAAGTGGCCGAACCTTGTCGACCACTTCATCAAGCAATATTTGCTCAGGCATTAGCTATATTAGCCCCACCAGATGTCGTACAGTGCACTAACTTCAAGTTGTGGCACTTTTTTCGCTTCCCAGAAGGCTTTAACAGCAGCAACATCTTCTTCGGTACATTTACCGATCTCTTGTGTTGCAATAATGCCTTCCCACATTTTATGACCGCCGCCATGGAAACCTAGCTTACGAGGTTCAATGACTTGTTCAATGAACTCATCAACAGCTTTATCAATATCTGCTTCAGAAATTGACTCATCAAAAGTCCAGTTGATATCAAAACCAAATTCTTGGAATTCATCAACGCGTAGTTTCTTACGTAAACGGCGAGTTCGGGTCTTAGCCATGGTTATTTCCTAGTTAGTTGATTAAATAGCTTATTTTAACAATATTTTATTATAATTATGCAATACGTTCGAACATTATGTCCCAAACGCCATGACCTAAACGATGGCCGCGGGCTTCGAACTTAGTTAGCGGGCGATGTTCTGGACGTTCAACTACAGTATTGGTTGCTGATTGGTTTTTATAACCTTCAGCCACAGACATCACTTCTAACATGTGCTCGCTGTAGTTTTCCCAATCTGTTGCCATATGGAAAACACCGCCAATCTTAAGCTTACGACGAATTAATTGCGCAAATTCAGCTTGCACAATACGGCGTTTGTGATGACGTTTTTTGTGCCAAGGATCTGGGAAAAATAATTGTACTCGGGCAAGTGAGCCATCAGCAATGCTGTTTTCAAGCACTTCCATCGCGTCATGATGATAAACACGTAAATTAGTAATTTCGGCTTCACCGGCATCAACTAAACATGCGCCAACACCTGGTTTATGTACTTCGATACCAATGTAGTTTAACTCAGGAGCCGCTTTAGCCATTTCAACTAAAGATGCGCCCATACCAAAACCAATTTCTAATACGGTATCAGCATCACGCTTAAACACTTCAGCTAAATTAATCGCTTCTGGTGTGTAATCTAAACCCATTGCAGGCCAATGTGCTTCAATTGCGTTTGCTTGGCCTTTGGTTAAACGGCCTTCTCTTAATACAAAACTTCTGATTTTACGAATATATTTGCCATCTTCGTTAAATTCAGCGGTGGTAACGTCGCTCATGTATGCCTCATCATTTGAATAGCGTTTAAATTGCCGACTATTCAAAGTTTCATCTTTGTTCCAATAATAGTGGCTAAGTATATCTTAAAATCACCATGACTAAAGTATTTATCAGTTAACAGGCTCCCTTGTTTATAGAATATTCTCCATATACACTGCGCTGATGAAAAAAGTTAACTCCTTTTCTGAGCGGATCACCGCTTGGTACGATTTACATGGACGCAAGACCTTACCGTGGCAAATCAATAAAACCGCATATAGAGTGTGGATTTCAGAGATCATGCTGCAACAAACTCAAGTTGCCACTGTTATCCCCTACTATGAAAAATTCATGCAAAGCTTTCCTGACATTAAAGCCCTTGCCAATGCCAGCGAAGATGATGTACTGCATCATTGGACGGGGTTAGGCTATTATGCCCGCGCCCGTAATCTGCATAAAGCGGCTAAAACAGTTTGTGAGCAACATGCAGGCAAGTTTCCTGAAGCGCTAGATGAAGTCATAGCCTTACCGGGTATTGGCCGCTCGACTGCTGGGGCCATTTTGTCATTGTCCCTTGGTCAGCATCATTCAATATTAGATGGAAACGTTAAACGGGTACTTGCCCGTCACGGCGCAATTGAAGGTTGGCCAGGTCAAAAAGCAGTTGAACAACAATTATGGCACTTAACGGATAAGTTAACCCCGCAAAAAGATGTGGTTAAATTTAACCAAGCCATGATGGATATTGGCTCTGCGGTTTGCACTCGCAGTAAACCCAATTGTGCTCAATGCCCTGTTGCAATTGATTGTAAAGCGCAGCTTGCTGGCCGACAGACAGAATTCCCCGGTAAAAAGCCTAAAAAAACCATTCCAGTAAAATCTGCATGGATGCTAGTACTGCATAAAGATGGTGAAGTCATTCTTAATAAAAGACCACCAGCAGGCATTTGGGGCGGCTTATGGTGTTTTCCTCAATTTGATACTGAGGCGGCGCTGCTTGCACATATCAATGCTAATGGGTTTAATCACAGCAGCAATGAATATGCCGCAGCAAAAAACAACAATAATGAACAATCACAATGGCTTGCAGGATTTAGACATACTTTTAGTCATTTTCATTTAGATATTCAGCCTATCTTAGTTAATCTCGGCGAAAATCAACAATCGCCTCAAATTGACTCAAGTGTAATGGAACAAAATCAGACACTCTGGTATAACATACATCATCCCGCGAAAGTTGGATTAGCCGCAGCAACTGAGCGGATTTTATCTAACTTAGCCGCTCTTTTAGCAGTAGATCCCGTCAAGGAATCCCTTTAAGGAATAATCATGGCTCGTAATGTTAATTGCGTATATTTAAAGAAAGAAGCTCCAGGTTTAGATTTTCAACTTTACCCTGGCGATCTAGGCAAGCGTATCTTTGATTCAATCAGTAAAGAAGCGTGGGCACTTTGGCAGAAAAAACAAACCATGCTAATCAATGAAAACAAACTTAACATGATGAATGTTGATGACCGTAAACTACTTGAAGATAATATGGTTAGCTTTTTATTTGAAGGCAAAGATGTTGCCGTTGAAGGTTATGTACCTCCAAGTGAAGACGAGTAACTAAATAGCTAACCCCTTATCTAGCTGAATAGCTTAAGAGCCTACTTTAAAACCGCTAACGGCGTGTTGATATAAAGTAGGCTTTTTTATTCGCATCAATTACCAATCACTTTTGAGACAATTGTAATTAACTTCCCCATAGCTTTTAAATAGTTGTTACTCCACAGCCTATTCACAAAAGTTCCCTAAATTTAGTTAAAAATCTTATTTCGTGAGCTATTAATCAAAAGTAAAAAATTATAACACTTTCTGTTAGTTACACTGCATTATTATCGATTATGCCAAGGTATACTGCCGCTATAACTAATTTCAGAGTGTGCCCATGCTAAAGCCAATACTTTATACAGCATTGACCTTGTCACTGCTTTATTCAATCAATAATGTTAATGCAGACCCCATGGGGATGAAGCCAATGCCAGTGGCAGATGCGCCATTGGGTTATATCATTCATAATCCCTATGAAAATGCCCCACTAACGGCTTTAGTGACTCTTAATGGCCATAAAATTTCCAATGTGGATGTCACCATACATGCCAAAGGTGAAACTGGTGTCAGCATAAACTATCAAGTTGATGATATGCGGGTAATGGATGAAGGTGGAGTGCCAATTTTTGGTCTCTACCCTGCCTTTATGAACACCTTTACAATTAAATGGACTGAAAACGGCAAGCAGCGCAGCCACGAGTATCAAATGCTAACCCCAGACATTGATATGGGCTTTTCAGAAAGCCAGTGGGCTAAAGCGCCCATCGTCGAAGTAGAACATGTTGACGCTGACTTTAAAGACCGCCTTTATTTTGTAAACTGGACCAATCCAGACGGAAAGTCGGGTCAGTTATCCCACAATAACCCTGATGCACCTGGGGCGTTTTCTTGGGATGGGAAACCAGGATTTTTCATTATCGATACCGCCGGTGATATTCGTTGGTATCTGAATCCTTACACCACCCATAACTCAAAAAATTATGACAGCGCAGGTTACGCCATGGGCATGAACGTCACTAAAGACGGCAACATGGTGTGGGTACAGGGCCAAGGCTGGAAAAAAATGTCATTAATGGGAAGAATGATTTCAGAGCACAATTTACCGGGAAATTTTATCGATGCATCACACGAAGGGATTGAAGCTGCCAACGGCAATATCTTTATTCGCGCCGCCGCCAAAGATTATCGCCGCGCTGATGGCATGTTAGTCAACACCATACGCGATCAAATCATTGAGGTTGATAACACAGGTAAGTTAGTGGATTACTGGGATTTAAACACTATTTTAGACCCACTGCGTGATGCGGCATTATTATCCCTTGATGCCGGTGCAGTTTGTTTAAATATCAATATTGATCAAGCTGGCCATCAAACCACCTTAGACGATTTAAAGAATGCCCCTTATGGTGATATTCACGGAGTAGAAACAGGCCGTAACTGGGCCCATGTCAATTCAATAGATTATGACCCTAAAGATGACAGCATCATCATTAGCTCGCGCCATCAATCAGCGGTAATCAAAATTGGCCGCGATAAACAAGTTAAATGGATATTAGGCCCTGAAAAAGGCTGGAGTGACAAGTTCCAAGATAAGCTACTCTCGCCAGTTGATGCTACAGGTAACAAACTTAGCTGTAATGAAAAGGGTCGTTGCCGAGGCAGTGATTTTGACTTCTCATACACCTCCCATACCGCTTATCTTGTTCCTGAAAAGGGCACTTTAACCGTATTTGATAATGGCGATGGTAGACACCTTGGTCAGCCGATGTTTGCCAGTGAAAAATATTCCCGCGCGGTTGAATACAAAATTGATGAGGCCAATAAAACCGTTACCCAAGTATGGCAATACGGTAAAGACGAGTTGGGTTATCAAGGCTACTCGCCAGTAACATCTATCGTTAAATATCAGCAAGATAAAGACAGCATGATGAGCTACTTTGCCTCTGCCGGTTTATTTGGATTAGGTGGCGGTTATGGCAATATCAAAATGGATGACACCACGGGTAAAGTTAAGTCTATTTTAGTTGAGCATCGCTATGGCGAAACCAAGCCCGCTGTGCGCATTAATATTAATAGTCACGATATGTTTGCCACAGGCTACCGCGCCCAAGTAATACGTGTAAACGAGATGCTTAAATAGTGAGTCGCTTCTTATTCAATAACAGTTACCCAGTAACAAGTATCCAATAAGAATTATTTAGTAAATGTTATTCAGCCCTTTGATGGAAAAGGGCTGAATACCTTAGCCTCTTTATCCCAGATCAATAAAACGCTTCTACCCGCCTCTTTTCAAAAAATCATATTCAGTTTATTTAAATTAATACTGGTCAAAAAATGATTAATAATTTACATTAAAATCACAATGTAAGCGCTTACACTTAGGCGTGACTTAGGCGTGACTTAGGCGTGCTAAATATTAAAGCCTTACACTTTATCAGGTATCAACCCAGCGAAGATGTTGTAAATACAAGTGAATAGTGGGTTAGTTGTAAGTAATACCTTCAAGTTAGATTGCAACAATCAAGGTATAAAAACGATTATGGAACAATCAGCAACCAGCGTAAAAAACACATCGGTCACATTCGATAAGTTATCCTTTAAAGAGAAAGTTGGTTACGCCCTTGGGGATGTGGCATCTAACTTTTACTGGCGTGTTTTTGATGTGTTCTTATTTATTTTCTACACCGATGTATTTGGTATATCAGCTGCAGCTGTTGGCACCATGATGTTAGTGACTCGCATAATCGATGCGGTATCTGACCCATTAATGGGCGCCCTCGCTGATAGAACTAACACCCGCTTTGGCAAATTTCGCCCTTATCTCATATTAGGCATTATTCCCATTGCTGCAGCTGGAGTACTCACCTTCACAGTGCCCGATTTAGGTGATGATGGTAAATTGATTTGGGCTTATGGCACTTACATTTTTATGATGCTGGCGTACACCTTTATTAACGTGCCCTACGGCGCGCTATTAGGTGTAGTCACCAGTAATAGTCAGGAAAGAACCACATTAACCAGTTTTAGATTTATCGGTGCTTTTTCTGGCGGTACTTTAGTTGCTTATATGACGCCTGAATTAGTTACTTATCTTGGCGCAGGTAATGAGGCATTAGGCTGGCAACTGACCATGGCCTGTTATGGACTTATTTCAGCGGTGCTGTTTTGCCTTACTTTTTTTGCAACTAAAGAGCGCATAGCGCCACCAGCGAATCAACAAACCTCAATCAAACAAGACATCATCGATTTAACCAACAACAAGCCATGGCTGATTTTATTCTCTTTAGCGTTAATCATCATGTTCACCATCACTTTGCGCGCCAGTACCGGCACCTTTTACTTTAAATACTATGTAAACCGAGAAGACCTCATTGGCACCTTTACCGCGGTTTATATGATCTCACTTGCCCTAGGCGCCGCCTCAACCCCACTGTTAACCAAATACTTTGATAAACGCAGCTTATTGATAGGTTTGATGACTTCTGTCGCCATATTGTCAGCAGCCTTTTACTTTATTCCTGCTCACAACCTTACCTTGATGTTTGTATTGCAGGCCTTAATTGGATTTTGCTTAGGGCCTAAATCGCCGTTGGTGTTTTCTATGTATGCCGATACTGCTGATTACTCACAATATAAAAATGGCCGCCGCGCCACCGCAATGATTTTTTCAGCAGCAGCCTTTTCGCAAAAATTAGGCGGCGCTTTTGCAGGCGCGATGATCGGTTGGATGCTGTCATCCATGGGTTATGTGGCAAATCAGCAGCAATCACCCGACTCGTTAATGGGGATTTTACTGCTCAATACCATCATCCCTGCAGGCTTTGCCTTATTAGCGGTTTGGGTTGTTAAACACTACAGCTTAGATGAACAAAAAATGCGCCAAATTAACCAGTCGCTTTATCAAGCTATTGATAAATCAGAGCCTGCAAGCGAGTAGTTAAGGAGTTTAAATAGTGATTACTTACCATCATAAAAATGGCAACGTCAGCTTGCATAGTCCAACCATTATGCCAAAAGCCTGTGGTTTTTTATGGAATAAAAACATGATGATTCAAATGAATTGTCGGGGTTTTGCGACTGCGCAATTTATGCAGCCAGAACCTGCTAAATATGCCCATGGGCCAGCATTAGAGGCCAAAACCTTTATGCAGCCAGAACATGCCTATTTTAGCCATCATCCTGGGCGATTTTTTTATATAAAAGATAACCTCACTAACGAGCTATTCTCATTGCCCTATGAGCCAGTAAGGCAATCATTGGCATCATTTGAGTTTATCGTTAGCCAGCATCAAGTCAGTTGGCAAGTTAAGCACCTCAACCTACACTGCAAACTAAGCTTAACCTTAGCCACTGAAGATACCGCAGAGCTATGGCAGTTATCCATTGATAACCTAAGTCAAACGGCGCGAGATATCAGCGTTTATAGCTACTTTCCTGTGGGCTATATGTCGTGGATGAATCAATCTGCAAAATTTGATCGTTCACTTAATGCAATTTTATGTCACTCAATCACCCCCTATCAAAAAGTCGATCAATACTTTGTTCAACAAGACTTTAAAGACACCACAGTATTTCTAACTGACACAACCCCTGATAGTTACGAAACCCGTCAAAGTGTTTTTGAAGGCGAAGGCGGTTTACATAACCCAACGGCTATCAGTAATAACCGCTTAGAAAACATGCCTGCTCATTACCAAACCCCTGCAGCGATAATGCAATTTAATCGTAAGCTTGCCGCTTATGATGACGCTAGCAATAACATCAAGCCAGCAGTGGCATTAAAGTTTGTTTTTGCGCCGGTAAAAGATGCTCACGAAGCCAGTGAGTTAAAACAGCGCTATTTGAGTTCAACAGCACAATTTACTCAAGCTCAAAATAAATACAAAGCGTATCTCAGTAGAGAAAATGGCTGTTTAAGCCTTTTATCCTCAACCCCTAAGCTTGATAACTTCATCAATCATTGGCTACCTAGACAGGTTTTTTACCATGGCGATGTCAATCGATTAAGCACCGATCCACAAACCAGAAACTACCTTCAAGACGCTATGGGGATGATTTATATCAACCCTAACAAGGCCAAAGCCGCCTTCGAAGTCGCCCTCGCCCAGCAACATCGCAATGGTGAAATGCCGGATGGCATTTTATTGCACCCTGAATCTGAGCTTAAATACATCAATCAAATCCCCCACACGGATCATTGTGTCTGGCTAGTGATTTGTATTGAGGCTTACTTAAATGAAACCGCCGACTTTGATTTCTTAAATCAAACCATTGGTTTTGCTGACAGTGAAGAAAACCGTTCGGTGATGGAACACGTTTGTTTAGCGCTGGAGTTCTTATACTCTCAACGTGATAACCGCGGCCTTAACTTTATCAACCAAGGCGATTGGTGCGATCCGATGAACATGGTGGGCTATAAAGGCTTGGGTGTTTCAAGCTGGTTGACGTTAGCAAGTGCTTACAGCATGACACTGTGGGCAAAAGTTTGCCAGCAAATGGCCTGTGACAATAAAGCATCAAAATTTAGCCAACTTGCAACGCAATTAAATGATGCCGTAATTGAACATTGCTGGGATGGTGAATGGTTTGCCCGCGGTATTACCGATGCAGGTCACTGTTTTGGTGTAAGCGATAATCATCAAGGCCGCATTTATCTTAACCCGCAAACTTTTGCCATGTTGTCTGGCGCAGTTAATGATCAGCGCTGGTCACTGATGCAGCCGCAAATCAAGCAGCAATTACAAACACCTTTTGGGATGATGATGCTAGCTCCCGCTTATACCCAAATGGATGAGCAAGTGGGCAGATTAACCCAAAAGTTTCCTGGCACCGCTGAAAATGGTTCAGTTTATAATCATGCTGGGGCATTTTATATATACGCCCTATTTGAACAAGGCGAAACAGAGCAAGCATTTGAACTATTACAAACCATGATAACTGCTGAAGATGTGCAAAATGAGCTCACCCGAGGTCAATTACCCGTGTTTATTCCCAACTATTACCGCGGGGCTTATTTTCAATATCCTGATGATGCGGGTAAATCGAGCCAGTTATTTAATACTGGAACCGTCGCTTGGATTTACCGAATTATCATCGAGCAACTTTGTGGCCTAAAAGGCTGCAGCGACGGCTTAAAAATCAAACCACAACTACCAAAGCACTGGCCTAGCCTAAAGGTAAGTAGGCGTTTTCGCGGCGCAACTGTGGATGTATCAATACAAAGGCGAGCAGACATCATATCCCAGCAGGTTTTAGTTAACGGTAAAAGCTTACAGACTAATGCTGCAGGTGAGCATATTTTAGCTATCAGCACTAATACAAGCTATAGCATCAGCGTGTTGCTGGCTGTATAACGCAAGTTGAAAAATCAGTATCCTAGCTACTGATTAAGATAACGCTTTCGACTAATGTCAAAGCGTGTGAATATGCCCAATAATAAATGATTCTATAAGATACTGACTTTAAGACTTAAACATTAGGAGTTTACTGGACAATGGACTGCACTGAAAAACCAACTAATAAAGCGAGCCATAAACATAAGGCCAACGCCTCACTTAAAGGCCTAATACTGCCCTGCCTGTTGGCATTAAATTGCACCGCAATTGCTTCAATGGCGAATGCTGATACGGCTCCAAGCACAAACAAAACATCTGCCGAATATGTGCATGCCCCTATTGAAGTTAACTACGCTAATAAAGCCATTACCCTTGATGGCATTGCTGATGAATCTGATTGGCAACAAGCTAAGTGGCAACCGATTGATCAAATGATCATCGGCGATGCTATAACTGCCGATGATTTTAGTGGCCAATATAAACTGCTTTGGCGTGAAGATAAGCTCTATCTACTGACTGAAGTGATTGATGATGTGCTATTTGATCAAAGCGCTGATCCCACAGTGCGGTATTGGGATGATGACACCGTAGAGGTGTTTATTGATGAAGATGGCTCAGGTGGCGAGCATCAATATAGCCATAATGCTTTTGCCTATCATGTGGCATTAGATAAACAAGTGGCTGATTTTACCACGCAAAAAAAGGCCGCCACCTTTAATGAGCATATCACCACAGCATGGTCGAGAGACCCAGTTAACCCTCAAAAAATCTATTGGGAAATGGCGATAACGGTATTCCCTGACAGTTACAATGACAGCTTAAGCGCTTTTGATAAGCAGCAGGTTGCAGCCGTTAGCTTACAAGCCAACAAACAAATGGGTTTTATGCTGGCCTATTGTGATAATGATGGCTCCAAACAAAGAGAGAACTTTATTGGCTCCCACCCGATAAAGCCGTTAAATGGCGACATGAATCGCGGCTATAAACACGCTGATGTTTTTGGCAGTATTATTCTAAAAGCGGCACAATAATCATCATAAAAAGCCGCCAATGACTAATATCATTGACGGCTTTGTTGTTTTTAGTAAACCTGTTCAATAGACGTTATTGCTTAATCCCTTCAATAACCAAATCTAGGCTAACATTGGCAGACGCTGGGCCTAAATCCATTTTAAAACCGAAGTCTTTCATGGCAAATTCTGTGGTACCAATAAAGCCAGCACGATAACCACCCCAAGGATCTTGGCCTTCACCAACAAATTCAGCGGCAATAGCCACAGGCTTAGTCACCCCATTTAAGGTCAAATTACCGTTAACCAATATCTTGCCATTGCCTTGGTCTTCAACACTAGTCGAGGTGTACTGCGCCTGAGGAAACGCGCCAGTATTTAAAAAGTCAGCACTACGTAAATGTTTATCACGCTCGGCATGGTTTGAGTCAACACTCGTTGTATTGATGGTGACATTCAAATTAGTGTCAGCAATTTTTGCCGCATCGTAACTAAAATCACCACTGAAATCATTAAAACGACCAGCTACAAAGCTATAGCCTAAATGATTTACTTTAAATTGAATTGATGCGTGGGCACCTTGAGTATCTATCTTATAATCGGCCGCATTAGCGACTGATGGTAGTAACATTGCAGCGCCGATAACGCTAGATAATACTGTGGCTAAAAGTTGCTTTTTCATTGGTCATTCCCTTTATTATAAATTCAATATTATTGATATGTTCAAGTACTAATAAGTGTTGCTAGCTAATAATTAGCGTTCTCAGCTCGTCGAGTTACAGGCTCGATTCAAGTGCTGTAGGTGTTAAAACTATTTTGTGGCAGGTTTTATCATTCTTGATAAAGTGCCATCCTTATCAATCAATTGGTGTTTTATCGCGCCTGCTGCATGAATAATCACTAGGGCTATTAATGTATAGGCTGCATATTGATGAACTAAGCCAGCAATATCAGCTTGGTTGTTAATAAAGCTGCCCAGTGACGGCACTTCAAACCAATCAAATACCCAAATTCCGCGGCCATCAGCCGTTGAAATTAAAAAGCCTGTCGCCATAATGGCCAACATTAATAGATAAAGCATTCCATGAGCCCACTTAGCCGCCGTTTGCTCCCAAGCCTTGTGATTACTCTTTGCATGAGGTTTCGCAGAGCCTAAGCGCCACACTAATCGCACTAGCGTTGCCAGTAACAATAAAATGCCAACACTTTTGTGAATATCCGGCGCGGTTTTATACCAACTACTGTAATAAGTGAGATCAACCATCCAAAAACCTAAGCCGAATAAGCCAATAACGGTTAATGCACTTAACCAATGGAGACTAATACTCACTAAACCATAGCCATTTTTTGTATTTGCTAACATCAAGCTGTCCTTGTCAAAATCTATGTGAATGATTATATCGACACAAAACAAAAAGAATATCGCTAAAAGTAGGCAAAACCATTCGATAAAATAGAACTATTAGGCTAATTGAGTCCTGACTAAACCCAGCCAGTCGTATTCAAGTAAGCTTTAAATTTGATAAATCGATTAAAGCTGCTAAAAATCACCGTAATTGGGCTTTAATAGCCGTGTTTTCAGCCAATAAACTGGAGTTAAACTGAATTAATAGAATTAAAAACCGATTAAAGGCAAAAAATCGCTCAGTTTGGCCATTTACTAGCCGAACGATTAAAATCATTTAAAAAAGCACTTGCAGGATTAAAACCATCGCTATACTATGTGCGCACTCCAAACGACACAGGCTCTAACTACTAAGTTAGCACCCAGTTTGAAGTAGTAAACTAACGCTTAGTTAGTTGCCCGAATAGCTCAGTCGGTAGAGCAGAGGATTGAAAATCCTCGTGTCCCTGGTTCGATTCCGGGTTCGGGCACCATATTTAATTTAATAGTGTTATCACTGTTAAGAAAGATAAGCCGGCATAGCTCAGTTGGTAGAGCAACTGACTTGTAATCAGTAGGTCCCGAGTTCGACTCTTGGTGCCGGCACCATATACAGAGAAACCACTCAGTGAGTGGTTTTTTCTTGTAAGTTTCAAGCTAACGATAGTTAGTCGCCCGAATAGCTCAGTCGGTAGAGCAGAGGATTGAAAATCCTCGTGTCCCTGGTTCGATTCCGGGTTCGGGCACCATATTTAATTTAATGGTTTTTCACCGTTAAAAAGATAAGCCGGCATAGCTCAGTTGGTAGAGCAACTGACTTGTAATCAGTAGGTCCCGAGTTCGACTCTTGGTGCCGGCACCATAAAAACAAAAAAGCCACTCAATGAGTGGCTTTTTTGTGTCTGAAATTTGTGGTCTTTATTAGTAACTAATCAAGGCTACTTGTTATTCGCCCTACTTTGGTCATAGCTGCGTACTAGATTTGAAGAATTTATAGATTCCCGACACCATAAGATGAGTAGGTATAACACGTAATTGGACAGAAATCATTTAGAGCTGAAACTCTGAAAGCAACGACTTCAATTAGGTAAAGTATGGCGACCTGATATGTGGTAACGCCCGCCTAACACGCAATGTGTTGGCGTGGCTTTTTGCGTTGTTTGCCAAAACCATGACAACTTTACATTGTCGAAGTTTAGGCGCTTGTTATATGCCCTAATTAACAAGAATTGGAGAGCCTATATACACAATTTTGTCTAGTGGTACGTAGTGTATTGTGTGCTCGACGTTATTTTTAGCTTCAATTTTTGCGTAATTTTCAAAGAAATGAACTGTTAGATCGCCTGGAATGTTAAATGTGACGTTCAAGTTATGATCTACGTTTCTAAATTGAGCGACACCATCTTTTATGTGAATTATTTTGGGGGACTCCTCACCGCAACCAGATAGCAAAAATAATAGAGATGTAGCTAACGAGAATTTCTTAATCTTATACATAATCTTCCTTGGGTATATAACAGCTTATTCTATAGCAGCACAATAATGTTCCAGGCTGCTCAATTCAAACTTCAAAGATACCATCGCTAAATCCTTGTTGTAAATCGAGAAATACATAGCCACCCATTATTTTGAAGTTATAACATAACGCCTTTCATTTTGAGTTGCCAACACCAACATTCATTTACTGATGGGATTATTCCTGCCAAAGGACTGAATATTTCATCATTAATCACCAAAATTCACTCATAAACTAAATTCAA
>NZ_JAUORC010000050.1:0-7608 GCF_030547465.1 Shewanella sp. 5_MG-2023
ATCGATGCCAATTGCTTTAATTAAGGACATATGGACTCTCCTTGATTGAATGTTCGCACTTTCAATATGGCACACAATGGCCATTTGGTAAGGGGAGTCCATATCATTCGTTATGCAGTCACGACGATAGTGGTACTTTGAAATGGATAAAGGTCTAAAAGATCAAGCTGAGAAGATTCTCAAGCTTGGCATCGCTAAAATTGTTCAAAACTATACAAAGAATGCCCTATTAATTAATGCTTGCTATGTATCATCTAGCCGATACGAAACCTTAACGGATACCAACGGGCTATCTACTACTCAAAACATTCCCATAACTCTAAGGCTTGATCAAGAAATTGACTATCAATATACAAATGAAGAACTGGTGGAAGAATACAAAACAGATGTACTAGATGTAATTTTAAAAAATTATGTTGTTATGTCTATCTCAATAGTGGATGGCATTCTGGAAGATCTTTACGAGTTATTTTTAAGTAATATCGAAGAGGGTATTTCTGACTCTGAACTTAGCAAGAGAGTAAGGAGCGCATGGGCTAATGATAATATCCTCAATTACTTTGTTGCAGAAGATAAAGCTGGATTGAAAAAGCCGGATGACATGAATACACCGTTTATAGAATCCTTTACGCGCTATAAAGAATTGCGCTTAATTAGACACTCGCTAGTTCATACTGATGGTGTGATCAGCCAGAAGAATATGGACTCGCTCAATGAATATAAAGAACAAACACCAGATGAAAGAAAAGGTTTTTCACTCATTGATAGCCCAATGATTCAGGATGGGAACAAGGTATCTCTTTCTATTAACATCATTTTGTCTATAAGGCAGTATCTGCATCGATTTTTAGTTTATCAATTTAAGTCAGTGAGTAATGCATAATCGGGTAGCCGGAGGTATCTAGCCTCCAGCCTCCAGCCCCCACACCACCCTGCATGCGGCTCCGCGCAGGGCGGTTCATTTAGAACACCTAACTAAACTTTCTGGTTAGCCTATTTATTACGATAGTGAACTGCGATCCATCCATCTCTTAGTGAATATAATCCTGCTTTCTTCAGATACTCATTACTCAGCGCTTGCTGGATCCCTGGTGTTTTTGAACTTCTCCATGGGCCTTTGCTTGTGATACCACAACCAACTATACTTGCCCACAATGTGAAATGGGCTAGTTAAATTGATCACGCCCCACAAAACAAACAGAAAAAACTCTATTCAAATCATAAGGTAAGAGTATTTAAACTAATTATATTTCATCACTAATATGATTATCTGTTTTGAATTCGATTGTAATCAAGTATGCCTGCATCTATTGGATGATTTTTTTTGTATTGCGTCATCAAGGTGTCACTGAATGCCCAAAAAGCAGGGTCAGTTCTTCGAACGCCATAGTTATCTAACAATCTTTTGTAATCAGCATTGGTTTTAACCTTGAGTACTTGAGCGACTAATGCTGGCAGCTCAGCTTCTTTTACGCGCCAAAAAGCATTGGGGTAACTGCCAAGTAGGCCGTTAACCAGTGTCACGGTATCGCGTTTATATAGCCGGTTGGATTCTTCATCAAATAAGCTAGAGATGTTTTTATGGGCACTGTTTCTTATTAGGGTGAAAAGCTGAGGTTCAACAGAGGTATCTTCAGCTTCAATTACAATATAAGTAAGTTCAGGGAATATAGATGCATTTTCCCCTTGTAGATGATTAATCCTTTGAAGGTGCGCCTTACTCTCATCTGAAAGCTGGGTTGACTCAAGTGCATAACGAGTTGGCGTTACCTTTGCGACTCGCTGTTTGAGCATTTGCAATAATTCATATTTAGGGTCTTTTGTCGTATAAGTAACTTCTGTGGGTTTACTGAACTCATTGATATTGCCTTCAAGATGTTCAGTTAAATACAGACTTGCATCTTGATACCAATCAGCAAGCTCTTGGTGACGGTTTTTCGTTGGTAACAAGGTTAAAAAGTTCGATTCACCTTCCATACGAAGAAGATCCATGTACATGCGAGTAATTAATTGATGGCCAAAATTACCATAGACATCATAACCAGCCACAAGCAGGTAATGAATACGCTCTAATAAAGAATAACTGATAATCCAAGCGGTTTTAGGTTGCTCACCGATTAAGCCTTTCACGACTGATGCATTATCAAAATGGCGAAATACCGTTAGGCTAGCATTAGCATTCGTACCATTGCCGTCCCAAATTAGCTGAGTCGTTAAGTGTTCATTATTTTCGAATTCTTCTTCCAAGAATGCATTTTTAGCCCGAAGAAAGCGGCCCTGTTGTCTAGCATATTTAATCCAATTACTCACAGGCCGCAAAGTATTGCTTTCCTGCTCAGCCGGAAGGGTTAGGTTGTCGGCCTGTGAGCGATAAAATTCATTTAATTGTGAGAGGTTAGACATATCAGGGTCGACAAAAAACACCCAAAATCTGTCATTAATAACATCAAGTGCAAGCTGTCCTCGACATACCGGGCCTTTTATATACGCCATAATGGTATTTTGCGCATTATCAAGCATAAACTTATAGCGCGCCTCTACGGGTAATTCTGTGAAGGCGATAAGCGGATTTGCAGCAACTGATGGTTTATAACTTGGTAAAGCGCTAACTGTATAATTGGGTTCAATAAACAATGACTTTATACGCTCAAGCTTTTTATCGCTGAGTGCATATGGCATATGTGTTTTATCGACAATGGTTTCGCGCACTTGTTCTAAGCGATAGTAAAACGAATCTGTCTTTGGATCATCGTAAGGTCGACGTGTTGCGATGACATCGATGACTTCCCCAGGGGCGGTTTTCGATCTAACCAATTTAAAAAAAGTGGGTACCCCTTGCAGGCCAATGTCCTCGTTCTCGAAATATAAATGTGAAACAAACAAATGTTCAAATATATAGCGACTTGTTAGTTGTTGTTTTAATGATTTTTTATTGAGGAATGTTTCCCATTTCTGCACCGCTGTAAGTTCATTGCTTGAAGGAGGAGCGACAGCTGTCATTGGTGCTCCATCCACAAGCCACTGCAACAAGATATTATTTTCATTGTTTGATATTTGCGGTAAGCCATAAGGCATCCCCCATTTAGGGAAATCCTCTTCATAGCTGTCCATTTCTTCAATCGATGGGCACTGTTGGTTATGATCAAGGGAGAAGTCCCACGAGTCATCAAGTATGTCTTCTGTTGGTAAAGGATGGCTTTGTTTTAACAGTAGCATTCGCGCAATAACACCGGCTTGTATATTGGCTGCTGGTGATTGTGAGCGTTCATTCAGTACTGGAGTAAAGCCTTTATCACGCCATTGCGCAGTTGTTTGGGCATCGAGAAACATGCGAGTAGTATTTGCAGAAAGTAACCGCGTACCTTGGTACACTTTATCTTTATTCGCACCACGGTCTATACCTTCAGCGGATGACATCTTAAGTTGACAAGGCGCATCGTAACAAGCGTGGCAGACAACACATCGGTTATCGATTATAGGTTTAACATCATTAATATAGCTTTGAGCTTGAACTGAGTTTGTTTCTACCATGCGCTGTTGGGGCTGCGCTTTACCGTATAACTTATCGTAATTAAAACCCACAAAAATCGCGCAACCTGACAAGATAACACAAAGAAAAATTACCATTGTGCGGCTGTAGTACTTCAAAAAAAAATTATACATAGTCAATTGGCAACCTCTTGGTTTGTTGCGTTTGCATCAAATGATTATTGATGGTTTTGTGGCAAAAAATTTGCTGTTGCTTCAGGAATAATCTTTCCCATCTCATTCAGCGATTCAATTAATCAATGATAAGGAATGAATTTGAATAGAAATATTTTGTTATTGAGTTTAACCTTTGCTGCTTGGGTTGGTATGGCTTGTCACCAATGAGTCATCTCTATCTCATTCTGTCATAGCGAGTAATTTGCCACTCCTTCAATCACTTGGCGTGGGTTTATTGAATATGCGCCTATATGGCCTAACAAGCTAGTTCAATATCAATTTATCTCGAACACATCGAGGTCCAGAACGACAAAACCTAGCCTAAAAGTAGTCTAGTTATACTGTGCTATCAATAAACACAGTAATAGCCTAGTAAAATTGAGCAGATCATCACAGAGCGAATCCAGGCATAAACGAGTGTTATATAAGTGATAGGGTTTTACGCATTCTAAAGCCAGCGTATTTTTAAGTGAAAAGACCACTGAGGGCAGATAAAAAGTCTAACTTTTTTATTGGTTAGTTGAATCATATCTTATGATTCAAGATGCTGCTGTGAAGACAAAAAGTCTGACCTTAATATCTGCCTACTTCAAGTTATTTTTGGCATAAAAAAAGGCTACCAGAAAGTAGCCTTAAATCCCCAGCTCTGAAGCAAGCTTCAGCGCAAATGGTGTAAAATTAGCAGACTCTAGCAACTAAGCCTTTTAAATAGAATCCTTCAGGGAAGCCGCTACCGATTGGGTGATCGCTGGCTTGGCTTAAGCGGTCAATAAACTGTACATCACGCTTGGCATCTAAGGCTGCATCTGCCACAACCTTTTGGAATAAGTCCGCAGGCATTAAACCAGAACAAGAGAATGTCAGTAAAATGCCGCCTGGATTTAATAACTGCATCGCAATCATGTTGATATCTTTGTAGCCGCGACAAGCACCGTTTAGTTGGGCTTTATTATCGGCAAATTTTGGTGGGTCTAATACGATAACATCAAAGGTTTTACCCTCGTCACGGTACTGGCGTAATAGCTTAAATACATCAGCTTCATGGTAATTAACATGGTCATCATTAAAGCCATTGATTTGCATATTTTTACGGGCGGTATCTAACGCTAACGCCGACACATCAACGTTTTCAATGCTCGATGCGCCGCCTTTAGCGGCGTATAAGCCAAAGGTGCCGGTGTAACAAAAACAGTTAAGTACTGACTTGTCTTTTACAAATCTGGCAGCAATATTGCGGTTATCACGTTGGTCTAAATAAAAGCCGGTCTTATGACCTTTAGTGACATCAACTGCGATTTTAATGCCGTTTTCTTCAATGATCACTGGCATTTCTGGCAGCTCACCATGAAGTAAACCCGTTACCGGCTTTAACCCCTCTTTTTTACGAGAGTCAACATCTGAGCGCTCATAGATAGCGCAATCAGGATAAAGCTCAGCGAGGACTGATACTAAGGTATCACGCCAGTAATCTGCGCCCGTGTTAAGTAACTGGCACACTAATACATTAGCGTATTTATCAATGGTTATGCCAGGCAGTCCATCTGACTCAGCAGCAACCAGTCTGTAACCGGTTAAACCCTGCTCAGCAATTAATGCTTCACGGCCTGCTTGGGCTCGTTGAATGCGGCGAACAAAAAAGTCTCTATCGATAGCTTCTTCTTTATCAAAGCTCCAAATACGCACTTGAATTTGCGACTCTGGAGACCAAGCACCACGACCTAACCAATGACCATCATGGGCTACAACATCAACAGTTTCACCAGCTTGTGGTTTTCCTTTAATATTGTGTATACCACTTGCAAAAACCCAAGGGTGTTTACGTTCAAGTGATTTCTCACGCTTTGGTCTAAGCTTGATTCTGATAGCCATGATGTTGCCTTTTTCAAATTGGGATACGGATGATAAGGATCCTCAGAAAGGAACGCAAGAAACAATAGTAAAATATAGCGTATAGCAGGCTTTAACGGATTAAAAAGCAAGATGATGTTGCTAAAATGATGTTACTAAGATGAGGTCTAGCATCGCTAAATTTATACACGGCTGATTATATTTTACCGAGTGTAAGCAGTCATTAGGTTATTTTCTTGTTTATATTTACAGCTCAAATATGAGCTCTCTCATTTTTATATCATTATTCTCCTTTAAATTTACAACCCAAAAAACGCTAGTTAAAATAAATTCAATAGCGTTTTTAAATAATTTGAAAATTGAAACAGCAAATTGCAACGACAAAATATTAACCATTACTTTTGATGTAATAACAGGGTAAATAATTGAGATTGGCTTAATAAGGTAATATTTTTATTATTATTACCATCTGTAGTTAATGAAATAATCGGGTTTTGTATAAAGTCTTTGGCATCATCTGCAGAATACAATTCTGGTATGTCTAAATGATATGTTTCACTGCCCTGTACATCGAGTCTTAAATATAGCGGCTCTGATTTTACCCAATAACCTGAGTCATCGGCATTATCTTGAAATAAATCACTATAGCTAATTTCTAACAAATGTAGCCCTTGGCCTAAGTCTACCTCACGCTGAAACTCTACAATAACACCATTAACGCTATCGACATCAAGATCGTCATGAAAGGTTATGCTGGCGGACTGGGCTGTAAAACTGCTGAGTAATAATCCCATAGCAATCGCTAATGTTAATTTAGTCTTCATGTTCAACTCCAATAAATTAATAGTTAATGTCACTTATATTCAAGCTACCAACTGTGCTTTCACAACGGTCATTTAATTAGACCTAATGCCGTCATAAAAAATTTCACAAATACACTATTTAATTTTTTTGAAGACGAACAATACAATCATTAAAAAATAAAACCTGTTGATAATCAACATCACAAACAATAATAAAATCTGATCAACACTTAAATGTTTATCAAAATTTTAATATCATTAAACATCGCTGCAGATTTACCTAATAGGCTTCAACTCACAAAATCGATTGCTCAAGATTACGTATTTTTTTATCAAAGTACGCTTTTAAGAAATCTAGCAATAAGCGCACTTTTTTAGAGTCTGTCGCCCCGGGTGGAAATACCCCATAAATGGTAATGTCACTAAATTGATAATCATCCAATACGGTTTCTAAACTGCCCTGTTTCACTTTTGGCCAAGCATCATAGGTTGGCACTCGCCCTATTCCATGGCCGCCTTCAATGAATGCGGTACGCGCTGAGGCGTTATTGGTGGTAATTGAGCCTTTCATTTCAATACTAAATGAGCGTGAACCCTTATTAAGATGCAGCACTTTTTTTTGTGGTTTATACATCACCCAGTCATGGCTGGATAAATCAGCTGGGGTTTCTGGCCTGCCGTATTTATTAAAATACTCAACCGAGCCACATAGGCAAGTTTTGAGCACACATAATTTAGTTGCCTGTAAGCCTGAGTCAACCAAAGGCGCACCACGAATAGCTAGATCAATGCCTTGATTGATAATATTAACGATTTCATCAGTTAACATCACATCAAGTTCAATTTTTGGGTACAAACGTTTAAATTCATTAAGGGCTGGCACTATGGTTTCTAAGCCAGCGTTGACAGGACAGGTGATCCTAATCAAACCCATAGGCTCACTTTTCATATTCTCAATTTGCTTGTTGGCCGTGTTAGCTTGATCGGCTATCACTTTACAAGATTGATAATAGGCTTCACCTTCTTCGGTCAAACTAATACTTCGAGTAGATCGATTTAACAGTCTTACCTCTAAATGCGCTTCAAGCTTTTTTATGTGATAACTCACTACCGCCCTTGAAAGACCAATATGCTTTGCTGCGCCGCTTAAACTGCCCTGTTCAACAACTTGGGCAAATACTCTCCACCAAAGAAAAAGTAAAGGATTATACTCATGCGAAGTAATAGATTCCCAAGGGAATCTATTTTTTTA
>NZ_JAUORC010000051.1:0-6623 GCF_030547465.1 Shewanella sp. 5_MG-2023
ATGGTGACATCCAGGCTGATTTCGCCGTTGAAGTTCTCATTTGGCGAGAAGGTCACTGAGCCATCTTGGTTTTGAACCAGGATACCGTCAGTACCAGAGTAAGACACTGAGTCTAGGCTGACGGTGCCATCCACATCGCTTGAGTTCGCTAATAGCTGCTCAGCGCTAATGGTGATTTGGCCGTCTTCGTTGACTGTGTATGAGGTTGAACCCGCTACCGGTGCATCATTAATATCAGTTACTGTAATATCGATATTAGCGCCAACGGTTTCTTTTCCATCAGTGACCGAGAAGCTAAGTTCAACTTGACCATTAAAGTTCTCATTTGGCGCAAAACTATATGTTCCATCGCCATTATCAGTGAATACACCTTCGGTACCACTGTATTCAACACCACTAACGGATAAGTCGTCTCCATCGATGTCTGTTGCGCCCGTGAGCAATTGCTCATCAGTGAAGATTAAGGTTCCATCTTCTTCGACAGTGTAAGCTTGATCTTCCACTCCTACTGTTGTGTCATTTATAGGGTTAATAGTCAGATCAATGTTGGCTTGAACTGTGGTTCCACCGTCATAGACATCAAAGCTTATATCCATTTCACCATGGAAGTTTGCATCAGGAGTCAGGGTAAATGAACCATCGTCGTTTTCTGTGATAGTAACGTTGTTACCGCCAGTTAGATTTCCAGCAGTTAAGTCATCACCGTCTACATCACTGGCATTGGCTAACAATTGCTCTTGAGACAGGGTAATACTGCCGTCTTCATCAACACTGTAAGCCAGATCACCCGAAACGGGTGCATCATTCACCGCAATGACTTCAATGCCTGCTGTGGTTTGCGCCACTGCCCCATCATCATCGATGACTGAGATATCGAGGCTAATATCACCATTGAAGTTCTCGTTTGGCGAGAAGGTCACTGAGCCGTCCGAGTTTTGAACCAGAATACCGTCGGTGCCTGAGTAGCTCACGCTATCTAAACTAACGCTACCATCAACATCACTAGAGTTTGCCAGTAACTGCTCAGGGCTAATGGTGATTTGGCCATCTTCGTTGACTGTGTATGAAGTTGAACCCGCTACCGGTGCATCGTTAACATCGGCAACAGCGATACCAATGTTAGCTGGGGTCACTTCAGTTCCATCGCTTACCCCATATTCAAGTTGCACATCACCATTAAAGTTTTCATTTGGCGCGAAGCTATGGGTACCATCACCGTTGTCGGTGAGCACACCATCGGTACCTGTGTAACTCACATCGGCGATAGTTAAATTATCACCTTCAATGTCGGTGGCACCAACAAGCAGTTGCTCATCGGTAATGATGATCACGCCGTCTTCGTTCATGCTAAAGCTTTGATCTTGCGCTAGAGCAGCATCATTAACAGGGTTAACACTTAGATTTAATTCAGTGGAGACGATTTGATCGCCATCACTGACATCAAAGCTAAACGATACTTCACCGTTGAAGTCCGCATCAGGGGTAACTGTGTATGTTCCATCACCATTGTCGACCAATGTGACATTGTCATCATCAGAGCTGACATTAACGGCAACTAAATCATCACCATCAAGATCGGTCGCATTCGCTAATAAATCAGCTTGAGTAATAGTGATTGAGCCATCTTCATCAACCTGTGCGGTAACTGCATCAGAATCAGGTGCATGGTCAACTTCAAAGTTTATCGTTTGAACAGTACTAGATTGATCGTCATTTGACAGTTCAGTGGCTGTTGCGATGATCTCTAACGATGCTGAACCGGTGTAATCCTCAGGGAAGGTAACTGCAAGGTTTTGATCCAACACAGTGGTTGGGATAACAACGCTGCCATCTTCACCAACAACAATTTCACCTTGGAAAATTTGGCTATTTGTTTCACCAACATCAATGGTAAATGTGAAGTCATCAAAATCTTGATCTCCGCCGCCAAAGAGATCTTCAACACCGTAAACAATATCGCCATCTTCATTCAGTGTGGTTCTCGTATGCTCTATGCCATCTTCGTTAAGATTGCTATTGCTGCCACCATGGAAAATCGCATCACCAAATTGACTTAAAATCGGCGTTTCGACGCCATCTTCACTAATGTGAACCAATTGCGGGTCGACTGAGTCGATAGTCGCAGGGTTACCATCGGCATCGCGGAACTCAAATGTACCGTCCTGCATATTCTCAAAGTCATTACGATTGAAACCATTTGGGATCACAAATAGATTGAAGCTTTCACCCGCCTCGACATCAAACGTGAAGGATGATTCACCTGGGATTAATTCACCGCCAGAGCCCACTTCAGAAGCATTTTCAAAACCAATTTGTACCCCTGTAATATTACCTTCTTCATCAACGGTATAGTAACCCGCCGTATTTTGATATCCGGCAGTTTCGCCCTGGAACGTCACGGTAATATCGGTATTGTCGTAACTGGTAATACCGCTGCTTTGTTCGTCAAACAGCGCTTCGCCGTCATAGGTCAGTACTGAACCTTCTGGTAAACCATTTACTTCAACCGTAAGGGTTTCAGAAAGGTCTTGATCCACTAGACTTGCATCAATATTAAGTTGCGTGGTTGAACCGGGCTCTACCACAATCACTTCATCAGTGACGACATCGCCATCACCCGTTGTTACTGTTAAGTCAGGAGCATCAGCAACGGCTTCGATGGCAACACCAATACTTTGTGATACCTCATCTGTGCCATCTGACACACTAAAATCGACCTCAATATTGCCACTAAAATGTTCATTCGGAGTGAAGCTGTAAGTACCGTCGCCATTATTCGTCAATGTACCTTCATCTGCGCTGTAAGATACATCAGTAATACTAAGCTCATCACCTTCGATATCTGTCGCTTGTGCCAATAATTGCTCTTCTGTGAAGATTAATGTTCCATCTTCTTGAATTGCAAAATTAAGCGGCTGCACTTCAGGCGCGTCATTAATTGGATTAACTGTCAGAGTCAGCTCTGTAGGTGTGTCAGTTTCACCGTCCGAAACATCATAACTAAAGACAATATCGCCATTAAAATCAGCAGAAGGCGTAACGCTAAAGGTACCGTCGCCATTATCGACAACGGTCGCATTTGGATCGTTAGTTTGTAAACCATCGGCTCTTAAGAAATCACCATCTTGATCTGATGCATTTTCAAGTAGCATTTCTTGAGTAACTAAAATTGTGCCATCTTCGTCTACAGAAGCAACAATAGGCCCAGCTTCAGGGACATCATTTACAAACTCAACATTAAGACTAATATCGGCCGAAACCACATCAGTGCCGTCACTGACATCAAAGCTCAAGCTGGCGGTACCGCTGTATTCCGCTTGTGGGGTTAGCGTATAAGTCCCATCGCCATTATCAATGACTTCAACGTTTGGATCTTGCGATGTGACATTAACAACAGATAACTCATCGCCTTCTATATCCGTTGCTTGAGCCAGTAACTGCTCGGTAGTAACCGTTATAGCTTCATCTTCCATGGTATTAAATGAAAGATCAGGAACATCTGGAGCATCATTAACTGGCGTAACCGTTAGATCTAATTCAGTGGCAACCGTTTCAATACCATCAGTCACATCGTATGTAAATTGGATGTCACCATTGAAATCTTCACTTGGGGTGATCGTAAAGCTGCCATTGTCATTTTGTACGACAGTCGCATTTTCATCGTTGGTAACAAGATTGGTTGCGGCCAGAGAATCACCATCGACATCACTGGCATTGGCGAGTAATTCTTCTTGAGATAGGGTAATACTGCCGTCTTCATCCACAGTTACCGCAACTGGGCCAGAGACTTCAGGGCCTTCGTTGTATTCTTCAACGGTAATATTTAATGAACTAGGAGCAGATGCTTGGCCATCACTAACCTCGAATGACAAAGACACATTGCCGGTAAATCCTTCTGCTGGCGTGAAGCTAAAGGTATTGTCACCGTTGTCGACCAAAGTACCATCCAGCTGATTGGTCAGCACTAAATCTTCAATATGAAGAATATCGCCATCAACATCACTTGCACCTGACAATAAGCTAGATGCATTAATGGTCATGGTGCCATCATTGAGCATTTGTAAATCTAATGGCGCCCCTGCAACAGGGACATCATTAACAGGGATAACAGTTAAATCAATATTATTGGTTGTAACATCTTGACCATCACTAATGCCATAACTTAAGTCGACGTCACCATTGAAATTTTCGTTGGGAACAAAGGTGTAACTACCATCGTCATTGGTAATTAACTCACCGGCATTACCGCTGTAACTCACATCTTGAATAGATAAATCATCACCTTCAATGTCAGATGCATTCGCAAGTAAATCAGCATCAGTGAAGCTAATAGAGTTGTCTTCTTCAGTGCTAAGGACTATTGGTCCAGATGCAATTGGTGCATCATTGACCTCAGCAAAGTTGATATGGATAGTATTGTCATCAACTAACTCACCATCAGTCACTTGATAAGTTAGGTCAATATCCCCCGAGAAATTCTCATCTGGGGTAAGGGTCCAAGTGCCATCACCATTGTCGGTTAGCGTTGCATTCTCATCGTTTAACTCAAGATTAATGATATCGAGATTTTCACTATCAATATCAGAAGCTTGTGCAAGCAACTGCTCCTCGGTTATCACAATAGAAGCAAAACCATCTGCCCCTTCTGAACTTGTCACAACAGGAAGCTCTGCAGATAAATCGATATCTTGATCACCAGCGTGAAGGTTCAGCTCAATTGTTTCTGTTACTTCAGTGCCATCTACGGCAATCGATGTAAAGACCACATCATCAGGTAACGTCTGCGATACAGACATATTCTGCACCACATAAGTGCCGTTACCTTCAATTGTGCCTAACTCAAATCGTGCTACGGGTTCATCCGTGGTAAGGGTATACGTATGCTCGAAACTACTATTATCATCTTTATGATAAGTTTGTGAGTCGATGAGGTTACCATCGGCATCAAAAGCCCTAATTTCTACTTCAGTGAAGTTTTTAGATCCTTCAACAAACCAACCACCTAAGCCATCTAGTTCGAAGCTGATTTCATTAATATCTTGACCTTCAACATTAATAACTAGCTGCTCATCACCACTTAAACCTTGTCTATCGGTATCGCCAATACCATGGCCAATATGAGTATTACCATTCCAAGCGCCTAACGGCCCATCTGTACTCTGGGTGGTAACCACTAAGTCGCCATCAGTAAATTCACGGGTATGTGAATCTATTTCTGTGCCCCAATCATCAACTGTCGCATTATCATCGAAGGTACCGATTTGACTGGTATGAGTAGAATCAGTAACTGCGGTTTCATCAGCAACAAAGCGTACTTCAGTATCAGGCGCGAATTCTTGTCCTACCTCTAACGTCACCCATTCATCATTGATATTGGCTTGTACAATACCAAACTCAGGTTGTGCATCGAGGCGAATAGCAGGCTCTTCACGAAGACTAACGCCAACGGTTTGATCTTCTTCTGCTTGAATATAAATATCGGCACCCGCAATCGGTGCATCGTTGACTGGGTTAACGGTTAAATCAACACCGGTGGCCACTGTGGTGGTGCCATCTGAGACATCAAAGCTTAAGTCTAAGTCGCCATTAAAGTCGGCATCTGGGGTAATGGTGAAGCTGCCATCGTCATTCGCCACAACTGTTGCGTTACCAGCAACGCTAAGCCCTTCAGCGGTTAAATCATCACCGTCTACATCAGATGCATTGGCAAGTAATTGTTCTTGGCTGAGAGTAATGGTGCCATCTTCATCGACATTGTAAGCCAGGTTACCATCAACCACTGGCACGTCATTGACCGCGAGTGTGGTGATGCCTGCGGTGGTTTCAGCGGTCGCGCCGTCATCATCGATAACCACCACATCAAGACTGATTTCGCCGTTGAAGTTCTCATTAGGGAAGAAAGTGACCGAGCCATCAAGATTATTCGTTAATATGCCGTCAGTACCAGAGTAAGACACTGAGTCTAGGCTGACGGTGCCATCCACATCGCTTGAGTTCGCTAATAGCTGCTCAGCGCTAATGGTGATTTGGCCGTCTTCGTTGACTGTGTATGAGGTTGAACCCGCAACCGGTGCATCGTTGACATCCGTAACCGCGATGTCGATGTTAGCTGGTGTGGTTACCGTACCATCGCTTACACCGAAATCGAGCTGTAAATCACCATTGAAGTTTTCATTTGGCGCAAAGCTATGGGTACCATCACCGTTGTCGGTAAGCACACCGTCAGTGCCGCTGTACGTCACCGTATCAACAGATAGGTTATCACCATCGATGTCGCTCGCATTCGCCAGCAGCTGCTCATCGGTAATGATGATAATGCCGTCTTCATTCATGGTGAATTCAACATCTGGGGCAACCGCGGCGTCGTTAACGGGGTTAACTGTGAGGTCAACGCCTGTCGCCACGGTAGTCGTGCCATCAGAGACATCAAAGCGTAAGTCTAAGTCGCCATTAAAGTCGGCATCTGGGGTAATCGTGAAGCTGCCATCTGGGTTAGCGACGACGGTGGCGTTATCCCCTACTGATAGGTTTTCAGCAGTTAATGTGTCGCCATCAACATCGGTTGCATTCGCCAGCAGTTGTTCTTGGCTTAGGGTAATTGAGCCATCTTCGTCCACTGAGTA
>NZ_JAUORC010000052.1:0-5369 GCF_030547465.1 Shewanella sp. 5_MG-2023
GGCTTTACCCCAGAAGAAGGCTCCCAAGAGGCGGAGCTATACGAGCGCTACCTTAAACCACAAGATTGGTTGAAGCTCGAAAGCTAATCTTTATTACGCATATTATTGGCAAGCTGCGAAATGGCCTGAAATATCACTTGTTGATGTTCAGGCTTTTTTATTGCCTCAGCAATGGCTTGCTCCATACAGGTTAACCATTGATCAACCATCGTTTGGTCAATATCAAACGGCATATGCCGTGCCCGTAATGCCGGGTGGCCATACTTTTGCTGATAAAGCTGTGGGCCACCTAACCAGCCACTTAAAAACTCAAATAACTTTTGTTGTGAATCTTTAATTGGAGCGCGATGAATAGCTAGTAGCGGCTGTGTGTCTTCACGGCTTTGCATCTGCTGGTAAAAGTTTTGGGCAATTAAGCGAATGGTCTTCTCGCCACCAATTAAATCATAGGCATTGGACTGATTTGGATCTCGGTCATCAGGTTGCGCCTTATTGCTAAAAAGTTTTTTTAACCAATTCATGGTATCGACACTGAGTACAAGTAATGAAAGTGGCTTGATTATAACGATTAATCCCGTTTATATCTCTCGCTTTACTAAGCCATAAACATATTTTGTTAATGTTTTGCTAAATTTATCTGTTGTGATGTCAGATGCTTATCGGATAACTTAGGCGTTCTAATAACAATAATAACGAGGACCGAGATCATGGCCAAGATGGCACCAAGATTAATTGTAATTGCGATTTCAACAGCCCTGCTTGGCTGTAACTCAGCCCAGCAAGACCCTAAAGTTAGTATTAATAAAAATCCCTACCCAAGTACTTACCAAGTGATGCCAAGAACATCGACCTTGCTGATTAACGCTACTGTGCTAACAGGTACAGGTGAAAGAATCGACGGCGCTGATGTCCTAATGGTGGATGGCAAAATTAATGCGGTTGGCAGGCAATTAAGTCAAGACAATGTCACTGTGATTGATGCTAGCGGTAAATGGATAACCCCAGGTATTGTAGATGTTCACTCCCACCTTGGCGTGTATCCAAGCCCTAGCGCAGATGCCCATGGCGATGGCAACGAAGTGACCTCTCCCAATACCGCTGAAGTGTGGGCAGAGCATAGCGTATGGCCGCAAGATCCGGGGTTTAATCGTGCCCGTGAAGGTGGTATCACCACTTTACAAATCTTACCTGGCTCTGCCAATTTAATTGGTGGTCGCGGGGTGACCTTAAAAAACATCCCTGCAACCACCATGCAAGGCATGAAGTTCCCCCAAGCCCCTTATGGATTGAAAATGGCCTGTGGTGAAAACCCTAAAGGTGCCTATGGCAGAAAGCGTAAAGAAGCGCCCATGACCCGAATGGGTAATATGGCGGGTTATCGTCAAGCTTTCATTGAGGCCACTGAGTACAAGCGAGCTTGGAATAAATATGATGCGGATTATGCTGCTGGTTTAAACCCATCAGCGCCAGAGCGAGATCTTACCAAAGACACTTTACGCGGCGTGTTAGAGGGTGACATTTTAATTCATAACCATTGTTATAAAGCGGAAGAAATGGCGATGATGGTGGATTTAGGCAAAGAGTTTAACTATCACTCCGGTACATTCCACCATGCAATTGAAGGTTATAAAATAGCTGAGTTGTTAGCTGAAAATGGTAACTGCGCCGCAATGTGGCCTGATTGGTGGGGCTTTAAAATGGAAGCCTATGACATGGTGGTTGAAAATGCAGCCATCGTAGATGCGGTTAACAACTCCTGCGCTGTGGTGCATTCCGACTCTAGCGTGACCATTCAGCGCCTTAACCAAGAAACCGCCAAAATTATGCATAGTGCTAATCAAAACGGTTTTGATCTAAAAGAAGAACACGTTATTGGTTGGATCACCTCGAATGCGGCCAAGTCATTAGGTATTGCAGATAAAACCGGTTCCCTTGAAGTGGGTAAAAACGCCGATGTGGTAATTTGGAATAGCAATCCATTTAGTGTGTATGCCAAAGCTGAGCAAGTGTTTATCGATGGCGCCAAAGTGTTTGATCATCAAGACGATGCTTACCGCGCTAAAAGTGATTTCATGCTAGGTCAACAATAAGGAGCAATACAATGAAAAAGTTTAACCAATCACTGGTCGTTGGCGCTATGCTCGCGAGTTTGACCCCAATCATCGCGTCTGCTGCAACCACGGCAATTACTAATGTTAAGGTATATACCTCAACTGAACAGGGCGTACTTGATAGTGCTACGGTTGTCATTGAAGATGGCCACATCATCGCTGTAAATGCCAAGCAATCAAATGACTCAGCAGTTATTGCGGATAATATTATTGATGCAAAAGGCAGTGTATTAACCCCAGGCTTTATTGGCTCAATGAACTACTTAGGTTTGGTGGAAATCGGTCAAGAAAAAATAACCCGTGATGTTAATGCTAAAGACGCTGATATCAGCTTCGACCCAAGCTTAGCCTTTAACCCTAAAAGTAGCGCAATTGCCTTTGCTCGCAAAGGCGGCATTAGCCGCAATATCGTGGTACCAGGTGGTGGAGAATCAATTTTTTCAGGCCAAGCTATTGAAGTCGAGCTAACAGGACACTGGGATAGTGTGGTCGCAACTGAAAAAGCCGTATTGGTGCAGTTAGGCGCAGTGCATGAAGGCTCACGTATTATCGGTATGCAACAACTGATTAATAAACTTGAAGCAAGACAAACAGCTTTAGCTGCGGATAAACAAGCTGATGCTAAAAAAGCCGATGCGACAAAACCGCCAAGCAAAGAAGAGTTACTACTCAATGCTGTACTTGCAGGTGATATCACTATGGTGGTTGATGTCGACAGAGCCAGTGACATCTTGCAACTAATTAACTTAAAAGCTCGCTTTAACCTCGATTTGGTATTACTTAAAGCTGCCGATGCTATTGTGGTTGCAGAGCAATTGGCCGCCGCAAACATACCTGTGGTGATGGACGCGATGCGCAATTTACCTGAAAGTTTTGACTCTTTACATAATTCACTGGATAACGCCGGAAAATTAAGTAAAGCTGGGGTCAAAGTGATACTGGCGACACCGGGTGATGCCCATGGCATTTATGGTTTACGTTACGCAGCAGGTAATGCGGTTGCCAATGGCATGGATTATAATCAAGCCATGGCGTCAATAACCGCTAATGTTGCTGATATCTTCCATCTAGATGCTGGTCGCATTGCCACAGGAAAACCTGCAGATATGGTGCTTTGGAGCGGTGATCCATTTGAGTACAGTAGTGCGATTCAAACAATGTGGATTAACGGTGAAGTGCAAAACATGCAAAGTCGCCAAGATGAACTACGCGACCGCTATATTCAGAAGTCGACTATGCCACAAGCTTATACTCAATAAGCCATGCTCATAAGTTGAATTAATAATTAGGGAATAGAGAAAGTTAATGACCGATAAGTATGCAGTATTTGGCAATCCAATTGCACAAAGTAAATCGCCATTCATTCATACTGAGTTTGCGCGTCAAACTGGACAGGACATTAGCTATCAAGCAATTCTTGCACCTGTGGATCAGTTTTCTCAGTCCCTAATGGCTTTTTTCAATGACGGTGGCAAAGGCGCCAATGTAACCGCGCCTTTTAAAGAGCAAGCTTATGCCATATGTGATGAGTTAAGTGATCTTGCAAAACTGGCAGGAGCCGTGAATACCCTTATCTATTTAACTGATGGACGCATTCGTGGTGACAATACCGATGGTATTGGCTTAGTAAACGATGTCATGCAGCACTTTGGTGCTTTAAAGGGTAAACGCGTATTGTTAATCGGAGCGGGTGGCGCAGCACGGGGTTGCCTTAAACCATTACTAGAATCACAGGCTCAAGTAACCATATGTAATCGCACCTATGCTAAAGCGCAAACCTTGCAAGCTATTTTCGCTGAGTATGGACGTGTGCAGGCAACTCCCATCGATGAGCTCAATAACAGCTTTGATATTGTGATTAATTCGACTTCAGCCGGATTAGCTGGTGAGTTGATTAAATTACCTGAACAGATCATAGCAAGTCACACCAACTGCTATGACATGTCATATGGTGCTGAGACTACCTTATTTAACCAATGGGCATTAGCAAACGGCGCGCAATCCGTTGCCGATGGTTTGGGAATGCTGGTGGGACAAGCTGCACAAAGCTTTTATATTTGGCGCGGTGTTAAACCGGCTACTCAGGCTATTCATCAAACGCTAAGAGCACAACTTAAATAAACCAATAAAACACCGAGTACTCAAGATGAACCAAAGTGTAATATTTACCGATCTCGTTGAATGGAATACTCAACAACAAACAATGCTGTTTAGTGCTCAAGTGCAAGGCATGAATATCAATTGCATTGTTAGCAAGGAAAAGTTGTTACAGCTAATAAGCAGTGAACAAACTGCAGCTGAACAACCTATGCAAGCAGAACAGGCATTAGCAATATTCGAACGAGTACGTTTTGATCTAGAAGATATAGCCGAAGAGATGATAGAAGCAGAAGAATTTGATCCGCAGGGAAACATTACTATATAAGAGTCTTATCGCTTTACACAATCAATTATAGCCCTACTAGCTATTTCTATCATAACAGTAGGGCACAATTATAATTATCTTGTAGTCTGCAGATCTACTAAGTATTCATTTTTCAATCTGACATAGTTATCAGCTGATTGTGGTAAGAAAGCTATTTCATTATCAGTTAAGGGGCGAACCTGTTTACAAGGGCTTCCTACATAAAGAAAACCACTTTGCAGTACTTTCCCTGGTGGCACTAAAGAACCTGCGCCGATAATCACATCATCCTCAACAATCGCGCCATCCAATAAAATGGCTCCCATGCCAACCAAGACCCGATTACCAACCGTGCAACCGTGCAGCATAGCTTTATGACCAATAGTGACATCATCACCAATGATCAGCGGATTACCCTCAGGCTTTGATGGAGACTTGCGGGTCACATGAAGAACTGAACCATCCTGCACATTACTGCGCTTGCCAATACGAATAATGTTCACGTCACCACGGGCAGCGACCATAGGCCAAATACTCGCATCATGGTCTAGGATGATATCACCCACTAAAACAGCTGCACTATCTACATAGACATTATCTGCCAATTGAGGATGAATACCTTGATAACAACGAATAGAGCTAAACATATAAAATCCCTGATTTGTTTAATTGCACCCAGTATAAAGCCAAAAAGTCGCTGTTGGGGGCTAAAAATGCATAAAAACTAGCTGATTAGTTTAAAATCCCAGCAAGCAAACAGGTAAAGGCATTTTTATGCATAAAAGCCCTTGCGCTAAATCTTAACTTGCCTATAATGCGCATCCACTGACACGGCGACAGGCCAATAGCCTCAA
>NZ_JAUORC010000053.1:0-5282 GCF_030547465.1 Shewanella sp. 5_MG-2023
ATTTATTATTGAGTTCGAAGACAGAATTGTGAAGCATATTAACTAAATTGCAGTTACACAGAATCTGTTACACCCTCCTTAAAAGCCAGTAATACGAAGTTTACTTTGTATTACTGGCTTTTTTATCTTCCCTTTAAATTTGAATAGCTTGTCTAAATATTCTAAATCATCATCAACTGTACTGGTCAAATTCAAACAACCTGTCGGGTTAATCACTTCTCTATATTATGTTAAGTCGATAACAACAGCCTTTCTGTAAAACACAATAATAAGTCGATTCAGTAATGCTTTTACTTGGTGTTTTTAGGCGGTCCAGTAGGTGCCTCATCTGCCGTGATGTAACCATCTTTATTTTTATCAAAATGATTAAAGCGCTTTGTGCCAGCTTTAAACTCTGAAGCCGATACTTTTGCATCGCCATCTTTATCAAATCGATTAATAAATTTATTACTTTGAGTACTGCTTTTGATTTTGTTGTTTTGTTTTTGAGTCGTTGAACCCGTCAGGTTACTTGCCCTTGCATATTCGTTAATATATTCAGTCAGAGGCTGCTCATATGTTTGGGCCGCTAAAACGACATTGCCATCTCGTACACTGCGTACATAATTCTCAACTCGAATAAAATCGCCTTGTGGCCCACGAGACATCGGTGCACCTGTTTTAGGGTCGCTGCGCTGAGAACCCGCGCCATGAACATCCATTGTTATGCCACGCATTTCACCTAAGGCTTTACCAAAGGCCACATAAACCGCTGCAGATTCTGGCACTGGCCCATCAAGATGAGTTGTTGAACTCCAGTAATAAGGATAATCTTTTTCGCCAGATTCATTCTTTATCGAAGATGTGTAAAAAATCGGGTCGATTGCCGCTGAATTAGAGGTTTCAGGTGAGCGGGTATAATCCACGATGCTTTGTAACTCTTTTGCATCTGGTAAACGCCAATCGCTATGGCCAGCTAAAGTTAGATCCTCAGAATATTGCAGTGCTTGTTGCCAATTCAAACCTTTGTTACTGTCTGTCTGTTGCCAAGTTAAACCAGTCGCCAAATCAGTGGTGGTACCATCCTTATTGTCAATGAAGTTGTTTTTACCATAGGCTTTATTTCCCCTCACAAACCTAAAGTACATTTTATTCGGCGTTTTAGTGCGTGGATTAAACTTTGGGTAACCTTTAATACGGCCATCAACAAAGTTCACCCCAAAAACCGTATCATCACTTTTCATTGTTTTGCCGACATACTCGGTACTCGACCATGTTTGGGCATCAATCTCTCGTTCTCCAGCTTTAGTATTACCAAGAGGTTGATTGAAGAAACTGGTGTCGATGAAAGGGGTGAGCGCTTTTTCTCCTTTAACGCTGCCTGTAAATTGAATGAGAGAATAGAGCTCTTTAATGGTGGGAATTCGCCAGTCACCATAACCTGCTAATTTTAGAGTGTTTATTTTTAAAAGTGCTTCATCATAACTCAGTTTATCCCCCATCTGTTTTTGCCAGATTAAACCAGTGACATTATCGGTGATAGTGCCATTGTTATTGTCGGTGTAAGAAGGAGGGTTAGTGCTATAACTGGCATCTTGACCATAAAAATCATTGGCATTGTCTGGTAATGGTATTACTGCATTGTTGCTGTAGGATTTTCTTTGTCCGGTATCGACGATTGGGTAACTTGCTATCTTTTGTGATGTTTTGACTATGCTTTCCTTCACTGCAGTATTAACGGCCATAAGATCTTCACTGAAAATGACATTACCACTATAATTTTTATGAATTTCTTTTAAGCTCGCTTCAGCATCAACTTCCCCCGCAGTAAAATGGGTGTAGACCAGATTTTTGACATTAGCTTTTTGGGCAAGTGTACTGGAGTCGTTTAAATTAAGGTGAGCACGATTTTTTTTATTACCGCTCTTTTTATTTTTGTTGTTCGAACCTTTATTTATGCTTTGATCATTAGATTTTTTGTTTTTATTCCGTCCACCTATCATTACCATTCCGCCAGAATCGATAATCATATAATCTGCATTGCTCGCGAAGGTGGGCAGTGCTTCTGAATAAGTCAGATCTCCAGTAATGACAATCGATTGGCCATTGTAATCGAAGCGGTAAGCAACAGTATGAATGGTGTGTGGAACTTGAAGCGTGGTGACCTGTATATCACCGACCTTAAAGGATTCTCCGCCTTGTATATCTGTAACATCAAAAGCCTTGATACGATCGGCAAGGTTTCTCTTAGTTTTGCCTAGTCGATATGTAATATCAGCTTCATACAAATCCAAATTTGTTTCCGTGAGTTTCTTCGTATTGGGTGGACCAACAATGGTGAAGTTATTTCGCCCTAGTAACAGACGAATTAACATGGGTACAAATTCTTCATTATGATCAAGATGATGATGGGTAATAAGTAGGCTAGATAAATGACGAATATCAACGCCGAGTTTAGACAAATTAGCTTGAGTGCCATTACCCATATCAACCAATATATGAGTGTTTCCGGCAGAGATTAACGTACTCGCGCTCGCACGGTTTTCATTATAGATAGGCGAACCAGAACCAATAATAGTGGCCGTTAATTGATCTGCTGCATGAGCAGTAGCAGCTAGCAATGAACTGAACATAAAAAAACCAAATATTATCTTTTTCATAGAAACCTTTTTATGTCTATTGGATGCTATCAACAACGAAAATAGGGTAAATCAAGTCGTCATTATTGTTGCTTGGATATTTAAAATACCAATAAAAAAACCAACAAAAATAAAATTTACTTAACTTTAACAACTTTACATAACGGGCTTTAGTTTATAGTTTTATCCACATAAAGGTATCTCGATGCTGTTAAACGCTAAGGAATGTAGCGCTGTGATTAGGGTGAATTGATGTTAATACAGACATATTAAAGGTAAAGCTGGGGCAGGGGTTTAACTCAGAAATGTAAAAATGTATTGCTTCGTTTTATGTGGAGAAATAAGCTAAATAGTTTGAAGTCGTGGCCACTAATACATAGCCACCCATTATTGTAGTGGTCAACTAATTTTGGCCACGGATTTGTATTCTAACCAGTATATTTTCTCTGACTCATTGGGTGTTAGTCCACCATTATAGCTGTGAGGCCTAACCTGGCTGTAATATCCAATAATGTATTTAACAACCGAAGCTTCTGCTTCAGTAAATGAACGATAGCCTATTGTCGGCATCCATTCTGTTTTTAAACTCCTGAAGAATCTCTCCATCGGACTGTTATCCCAACAATTACCGCGACGACTCATGCTTTGTTCTATCTGATAACGCCACAATAATTGACGATAATGTCGACTCGTATAAGTACTACCTTGATCAGAGTGAAACATGACACCTTTTGGTCGGCCTCTGGATTCAAATGCCATGGTTAACGCTTTCGCTGCTAACTTCGTATCTGGTGAGCGAGACATTGCCCAACCAACAGGTTTACGTGCAAATAAATCCATAACAACAGCAAGATAACACCAGCGGTTTCCTGTCCAAATAAAGGTGATATCACCACACCAAACTTGATTGGGCTTTATTACTGCAAATTGACGTTCGAGCGTGTTTGGTATGGCTATGTGCTCTTGTTTCGCTTTCTTATATTTATGACTAGGACGCTGACAACTCACTAGGTTCTGTTCTTTCATTAACCGAGTCGCTACGTAGCGACTCAAGGGTAGACCTCTACGAGTAACAATGCCTGCGATAGTTCTAGCACCAGCGGAGCTATAACTTTTAGCGTAAATTCTTTTCACTATAGCCAATACTTCAACCTCTGCAGGCTTAATACCTCTGGCTTGTTTAGCCCAATACTTATAGCTGCTACGGTGTATTTCGAATACTTCACAACAACGTTTTACTGCATGACTCCCTTTAAGGGCTTTGATTATCGTGAACTGTTCAGCGAGTCCGACATCAAGAGAGCCGTAGCCTTTTTTAGAATTTCCTTTTCTTCCTCAATACGTGCAATACGCTTTTTTAATTGACGAATTTCAAGTTGGTCAGGTGTTAATGGCGTTGCTTTACTTGTATAAACGTGCTACCCCTAACCCGTTTTTGGACAGAAATCATTTAGAGCTAAAACTCTGAAAGCAACGTCTTCCATTAGGTAAAGTATAGCGTCCTGATATGTGGTAACGCCCAAATAACAGGCTAAGTAATGGTTGGCTAAAATTGTGTAGCGAAGCGAAACGTAGCCAACTGTTACGTGACCTTGTTGATTTTCTTGTTAGTTGTACTTAGGTGAAGTTTTCAACTTTTTCATAGTTCTTACAAACTCAAATACGCCCCAAATACCAGAACTAATTAAGCCTACTTGCCAAATTTCGATTGAATTAACACTAAAACTATTTGAGTAAATAGCAAGACCAATTAACTTACCTATTTGAAAAATACCAGCTAGAGTTGCGATTAAACAGATCGCTAACAAAACCCACGTTGAAAAATTTGATTGGTGCACAAAAACTCCTTAATGCGTGTACAACTAACGCCTCGTTAAGAGGCAAATAATAAGTTGGCTAAAATAAGCGACGCAGGAGCAAAAGCCAACTGTTATTTGTCCTGCTTTAACGACTTGATACTCATTGAGCCCCCTCCCTAGCAAGCCGCATCAGCGGTATGCTTAAGGTGACCAAACCAACAGGAGAAAGCTCAATGAGATTTTATAATAACTCACATCCATACTACTGTGGTATCGATTTACATGCACGCTTACTTTATGTCTGCATCATTGATTCTAAAGGGGAAGTTGTCGTCCATAAAAAGATTGGTGCTGACAAAGATGACTTACTACTCATGCTCGAACCCTATATCGGCAATGTCATTGTCGGGGTTGAGTGCATGCATTGTTGGTATTGGGTGTCTGATTGGTGCGCTGAACTGGGTATCGACTTTATTCTAGGTCATGCCCTTTATATGAAAGCGATTCACGGCGGTAAAACTAAGAACGATAAAGTCGATTCATTTAAAATTGCCACACTGCTGCGTGGTGGCAATTTCCCAATAGCCTACGATTACCCAAGTGAAATGCGCGCTGCACGTGACCTGTTACGTCGACGTATGAAGATTGTCCGTCACGGCGCTATGCTCAAAGGTCATGTGGTTAACACCAACAGCCAATACAACTTGCCTGCCACTGACCTAAACCTTAAAAACATCTCAGCAAGACAAAAACTGCGGGAGCAATATCAAGACCCTATCGTGCAGCGAAATATCGATTTAGACATGGCACTCCTTGATTGCTATGCCAAGGAACTCGCGCAGGTCGAATGGTTCATTGAAAAACA
>NZ_JAUORC010000054.1:0-4894 GCF_030547465.1 Shewanella sp. 5_MG-2023
TGTGCAGCACCAGTAATCATGTTTTTAACATAATCGGCGTGACCAGGACAATCTACGTGTGCGTAGTGACGAGATGGAGTGTCATATTCGATGTGAGAAGTATTAATTGTAATACCGCGCTCACGTTCTTCTGGAGCGTTATCGATTTGTGCGAAATCTTTAACTTCACCACCATATACTTTTGACAATACAGCTGAAATAGCTGCTGTAAGAGTTGTTTTACCATGGTCAACGTGACCAATTGTACCCACGTTTACGTGTGGTTTACTACGTTCAAATTTTTCTTTAGCCATGATATTGCCTCAACCCAGAGTCTTGGTAATGAAAACACATATAGAAAAAATCCGATGCATTGAATGACATCGAATCGATTAGTTTAGGAGATTAGTTTAGCATAAGACAGGACGTGCTGATTTAAAGGATTTGATTGACTTAATAACTCTGACAGAGATATTAAGCAATCAAGTCGTTCAGCAATTTGGAGCGGATGGCGGGAATCGAACCCGCGTTATCAGCTTGGAAGGCTGGAGTAATACCATTATACGACATCCGCGCAACCTGTTTAAGGCTACCTAACTACCTTTAAAAATGGTGGAGGGAGAAGGATTCGAACCTTCGAAGGCTGAGCCGTCAGATTTACAGTCTGATCCCTTTGGCCACTCGGGAACCCCTCCAGAAAAATGGTGCCGGCACCAAGAGTCGAACTCGGGACCTACTGATTACAAGTCAGTTGCTCTACCAACTGAGCTATGCCGGCTAATCATTTCGGAAACGGATATTAGGTAAATGTCGGCACAAGTGCAATAGCAAAAGCATAAAAAAGATAAAAAAAGTCTTAAATGTCGCTTTTTTAGGCTCAATTTAACAACTGCGTTCAAAAATACCTCGATTTAAACTATTGCTAAAACTATCAATGCATTTTCTATTGTTCAATATATATTGTTGGTGTACTGTGCCTGATCTAAGGAAAGGACGTTATGACATCAAATAAATTATCTCAGCAAGCACTTTATTTTTCTTTTCAGCGCCAACAATGGTCTGAATTACGTAATTCGGTGCCTTTAACACTAAGCCAAGAAGAATTAGAAAACCTTCGAGGCATGAATGAGCAACTGTCACTCGATGAAGTGACGGATATTTATTTGCCCTTAAGTCGCCTACTCAACCTGATTATCAGTGCCAAACATCAACGCAGTGAAGTGCTTGATCAGTTCTTAAGTCATAAACCGACAAAAACACCTTACATCATTAGTATCTCAGGCAGTGTTGCAGTCGGTAAGAGTACCACTGCACGTATTTTGCAAACATTATTACAACGCTGGTCAGAGCACCCAAAAGTCGAATTAGTCACCACCGATGGCTTCTTATACCCGTTAGCAGAACTTAAACAACGTAATTTGCTTAAGCGCAAAGGTTTTCCTGAAAGTTACGACATGAAAATGTTGATTGATTTTATTTCCAGCATTAAAGCTGGCGATGAATCCGTATCGGCACCGTTATATTCTCATGTCAGCTACGATAGGTTAACGGATAGTGTCCAAGAAATTAATCAGCCCGATATTTTGATTATCGAAGGCCTTAATGTATTACAGACATCATTAGATCCATCACCTGATCATAAAAGTACCTTTTTGTCAGATTATGTCGACTTCTCTATCTATGTCGATGCTGAAGAGTCACTGTTAAAACACTGGTACCAGCAACGCTTTTTGAAATTCCGACAAGGGGCTTTCAGTGATCCTGAGTCGTTTTTCCATCACTATTCGACACTGTCTGATGAAGAAGCGAATGCTACGGCAGCGAATATTTGGGACACAATTAACGGCCCCAATTTACAGTCAAACATCAAACCCAGTCGTGCCCGCGCTAACCTCATTTTAAAAAAAGCCCAGAACCACCTTGTAGACCAAGTGCTTTTACGTAAATAAATACGGTTATTTGGCAGATGCCCTCAAGCTAATTTCGCCACCAATGTGAGATGTAATGTTGCCATTAATCTCCAATAAAATAGCGCCTTGTTGATCAATTCCTCGACAGATCCCCGATAGAGAATGAGGTGCCATGATCAAATCCACTTCTTTATGAATGAATAAATCATGTTTTTCCCATTGCGGTATAAAAGGCGTTAAGCCTTGTAATTCAAATAGGCGTAAATCTGATTTAAGTTGTTGATGTAAATCAATCATTAAATCAGTTTTATTTGGCATCTCCGCTAAAGCACTCAAGTCACTCCATGGTTGATCAATAGCTTCAGCATGCTTATTAGACATACTCATGTTAATGCCAAAACCGATCACTAAATTACATTCATCCAAGGAATGGCCAGACAATTCAATTAAAATGCCTGCTAATTTTTTATTATCTTTATAAATATCATTGGGCCATTTTAAGCCTAAATTTTCTACACCATATTTCTCTAAGGTTTTTACAATAGAGCAGCCAACAATTAAGCTTAAGCCCATTGCTGCATTCATACCTTGATTTAAGCGCCAAAAAATTGAAGCATAAACATGGTGCCCATAGGGAGATACCCAATTACGTCCTCGCCTCCCCCTACCTGCAGATTGATATTCAGCGATACAAATATCACCTGTTTTCAATTCGTCAGCGTGTTGCAACATAAAGGCATTGGTGCTGTTAATGTCATCAAAATAAAAGCAACGATTATCTATTGCAGCCAATAGTTTTGCCTCATCAAATAATGGTAATGGGTTAGATAACTTATAGCCTTTGCCTTTAACACTGTATATATCTACGCCATAATCAAGTAACTGGCTGATGTGGTTGTTTACCGCGGTGCGTGATAAACCCACTTTTTGAGCAATTTGCTCACCAGAGACATAATCACTATGATCAAGCAAAGCTAGGATCTGTTTCTTTTTAACCCAATGACCATTCATATCAGATATCTACCTCGCCTTCTGGGCCAATAATTCTTGGTTCCGGTTCTAAATTTATATTAAATTTATCGTAAACTTTATTCATCACCGCATGAGCTAATTGACAAATATCATTACCCGTTGCCCCACCGAGGTTAACGAGCACTAGTGCTTGCTTGGTATGCACGGCAGCACGGCCTACTGTAAAGCCTTTTAAATTAGCTTCATCAATTAACCAACCTGCGGCAATTTTAATCGTGCCGTCAGTTTGCGCGTAGCCGACAAGATCACTAAATTCGGTTAATAACTCAAGATACTGCTTAGCTGAAATAATCGGGTTTTTGAAGAAACTACCAACATTACCAAGTACCTTAGGATCCGGTAATTTACGTTGCCTCACATCACATACTGTTTCAAATATTATTTGTGCGCTAACACTGTCATCCTGTAAGTGTTTTAGTGGTCCATATTCAAGATTAGGCGCCCACAACTTAGGTAATCTAAATTCAACCTCGGTGATGACAGCCTTATCCTTAAGCTGGTGTTTAAAAATTGAATCTCGGTAACCAAACTGGCACTGATCTGCATCAAGGGTTATCAACTGAGATGTCGTATAGTCATAGTATTCTACTTGAGAGCAGAAATTATCGATTTCTACACCGTAAGCACCAATATTTTGAATAGGCGCGGCGCCAACTGTGCCTGGAATTAACGCTAGATTCTCTAAGCCGTTAATGCCATTTTCTAAACAGTATTCAACAAAATCATGCCAATTTTCACCTGCTTGAACTGATAAGATGAAATTAAACTCATCTTCAACGACCTTAATTCCTTTTGTAAGCACTTTTATAATGGTGCCATTGAAATCATCGGTAAATACAACATTACTGCCACCGCCTAAGATCAACATAGGCTTAGATTCACTGACAAGCTTAGAAACGACTGAAATCAGTTGTTTTTTTGAGTCAACTTCAACAATAGCGTCGCAACATTGTGTTAAGGCCAAGGTATTATGGGGAGCTAAACTTACAGGCATAAAGGCATAGTTCTAACGAAAAATAATGAACACTATTGTACTTAAGATATATACAAATGGCGAAATAAGTCTCTTTTGATTAATAAATTACTACATCCCGTAGGTTTTTATATCAAAACGTCTTAGCACTACTCGTGTCATATCAATATCTCTAAAAAACCTATAAAACTTTGCCTATTGAGCACCGGGAGCTTAATTTGTCTTCTATTAAAATAATATCCATAGACATATATATTGAAAGCCAGAAATGAAAAAGCCCGCTACATAATATCGGGCTTGATACTGATTAGACGCTTGTTGATGTTGATCAACAAATAAACCCTTCGTACTTTATATCTGTGTAGAGTCGCTATAAAGCCTTGCTGAATTTAGATCAGCATTAAGGTCTGCTTTGTCATGAACATTTTCCCACTTTCACCGAACAATATTATCTAGCAGGTGATGATTCAAGCTCTCATGGTTAGTACATATTTCACTTTCCCCGAAAACGGATAGAGCCCTGACTATTAAGTCAGGGCTCTATCGACTCTTTAATGAGTGATATTAGGCGCTTGGCGGTAATCTACTTTCACATGGGCATTCGCCCAGATTCGCAGCTCACGCCGATATGTAGCAGTAAATGACTCAAGTAATCTGCGTTAGGATTTATTCTTCTTCCCCAAATACAAAAAAGCCCTAACTGTTAAATCAGGACTTTATCGACTCTCTTACGAGAGAAATTAGGCGCTTGCGATGTTCAGCTGCGGATAAATATTTCGCGTTTCATGTCTGTATAAAGCGTTGCTTTATACAGACATTACACCCTAGTTTCACATGGGTAATCGCTCAACCTCACCGCTCACGATATTATCTAGCAGCTGATGACTCAAGTTATCAGCATTAGGATTTATTCTTTTTGCCCCAAACGAAAAAAGCCCTAACTGTTAAGTCAGGGCTTTATCGACTCTCTTATGAGAGATATTAGGCGCTTGGCGATGTT
>NZ_JAUORC010000055.1:0-4320 GCF_030547465.1 Shewanella sp. 5_MG-2023
TCTTCTAAACTCACGAGTGTTTCTCTTGGTCTGGCCATCATCTATCACCGATTATTAAGCAATAACCAAAGCCTAGTTCAGTGCTGATAATTTAGCCAATAATTATGGCTGGCCATGTTATTCTGCCGTGTCAGATATTCAGCCACTTGGAGTAGGTGGCCGCATTGTTCAATATCTTCAACCAGTACAGTTTTTGTTTTAGAACATAAACCTCTTTTGAGTTATCCCCCCAACGGGGGATGCCTCTGTGACTCCCATATCGCATGCTGAACTTAGGCCAATAGAAAGGAGATAATAATGAAAAACTTAATCAAGCTTAGCGTATCGGCCTTGGCTGTTGCGGGTGTATTAGCACTTAATGGTTGTGGTAGTGATAGTTCTACCACGCCACCAACTCCAGAGCCCCAACCAACCGTGTTGACGGGGATCTTTTCTGATAGTCCTGTGGCAGGCATCGGCTATGAGACAACAGATCACAGTGGGGTAACCGACGCTCAAGGACAGTTTAGTTATAACGAGGGAGAGGCTGTAGAGTTCTATATTGGGGCGACACGCTTCCCAAGTGTTATGGGGCAGGCCGAAGTCACACCGATGGATCTTTATCAAACGGACTCAGCCAATCATACCGGGGTAATTAATACCCTGCGATTACTGCAGTCGCTTGATACAGATAATGATCCCGAGAACGGTATTCAGTTGGCAGAAGATATCCATGTAACTTTAGCGGGTCACGAAATAGATCCCACTGCCGACAACTTCGATGAGCAGGCAGAGCAAGCACTTGTCACATCAGGAGGGACAGCAGAAGAATTGGTTGATGCTGATGATGCATTGGCTCATTTTGGTCAGAGTCGTGCTTATCAATTGACAGATTTAACTGGGCAGTGGCATACGGTGTTCTTTACCATCCCTGTTGCTGGTACTTACTCTCAAGATGCCTTTAGTTATGCTGTTGAGGAATGGAGTGTCGATGCTGAGGCTAATGTCACTATGGTTGCCAAAGTCAAAAGTGATGGTGAATTAGACACGGATACTTTTAAAGCCGACCTTAGCAATACAGGGATGTTGAGCTTTGCTGAAGTTGAAAATCTTGATATGGGATTAAGCAGTCAAAAAGATAAGATAGCCAACTACTTTACCGAAGATAATGAGCAGGAGCTTGGGCTTTCAATCAAGTTAGCCGGGGATCAGCAGTTAAGCGACCTTGAAGGTATGTGGTGGGGAACAGGAATAGAAACGCCTGTAAGTGCTAACTTCAATCAAAATGAGTTTGGTGTTTGGCTCGATAAGGTCGTGATTGATGAACAAGGTAAAGCTGATATTACCGAGTTGACAGTGGGGAACAAACAAGCGGAAACAGAAGTTGAAACGGTTCAGTTTGCGATGGATGAGCTAGGCAAGATCACTATCGAGGATGACGACGAGTCTGCTGTCACTTACCTGTCGCGTGGTAAAGATGTCATTTTACGCCATAGCTATAAAGATACCCGTCAAAATATGTCAGTATTGCTAAAGGCCAATATCGAACCATCTCTTGCTGACTTAGAGGGATTTTGGCGTCTTTATAACCTTCAGATGCCTGATGATGGCAGCATGAATGCCGATGGCTTTGGCTATTGGATTGTTGAATTGGATATTGATGCTGATGGGCTTGCTACTTGGAGTCATGTGGCGACTTCTGAAGATGAGACGTTAACAGAGCAATCTATGCAGATGCAGTTAGTTGATGGTCGATTTGTAGGTGAAGAAGATAACTGGCTGATGAACCAAGATAAAGACCTGATGGTCGTCGTCTCTCAGTGGGCGGAAGGAGATAATCAATTCTCAGCTTATGCGATTGCGATTAAGCAAATTAAACCATAATGCTGTTACTGTTGAAATAGTACTAAGCCTGCAGAGTGAAGCAGGCTTTTTTATCTTATTTGCCCACCGTTAAAGCCAATGGTGACCAATAATTGATTATGGTTATAGCGCCATAACAGCTGATTCTGATGTTTAGATCCTGTTTTGTGTAGAACACTTTTAATCTGGCTCTTTATGGTTTCTTTGCTGACTTGGCGTATACCTGCGATATCCGAACCTGAGTGACCGCAAATTAATAGGGTTAAAACTTGGTATTCTGCTGGAGTGAGCTTAACAGGACGTTGTTTAACAGGGATTGGAAAGTGTTCCTGACAACGACACAAGGCTTTATCTTGCTCGATATTCGCTAGTTGGTGAGCATGAAAGGCGCTCACCCATGGCTGCATAGAGTGGCCTAGTTTCTCATGTAATCGCCGAGTGCCTCCACTGAATACTTCATTAAGCGAATGAGCTGTAAACAATAAGTATAAGTGTTGGTTAACAGTCACCAGTAAGCTTAGAGTCGAGCGATAGTGAACATAGGGTAATAAACTCTCACAGCTGACTTCATCCGGAAGTTGATCGGGCTTGATCAGTTTCTCCATTATCTGCGAACTGTTTATCAAGCCTTTTTTTAGATAAGCATTAAAAAAAACATCGTGTCGCCAATGTTGCTGGTAAAACTGAATGTCTTTTTCTGATATTTCTGCTGACCAAGTGTGTAGTCGCTTTAAGCAGCTATCAATAATCGTAATGCTGGTTGCATCGGCCTGTAACGTTTCTGATAGATAGCTAAAGTCTTCGCCTTTAACCCCTGTTGTAGATATGTTTTCGATTAATTGATATTGCCAATTGGAAAACAGATCCCAATTCATAAAGCCTCCTTGCAAAGCTATCAAATATTTTAAATGTTAACGTTAACTTAACAAAGCTCGCAGAAGGTAAGTTGATTAAGATCAAAAAAACGGGTTAAGACCGAAGATAATGAATACAGCAGCTTACAAAATCAAAATCCAAGCCACCCATTATTAATCAATAACATAACGACCTTTTGGTATGCTCGCAAGTGAACTCACCTGATTGAGTAGTCGTTGGCTTTGCGAGTCTATTGCATGAGCAAGATTTGATGCTATTTCGGTGCATTTCAGCTGATAATGGCTGATGTTAAGTCGGCGCAAAGCTGTCCATGCTTGAATACTGGAAGATTGATTAGATTATGCACCTTGCTAAGCTGATATCAGCTTGGAAGGAACCTGTTTATTGAAAATACTGGCAGCTTGTAGCAAAGTGCCGTCGCCGCTTTTGTAAATGCTCACAGTATTGTGTGAGCTCTTGCAGTGAGCCCACTGGGCCATGAAATAGCTGACCAAATTCGGTGGTGATTTTAAGCCAGTTTTGTTGTGGAATATTAAGCCTTGTGAGTAACTTAGCACTGCTTTGACTGATACCTGTGTATTTATCGTCACCACATACTCTTTACTCTAAAAGAATGCACGGCATACCACACGGCTGCAACAATGGCAATAAGGGTTATCTCGTTGGTAATAGTTCTAGGCTAATTTGGCTTCTACGAGGGCGCGGCATCATAACCTCCTTGTTTAATGCTCAACCAAAACCTAGTAGAAGATTGGCGCGTGTACCATTAACAATGGGTGGCACTTTATTTGAATATTGCAATCATGGCAACAATCACTAAAAGCCAAGCTCCCTCATTATGCGATGACAACGTAAAAGTATGTAAATCGACCGCTGAAACACAAACTTGGCTAAACCAGAGAATTCATCAACTTAAAATGCTTAAAAGTTAATCGCATGGACATCTAAAATCATTAGGAATTCTATGAGTTAACACAATCAGATACGGATTTGTCGGAGGAGTTTAAAATAACTATATTTTGCAGCAAATTTAGCTGATGAGTCATAAATATTGAACCACAAACTGCACAGCTGAATTTACTCCAATCTTTATACTTAAAATGTCTTTCGATAAAAGTGCGATGAATTTTATAAAACATAGTTTTTGCAGCGCAGCATGGGCATGATTTGTATTGAGGCATTATGCATTTCCGCATGAAAGTAATCACAGCATAATAATCGAAAAAAAAACACTTAACGCATACCATCAAAAATAATGTGACTCACATCACTTACGTTCATCCATCTGTTATATATATACTTTACTTACTTGTTCTTGATGTAAAAATTGTTGTCGACACAAGTGATAAAAGTAGTTACCTGTAATCAGATAGATCCCATTTAGTTCACTAGAATAACTTGTCATATTGGCTTTATGACAATTCCAGCACATCTTTATAAGCGGGCTTTACTTGGGCTATAAATGCTTGCGCCGCCGCAGTTAATGGCAAAAATACATAGCAAAAAAATACATAGCCACCCATCAAAAAAATACATAGCCACCCATTATTTTGAAGTTATAACATAACGCTTTTCATTTTAAGTTGCTAACACCAACAATCA
>NZ_JAUORC010000056.1:0-4166 GCF_030547465.1 Shewanella sp. 5_MG-2023
TTCTCTTGGTCTGGCCATCATCTATCACCGATTATTAAGCAATAACCAAAGCCTAGTACAGTGTTGATAATTTAGCCACTTAAAGTGGGTGGCCATGTTATTTTAGCTGTTAAACTCGCGATAACTGACACCAAAAAGCCTGAAGCAACCCTTCAGGCTTTTTTGTATTTAAATATGCTGAACAAAAACAAGTGGGAGCACTAACTGTAACAGGCTATTTTTTAATGATTTTAATTCAACTTTCAGGCAAAAATACCGCTAAACCATTGCAATAAACAGACCCAATAGCGTAATGTATAACCAATAAAAACAAACGCAGGCCAAGCTCTTAATCCAATAAGAGAACGCCTTTCAGGGAAGAAGAAGCCAATCATTAGCTTGTAAAAGCCAGTTCATTTGAACCACAAAAGCACAAAGTGAAAAGTTAACTGTGATCCCACTTCTTTAAGACCCTTGTTCGGGAACAGAAGACCAGAGCCGCTATTAGAAACAAGGTATTATTATGCTGGTTAAATTAGACGTGAAAAAGAAATATGTATGGCCGATAAGAGCTGTTTGTTTAGTTATATCAATACCTTTGATTCTTCATACGTTTGATATTTGGTTTTCTGGTTTTGCTTATTCGCATGGAAATTTGGCTGTCAAAGGTGAAGATAATCAATTGTTTTATAGTGTATTAATAAAATACTGCGCTTTTTCGTTTTTCTTTGTGTGGTTTGGAACCGCTGGTACTATAGAAAAAAAGAACAAGAATTAAAGTAAAGTTTTAAGTAACCTATAAACAAAAATTAAGTTTACTCTGCCCCCCACTTATTAAAACCGGTATAAATACGAGAGCAAACTCAACCATGCTCTCGTAAAGCCAATAATCATAGGTGGCCATGTTATTACCTAAAGTTCTAGGCGAAATAGATTAAGGATAATCTGTGAGAATTAGCATAATATTTATATTTTTAACCGCACTACTACTAAGTAGTAATGCACAGTCAAATAATACTCCACCACCTTATTGGGATAAGCTTCAAAAATGCGAAACCTTGAATGGTGAGTATGGTCACGTACAAGCTTTCGAATATCTGGTCAAAAAGGGTATGACACCAACGTTATGCTTTGTTATTAGCGGACACTCAAAGGAAGCATTCTTACAACTTCGAAGAAACGCAATAACGGATAATGATAGGGTTTATATTTCTGAAATCCCAAAACCCTGGCTTGGTGTTGGAACATATATTCCGTCCTTGCCCTTCAAGACAATAGATACTGATAATAATTACCCTGTTACATATATTGCGCTGACTGAAGAGCTCGGATATACCGAAAATGAAAAAATAGCTATAAAAATATCTTTTAATGTAGCGGATCACGACAGAGAGTTTTTCTTCTTTTACAACGAAGATGAGCATGGTGCGTTTCTTGGTTCTATCTCATTATTCACAGAAGATGAGCCAGCAGAAATTAACCGTGTAGAACACGACTATATAAATGGGGTCAGAGACTGAAGCCACTTATTACAAAGGCTGATTAACGATACAAACTGTAACGTACTACTTTTTAATGATTTTATATCGACTTTTCGGACAAAACAGTGTGCTAAAGCATTGCAATAAACAGACCCCATATCGTAATGTGTAACCAATAAAAAACAAAAACAGACCAAGCTCTTAATGCAATAAGAGAACGCCCTCAGGGAAGAATAAGCCAATCATTAGCATTTAAAAGCCAGTTCATTTGAACCGCACAAAATGAAAAGTTTACGCTGCCCCACTTATTATTTTACTGACACCAATCAAAATATAGGCTAAATTATAAGCAATGTAATTGAATGTTTCTTCGGAATCATCGAAAGGAAGACGATGACAGCCATAGCTTATCGATATAGACTTAGTTCAATCATACTACCCTTCATGCTGTTAGGTAATGGTTGTTCAGTTAATAATGTCGGCATTGGCAGCCAATCTGAGAGTCATTTATCAGATTATTCAAAAATAGTCACCTATGAAGCCTCTGGTTTACATTTTTACACAGTACCTAGCTTCGGTGTTCAACTAGGCTATATTCGCCAGCAACTCATCTATCCAGTATTAAGTAATAATCAATACCTCTGCTTCAATAAAGTTTTCAACGACAACCCTCCTACAGAAACTCCCAGAGCCAAACTTACCTATGCAGAAATACCAGTTATGGTTAACACCCATCAAACTGGAATTGGTTTAGCAATGTCTTATAAGCAAGTTCGATTAAACCTTGGTACCTCTTCCCAAAAATTGCTGAGTATCCATAAAGAAGACTCAATATCTGTATATTACTTAGACACAGAAAAAGAAATAGAGATTTGCGCAGTTAATAATTTAGCCCATAACAATAGGACCACTATTAATGAATAAACTCTTACCAACAACCTTGCTCGTTCTCTTTTTAGCAGGCTGCCAATCAAACCACTTAATTTATGTGCAAGAAACATCTTTAGGATTAACCATTGCCGCCAGCGCTGAGGGCAGTAATAAAATGTCGCTGGGTTACGATAGAGATGTATACGCCATCGTGCCAAAGAAAACCAAAGAATCGGATGCGATGTCGCTGTTTTCTGTGAATAAAGTAGAAATAACAGGGCTTGATGACATGAGTATTTCTGAGTTTGTTGCCTCCGGTAAACCAGCAGAAGATCTTGCAGTGAGGCCAGATGCAATCAAAAAACTTCGCCAGAAAGTATATGGTGATAAATGATGAAAAACATAAACTTAAGCCTTTTATCTCTTATGGGACTTATATCTTTAGTCGGTTGTAGTAATGCCGTGACCTACCATCACTCAGAGCGAAATAGTATTGCGATAGAATCACGCACAACAGATCCCCAGCAACCGTTACAAGGCACAATAGGAGTCAAAACTCGAACGGTAGTGGTTACCCCTAAAAATAATAAAAGTACCGGTAATGCTACTAGCGTAGTAAGTGACTTTAAACTATCACGAGAATCTAGTGACGATTGGTATAAATTTGGTACCACGACCATTAACAGCTCATTTATGACAGGACAAGCGGCAATAGATGCCTCTACAGACACTGTTCTGGCAGTAAAAGACTTAGCGAGTGGATCATTAGGTGAGTTAAATGCTAGAAGAAAAATGTTAATTAATAATATTTACAGTACGTTATCAACAGTACAAGATAAAAAAGCTTTAAGCATAAGTGCAGACTTAGATAAATTAAATAATTTACTACCAGATGTATCCAAAATGGCTTTTTATTACATAGATACAGATGCAAATGGTAAAGTGAAGGACAACATTACCGACAAATCAGTAATCAAATTACTTCCTGGTTTTAATGGGGTTCAGGAATACCTTAATCTAATTGAAAACAGCATTACAGCTCTCGATACAATGAAACACAATCGTGCTTTCACATATAATGATAATTTAATTGATCAAGCGCAATTTACCCTTTTGGAACAAGCTAAAGATACTCTTATTAATGAACGTGAAGTATTTGCACGCACTATAGGAAATAGCCCACAAATAGATGACGCAGCTGCTTACGTTTTAGGCTTATTATAAGGAAATAACTAATGGACGAAATAACAGTTACGCAATGGGCCCACCCCCATGTTAATACTGATAGCTTAGGTGAAATAAAGTATTTCATTTTTTTAGATATTAATACAATACAAAGGAATGCCAATTACATCGTGGATTATACTTTAGCCCTACAAATAGCCTCACAAAGAATAGAGTTGTATGATTTTGGGGTTATTGAAACCAAGCGTAACCAGCAAAATAATGCTTGGTTAGTTAAATGCATCATTTCAGATTAAAAATTATAATTGGTTACCAATAAGACTGCATATTTAAAGTATATTTTTGTAAGCAAAGGTTATTTAAGTAACTCAATATGTCTATTCGTAAATATCAAATAGTAAATATAATTAAACAAATACATAGCCACCCATTATTTTGAAGTTATAACATAACGCCTTTCATTTTGAGTTGCTAACACCAACAATCATTTACTAATGGGATGATTCTTGCCAAAGGACTGAATATTTCATCATTAATCGCCAAAATTAACTCATAAACTAAATTCAACACAGCTGAAAAGCTTGATATCAATCAAGTGGGAAATGCTGTTATTTTAAATTAAGAAATGATTTATTAAGCGCACAACCAGCG
>NZ_JAUORC010000057.1:0-4075 GCF_030547465.1 Shewanella sp. 5_MG-2023
CGTTTACGCTCTAAATGTTCACAATATTCAGTTAATGCAGGTAACGCCCCTACAGCTCCTTTAAATAATGCACCAAATTCAGTGGTGATTTTTAACCAGTTTTCAGCAGGTATATTCAATCGATTGAGAATATCCTGACTACTCGCGCTGATGGCGCCACGTTTATCATCACGAATAATCCGCCCAGTATCTTCAACCAGCACAATGTAATCTTTGACGCTAAACATTAAACCATTGGGCATATCTAAACGCTCATTGCCCACAAAGGGAAGCAACGCTTTTGGTTGCTCACTGTTTATAGCTGAATTAATGCGACGCTGAATACTGGTGTGATCGGAGGTTTCAGGTGTTGCAGCCATTTGCGCGCGAATTGGATTCAAATCAACATACGCCATACAGGCGAGTACGGCCGCATCATCTAACAAGGCTTGAGATTTAAACCGCCCTTCCCAAAAACGGCCTGTACACTTGTCTTCTTTATTGGCCATTCTAGCAATCGGTTCACTCAAGGAACGCATAAACCAACTAATATCGGTTAAACGTTCTCGATATAGCCCAATACAATCATTAACCGTCTTGAATTCAAACTCATTAAGCACTTCAGCTTTAATAAATTTGTGGGTTAACAAGTTGCCTTTAAAGCATTTATGCCATTGGGTAAGTACATCAATATCAGACCATTCTTTGGCTTTATCCACATCGACTTTAAGCACGACATGTAAATGATTACTCATCACGGCATAAGCACAAATATCAATCGCAAAAATCGTCGCTAATTCAATAATACGCGAATCAACCCACTCTCGGCGATGTTCATAGTTATCACCAGTCGACTTATCAAATCCACACAAAAATGCTTTGCGCACCACCCGCGTACAGCAGTGATAGTAAGGGGTGTCTTCTAAGCTCACGAGTGTTTTTCTAGGTCTGGCCATCTTCAATCACCAAGTAATGAGCAATAACTAAAGCCTAGTAGGGTGTTTAACATTTAGCCAACTAGAATGGGTGGCCATGTTAATTTGCGCGAAAACACCACTAAAACTCAAGCCATACGACCTTGCCCTTGTTGCCGACAACCGATGATATTTATGGGGGTGCATGCACGACTGACAAGCTTTCTTAGGCAAAACCAACGACACCTAACGCCACTGTTTAAGCCGAGGAATTAGAAAGTGAACACTTAAGATGCAGAACAATAAAAGTATCAGGAGGTGCTAAGGTATTGATATGTTGAGGTAAAGAAATTAGCTGGCGATGCTAAGGGATCGATGCGGCTAGTAAAAAATGTAACTGCTCTGCACACATCGAAAAAGCGTAAGATCTTACGCCGATATTTACACTATAAAGGTATCACTCGGGCTTGTTCAACACTTGGGATAAGGACGCGGCTACGCGCGGCCTATCCTTATCTGTTATATGCCGACATCCGGAAATGGCTCATAGACTTCTTGATGTAGTATTTGAGGGAAACGCTGCTCAATTAGATTTATTAAACGCTCAACTGAAGCTAAGTAATTGAAAACTAAATTCTCTCCAAAAAGGGAGTATGGCCATGTATAGCAATAACTTATTTTATCTTCTTTAATGGCACTGTTTGGATTTAAATGAATTGAAAGGCGCTCATGCGTTCGTTCAAAATTTAAAAATGCTCTTTTAAAAATAGGATCTCTTAAAGGGAGATCTCCTGGATTATCATTTCTAAAGTGATAGCACATATCACTGACATCAAAAAAATCTAGATGTATAACTGGATAAGAAGCAGCGCAAGAGTATAAAGTGTGAATATTAATAAACTCAAATAAGCAACTTAAAACACTAAAGTCATGTAATGACTGAGCTGTCCCATAATATGGGTAGCGACCAGTCATGATTCTATTTTCATGTCGGCTCTTCATTTCATGAAGAATATTAACAGTATATTTTTCAAGATTTGTAGGGTGATCAATTATCTTATGATGATCTCTACAAAGCCACATCAAATTATCATAGCCATTTTTATTACCATTAAAAGGTACTTTTGCCCTTGGACCACTAACCCCAACTATATGTGCTCTTTCACCTAAGTTTACTCGCCCATCTGAAAGGACTTTATTGCAATACTCATGTTCATGATTGTAACTACAGCGTCCACCTGCCTTTGTAATAAGCAATGTTGTATCAGCTAAGGAAATTGTCCTTTTTTTATCATTCGTTTTCATACAGCCTCATGAGAATTGGAGCTTAATTTAGGCATATAACGCCCGCAGCTGCGGACGACTTGTAGCGACGAAGGAGCGGAAAGGCGTTCCGTCAGCCTGCGATTGTTATGCATTTTACAGTGGACTCCATTTCTTGTACTTATTCTTTCGCGCCAGAGCAACAGCACTGGTGATTTCCTCTCGCGGAGACTTTGCGCAATAATCTAAGTATTCTTCTACTTTCGCTCCAGACCACCCCGGTGCTGCCGCTACAACCCAGAAATGAATACCTTGGTTCAACTCTCTTGCAGCAACGTAATTGATGATTTTTTTTATGTGACTATCACTCGGCACCATTTTGAGCATAGCCATTGCTCGAAGAGCGCCGTCTATGAGCATCTCGTTACCAGTATCCAGGAGCTTGAATATTGGAGCAGCATCTCTTTCGTTTTCTATAGAAAGCCTGACTATTGCGTCTCCAATAGCAACGTAAACCATAGTTGCTTCGAAATCCTGTTTTGCAAGTTCATTTATAAATGGCAATGCGGGCTTATAACCACATTCACCAATAGCCATAATCATCTGGTACTGAGTTTCCCAAGTCCGAACATCTTTGAGTTCGGCCTCAAGCGCAGCCAATAGATGTGGGCCTGCATCAACATCTTTTAGCTTTCGTAATTTCTTCGCAGCAGAACGACGCTTTGGAGATTTCTTGTCTCCGAGTTGAGCCACTATTTCATTCAATGCTCGGTTCTCCGTGGTGCATAACGCCTTAATAACTGGCGTGTAGGTTGGTGTTATTTTTGCGTTTTTTTATTTTGCAAAAATGATGACAACCGTAATACGTCCAGTTGATTAACTTGTTAACTTACAATTTCGACGACCTTCACATCATAGCTATCAGTACTATTATCAGCTCGGTACATTTTATACCCGTGATGTCTGCAAATAGATGTGAGCAGATTAAGATTATCTATTTTCATTTTATGACCATAAATAACCCCATGAATTGCATAATCAGGAAGATCCATAAGACCTCCGTCTCTAAGTTTTATGCGTCGTAACATTTCGTTGGGGTGATCAGGGCAACTAATGAAGCGCATTTCCTTTTCATACGCCCAACGCTCATGTTTAGATGCAATTATTCGAGTATTTAACTCAAGGCCATCTTCACTGGAAGCTAAATTTAAGCAATCAACATCAACAACTGGGTAGATTTTTTACGTATCTTACAGGTAGTGCAGGAAAAGTTTGTCCACCAATAGTATCAAATGGATTATATACAATCGCAAACCCTGTCATACCATTTGTATAATGAGACCACATTAATGGATCTCTATACTCATCACTTACACAACAAATTTTTGTATTTGTCCGATCACTGAGTGTTTTAATATGGCCATTTGCTAATCTATCAACCTCGCGGCTGGCAATTTCTTTAAGTGTTTCTAAATCAGCTTGCTCTACAAATTTTTTTTCTCCAATGCTCTTACTTGAATATAAAAACCAATTCCGCAACCCTTTTTCGTCACTTGGCAAAGTGAGATCTAGTTGATAAAGGAACTCAAATGGATCATTAAAATCTTTGGCACTAGAAAACCACAAAGTTCTATTGTTGAGTTCAGACAGCGAAAATTGACTAAATTGACGAAATCTAAAAAACTTATTTTCAAACATACGACCGATTTCTCTTGTGAGTTAACGCCTTGCTAAGCGGAAAATAATGGTTGGCTATAATCGCGAAGCGATGGCCAACTGTTATTTTTCCGTTTAAGCAACTTGTTATACCCAATTTAACACCTTAACATCTGTTTTAAATGATTTTTTAAATTTTATTAAACTTCTCTGGCTTGGGTTTACAACATATTTATTGTGGCAAATTGACAGTAAAGGAATAT
>NZ_JAUORC010000058.1:0-4022 GCF_030547465.1 Shewanella sp. 5_MG-2023
GCTTGGTCGTGATCCGGGTCAATCACGTGTAACGTGCCGCCACTGCTGAGCTGATTAGTGGTATTGCCAAAGGAAGTGTGATCTTCGTAAACATGATTATTGAGGGTCGAGTAGGGCGTTACTTCAATTTTTGCTTGGTTATCTTCACCGGTCACCTTCACCATAATGGTGAGCTTTTGACCATCATTGGTTTCGATTTCGTAGGGGAGCTCCATCGACTCGCCAGCATGTAGGCTACCAATGAGATCGTCCGCATGACGATTGGTAACAGCTTCTAATCTGAATTGATAAGTGCCATTAGGCCAAACATCAAGGTGACCAGGCTCAACCCCTTGGCCTAAATACTTCCCGCTAAAAACAAACTGAGTGTTATCACCACTATCAGGGTCAATTAGCTGAAGCTGGCCTCTATAGAATTTAAATTCACTATCCAGCGCTTGTGTTTCAGTGAGCTGAATGACATTAGAAACCAGTGTGGCTTTATCATCTGTCCCGGCAATGGTGAGCGTAGCGGTTTGTTGCGTACTTCCACCATGGCCATCTTCTACTTGATAAGTGATAGCGATTTGTTGCGACTGACCATTGGCCAAATGGTTAAATGCGGGATCAGTGGCATCAACAATTAACGTATGCCCATCAGTATCTAAGGTAATGCCCGTTGGAAGTTGGCCCGACTGAGGTTGACCATCGATGGCATATTCAAGGTGACTGATGGTTAAAGCGTCGCCGTCTTTGTCTGTGGCACTTACTAGCAGATTGAGGGTGTGATGATTATCGGCCCCCTCACTGACACTGTCTGTTAAAGGCGTCACATCAGGGTTATCGTTAACTGCAGCTAAGTTGGTGGTTGCGCCGGTGTGGGTCACACCACCGTGGGCATCCTTAACGTCATAGCTAAAATGGACATCGCCGTTATAGTCTTTTTCTGGCGTAAAGGTAAAGGTGCCATCGCCATTAATTAATATCGAACCATGGTCGGCGTGTAGGTTTTCAATGGTTAGTTTACCGGCGTCATTGGCATCCACATCGACTGTATTCGCTAATAGTTGCGCGGTGGTTAAGGTTTGGCGTGTATCTTCGCTGCCACTTTGTAGCACCACTTCAGATGAACAGTAAGGTCTGTCGTTACTGCCGTGAATGGTGATGACAATATCGTGTGTTGTACCATCTTTTGAATGGACTGTAATCGTATCGGTTAAGCTTTGTCCTTCACCAAGCTGGTCAATTGCAGTGCCACGCGTTGTGGGCCTAGCACCTATACCTGATAGATGCCCAGCATCGGCATGGTAATGCCAGGTGCCATCGGTGAGTAAGATTAGATCGCCATAGGTGCCGTGATAGTCGTAACCATTGCTGCCTTGGCGTTCAAATCCTGACTCGCCTACATCGGGGTCTGTAATGGTCAGCTTGCCATCCGCATAGAGTGTTGTATTGCCAAGTGTGGCTATGCCTGAGTGAGCATAGTCAGGTGACATGTCGACACCCGCGCTGCTTTCGGTTATTGAACCAGTATCAACGCCAGCGATTTGGGCAGCATCGCCAACCGCCGAGAGCGTCGTTGATGCGCCAGTGTGGGTCACACCACCGTGGGCATCTTTGACGTCATAGCTAAAATGGACATCGCCGTTATAGTCTTTTTCTGGGCTAAAGGTGAAGGTGCCATCGCCATTGTTCAAAATGGAGCCATGATCGGCATGCAGATTTTCAATAGCCAGTAATCCGGCATCATTTTTATCGACATCGACGGTATTAGTAAGCAGTTGTGCGGTAGTCAGGTTTTGGCGGGTATCTTCGCTGCCACTTTGTAGCACCACCTCAGATGAACAATAGGGCTTGTCGTTACTGCCGTGAATGGTGATAACGATGTCGTGTGTTGTACCATCTTTTGAGTGAACCGTAATAGTATCGGTTAGGCTTTGCCCTTCGCCGAGTTGGTCAATTGCGGTGCCGCGAGTTGTGGGCCTTGCACCAATAGCGGCTCTATGTCCCGCATCAGCATGATAATGCCAGGTGCCATCGGTGAGTAAGATTAGGTCGCCATAGGTGCCGTGGTAGTCGTAACCATTGCTACCTTGGCGTTCAAAACCTGATTCATCGACATCCGGATCGGTTATTGTCAGCTTGCCATCGGCATATAGCGTTTTATTGCCAAGTGTGGCTATGCCTGAGTGAGCATAGTCAGGTGACATGTCGACACCCGCGCTGCTTTCGGTTATTGAACCAGTATCAACGCCAGCGATTTGGGCAGCATCGCCAACCGCCGAGAGCGTCGTTGATGCGCCAGTGTGTGTCACACCACCGTGGGCATCTTTGACGTCATAGCTAAAATGGACATCGCCGTTATAGTCTTTTTCTGGGCTAAAGGTGAAGGTGCCATCGCCATTGTTCAAAATGGAGCCGTGGTCGGCATGCAGGTTTTCAATTGTGAGTAATCCAGCATCGTTTGTATCGACGTCCACGGTATTAGCCAGCAGTTGTGCGGTAGTCAGAGTTTGGCGGGTATCTTCGCTGCCATTTACAATCACAACTTCAGATGAACAGTAAGGGCGGTCATTATCACCATGAATGGTAATAACAATGTCGTGGGAAGTACCATCTTTTGATTGGATAGTGATTGTATCAGTTAATGTTTGTCCTTCTCCGAGTTTATCTATAGTAGAGCCAATAGTTGTTTTTCTATTGCCGACCCAATCTACGCTGCCAACCGTCACGTCATAATGCCAAGTTCCATCACTGTTTAACAATAAATGTCCATATTGTCCGTGGTATGAATTGTTCCAAGCACCGCCTTTAGAGTCAAACTGTGATTCACCAGTATCAGGGTCAACAATATCTAACTTGCCATCAGCGGTTAATGCAGCTTGTCCAAGTTTAGCCATACCAGGTTGTGCATAATCTGGTGACATATCGCCAAAACTGCCATGACCTTCATCAACGTCACCTGTTGAAATTCCAGTAATAACAGCTTTATCGTCAGTGCCATTGATGGTGACTGTGATCTGTTGCTCGGTGCCATCTATAGAATGAACGACTAAGGTATCAGTTACCGTTTCACCTGTTTTTAAACTTTGAATAGATGGTTGTGAATTATCAGCCGTATAAGTCCAGTGACCTAATTCATTTAACGCCAGTGAGCCAAATTGTCCTTGTTGTACTGTGGCTTGGAATTGATTTTGACCATTATCAACATCAGTAACGGTTAATGCGCCATCAACATGCAGTTGTCCTTGATGGACGTCTTTGTCTTCGGTTAATTGTGCTGAACTTGTACCGCCAATCACCGCTTTATCATCAGTGCCGTTAATGGTCACAGTGATTTTTTGCTCTGTGCCATCAACACTATGAACAACTAGCGTATCGGTGAGCGACTCGCCAGTTTTCAGACCTTGAATCGCTGGCTGAGAATTATCAGCAGTGTAAGTCCAATAACCTAATTCATTTAAAGAAAGCGCACCAAATTGACCTTGTTGCACAGTGGCCTGGAATTGGTTTTGTCCTGTATCGACATCAGTAACAGTGAGGGCGCCGTCAACGCGAAGCTGCCCACCGTGAACATCTTTATCTTCGGTTAACTGTGCGGTACTTGTTCCTGCAACCACGGCTTTATCATCAGTGCCATTAATGGTGACGGTAACTTTCTGCTCAGTGCCATCGACTGAATGAACTATGAGAGTATCCGTTAATGATTCGCCAGTTTTAAGGCCTTGAATGTTCGGCTGCGAGTTATCGGCGGCATAGGTCCAATGGCCTAAATTGTTAATCGATAACGTGCCGAACTGACCTTGTAGTGAGGTGGCGGTAAATTGGCTTTGACCTGCATCGAGGTCCGTTACCGTCAGCGCACCATCGACGCGAAGCTGTCCACCATGAACGTCTTTATCTTCAGTTAAGTTGGCGGTTGAGGTGCCCGCAATCACCGCTTTGTCGTCAGTACCATTGATGGTGACAGTGATTTTTTGCTCAGTGCCGTCAACGCTATGAACTAACACTGTATCGGTAACTGACTCACCGGTTTTAAGGCC
>NZ_JAUORC010000059.1:0-3826 GCF_030547465.1 Shewanella sp. 5_MG-2023
TGGCGCCAAAGGATGCGTAAAATGAGCTTTTTACGCATCGATAATTTTGTAACATTCGAGAAAACCCATACATATCAGTCTACTGCGAATTTTTTAAAGTGTTGTATAGACCTCGTAAACAAAGACGCATTCTTTTTCCGGCAGCATTTTGAGCATTACTTACGTATTCGCGAAAATATTCGATTTACAACAATGACTTAGCGATGGTATCTTTGAGGTTTGAATTGAGCAGCCTGGAACATTATTGAGCTGCTAATGAATAAGCTGTTATGTTTTTTCTTAGCAAATGTAGTTATCGCAAGTTTTAGAAAAGGAAGTCAAAGTTATGAAGCAACTTAAATTGCTATTGCTAGCAGTAGTCGTTGTAATGGTAGTTTTAGTACTCTCATATGAAAAAATAATTTCCAATATACTATTGCCTCAGTATATCTCCTGGGCTCATGAAACCGATGCAAAAGGCTTAGAGATCGGAACTCCGCTAGAAGAGCAGCAGTTGTTATTGGCAACAGAAATTGGAATTCAGAATCCAGAAAAAGTAAGAATTGTCTATGTTGATGCAGTTCCTTTCCCTTATGAAAACTTTGCATTAAGAGTTCTTGGAGAAGCACTTGGCTTTGTCGGTGAGGGAATAGTTAACAATGCTCAAGTGTTTGGTTATTCCATTTATACCAGAACAGGTTACGAATTAGATAAACCCAAACTGGCTCACGAGTTGGTGCATGTGTTACAAATTGAAAGGTCTAGTTTGGAAGCAGTAATTACTCAACACTTCTCTGATCTTGCAAAGTACGGTTATGAGAATGCACCTTTGGAAGTTGAGGCATTTAAAGCTAACCAGAAGTATAGCGGCGAATATTAAATAGGCATTAGCAATAGGATGTTCAAAACATAACAAACTGTTAAATATGGACAAATTTTGCTGTATCGCTTTTTGCTTTTCCGCTTCGCGGGCAAAAATCAACCCAGCAAAATTCGCCCATTAACAGAGCGTTATACATTTCTCGAGTTTTGAGTGTGAATTAAATAAGGATGTAAATTGACAAAAGTAATCATAGACAAGCTTAGTGAATACATGGCATTCATTGAGGATTTACCAACAGAGTTCACATTATCTAGGGGGCAATGCGGTGATTACCCTTTGTTACCTAGTGCATTAAGAAAGGATTCTTCAGATAAAAGAAAATATCCTAAAAGAGCTATCCGCAGCTTTTTAGATGAATTCAAGTTAAATTCTTACCAGTACATGGACAACCCGTCAGATATCGAAAATGATATTGAATGGATGCTGTATGCACAGCATTATGGAATTCCTACCCGATTAATGGACTTTACTACTTCTCATATAGTGTCGTTATTATTTGCAGTAGAAAAGTCCTTTCAAAATGAAGAAGAGAAAGAGGCTGTAGTATATTTTTTAAATCCAACCAAGTTGAATTTATTAAATATACAACAAGAGCAGATTATAAATATTTCAGGCTTACCGGGTATATCTAGTGAAGGTCATGATGGTCCAATCGTCATTCAAGGAAGAAAAATAAATCCGAGAGTTAATGCTCAAAAAGGTCTATTTGTTCTATTTCAAGATGATGATAACCCTCTTGAATCAATCAATGATGAAAATGTTTTAAGAAAATTAGTTATAACGGGTTCAGAAACAAAAAATATATTATCGAGTTTATATTCTATGGGTATTAGTTTTTCACATATTTATCCAGAGCTATCATCAGTAGCTAAAGATATTGTGATGCAACAGGATATTTTGGATTATATTAGGGAGAAAAACTAATGAAGCAACAATTTGAAATCAACCCAAAAGATGAAAATCAATCTTGGCAAAAAATATTTAATAGCATTAAGTTAGGCTTTGAATTACAAGAGATTAAAGACGACGTATTAACCAATGATCAACTGGTAGAGTTCAATGATGCAATCATCATTGCACCAGACTATCAACGAGAATATAGATCATCAATCCCTGATGAAAGCTCTTTAATTGAATCAGCTTTATTAGAAATTCCAATTCCCCCTATTTTCCTTGCTAGCCATAAATTAAAAGGTGTACAAGTTCTAAATGTTGTAGATGGGCAGCATCGTCTTAGGGCATTTTATCGTTTTTTAAGTGGTGAATATAAACTTACTGATTTAAGTATTCTCACAGACTTTGAAGGCCTTGATGTTAACGAATTACCGATCGACGATCGAATTGAGTTACTTAGTCGCCGGGTTGCAACTATTATTTTTAGAAACTTCCCGGGCAAGAAATTCGAGTTGGAAATATTTAACAGATATAACAAAGGTACAAAGCCTTTAACTCCTCAAGAAATTAGGCATGCTGTTTTTGATTCTTCAATCAACAACTTGGTAAATATGTTTTGTACAGATCTTTATAATAATTCTAGTACACCACTTGCTAAAGCTTATGCGATTTCAAAAGATCGATACCAGAAAAAAGCTTGCCATGAAAATATATTTGTTATTTTAAGTATATTAGAAAATGGAGTTATACAGACTTTCAAAAATGAAAACGGTAGTGAAGTAGCGGTAGCTAAATCACCTCAATATGTTGAAAGCTACATGAAAGAAAAATCTGAGAATGAGTTGGTTGAGATTGATATAGCTGGATTAGAGAAAGCAAAAGATTTGTTTTCTCGGTTTAATGTTTTTATCGAATCTCTAACAACAATTACTGAGCAGCCTTTTTCTAAGGAAATTTATGGTGTTTCGTCTAAAAGAGGCAATAAATATCAAGTTTCAGTAGCTATGATTTTAGCTGGTATATTTAAAAAGTTACAAGAGCAAGAGTTTTCTCACCTTGATATGAGTAATGGTGATGACTTAAATAGAGTGGCTACAGAAATTAATACTCTTCTTAATGAATCACATTTAGAAGATCCTGATTATAAAGCATCTACAACTAACCCAATCGAAGTACAAAAAATTGTAGATAAGTTTCAGATCACAAATGTATAACACGTTGCTTAAACGGAATAATAACAGTTGGCCATCGCTTCGAGATTATAGCCAACTATTATTTTCCGCTTAGCAAGGCGTTAGGTACCAAAGAAATTTCAACATAAGGAGTTCGCTTGAAAGGCAAGGTTGTATCTTATATTTCTAGTAAGAAGTATGGTTTTATAAATGGCGATGATGGTGAAAGTTACTTTTTACATTTTTCTGCATTGTTAGATAAATCAGATGAAGCTAAGTTGGTAAAGAATGTAGTTGTAGAGTTCGATCCTACGCCAAACCCTAGGGGATTAGCTGCGAAAAAAGTTAGAGTTCCAACAGTATATTTCAAGAAAGAAATGGTAGATTTCTTCACCACTAGAGCCCCGAAGCCTAAATATGGAACTGTTGAGAAGCAGCACTCGATTGAATGTCGGTTTATTAAAGGTTTAGATGAAGCTCGTGAGCATATTGAAACTCTAGCTAAAGAAGCTGGTTGTAATGCGATATTGAATATGAGTTTTGAGAAAGAAACATTCAATTCGGGAAATTATCGATATACCGTACATGCATTTAAAGGTGACTTTGCAATAGTAACTGATCAGGTACCATGTGATTCAGTATCGGAAGCAAATCAGTCTATACAAGATTTACAAAGTAAAATTGATTATTTTGATGCTCTTTTCTTTGGAATAAAGTCGGAAGAAGATAAGGTTAGGGCTAAGCAACTAGAAAAAAGTAATATTGGCTGGTTCATCTTAGGAGGTATTCTGTTGTTTATATTATTGTTGGCGGCAGGTACCTAACAGATAAGGATAGGCCGCGCGTAGCCGCGTCCTTATCCCAAGTGTTGAACAAGCCCGAGTGATACCTTTATAGT
>NZ_JAUORC010000006.1:0-170508 GCF_030547465.1 Shewanella sp. 5_MG-2023
TACGCCATACAGGCGAGTACGGCCGCATCATCTAACAAGGCTTGAGATTTAAACCGCCCTTCCCAAAAACGGCCTGTTCACTTATCTTCTTTATTGGCCATTCTAGCAATGGGTTCACTCAAGGAACCCATAAACCAGCTAATGTCAGTCAAACGTTGGCGGTATTGAATGATACATTCATGAGCCGTCTTTAACTCAAATTCATTAAGCACTTCACCTTTAACAAATTTATGGGTCAGCAATGTACCTTTAACGCCTTTTTACCATAGGTATTATCAAGCTAAGTCAGTTAAACACCGAAGCCTATCCTCAAACTCATTGGTGTGGTTAAGCGCTTGAAAAGATTGCTATTTGAAGCGGTTAAAAAACCATTGGCAGTCAGCCAGTACTAGATCTAGAAGTTAGCTTCACCAAGCTAATAACCTCACTCTATTTTCAAACTTACATACTCACTAAAGCCACAAGTCATATAAAACCTTAACTGAGTAAAATTAGCAATAACCAAGTGCGTAGCCCTTGCTAGAGCCTTTCTATAGCTGGTGTAACCTGCTCAAAATCAAAAAAATATACAGTTTACACTTACTAAGCATTTAAATTTGGATAATTCATGTTATAAATAAAGAGTATTGGTTAGCAAAAAGTAATCAGCATGTTTCTAGTAACAGCTTTGCGCAACGTAATAATCTTGAAATATCATTGCAAGCAAGAAATGCATGATACGAAGCTAAACAAAGTCGCCTAAAGAGTACTGCACTGAAATATTTCACTAGGTGATATTAAAATTAATAGAATTATAAAAGGAGGTTATATGTCGCTCATAAAGCTCTTAGTACTATTTACATTCAGTGTTACTTTTTCGCTTTCCGCATCCTCAAATAACGCTAAAAATGAAGAAAAACTTGTTCTATCATCTTGTAAGTCGCTAAATAACGAATCAGCCACCATTTCGGCTATGCCATGTACTTACTATATTCAGGGCTTTCTTGCTGGTGCATTAAATACGAGTCAGCAATACGAACTTAGAAACAATACCGAAGGATTTGCTGACAGAGCTTACCGTACTCGAGTTGGTACACAGACATCCAAAAAGCTACCTACAATCGTATGTATACCCGCAGATGTAACTCGAGAACAACTGGTTCTGCAGATAGTCGATCGAACAATTAACCAACTGTCTCCATCTACAGATTCTTTTAATGACCTTCACAGGCAAGTATATCAAGCATTAGCTGATGAATCGTCATGCGAGCAAAATGATTAACGAGTAAAAAGCTAACCATAATAATTTTAAAACTCGCCAGGTTTTGTACTGGAGTTAACTAACACGAAGCATTAAATAATATGACACAAAAAAATAAAAGCGGCGTTGTTCCAAGCCATAGGCTTAGCCTGTTATTAACCTTAGCCCTATTTTGGTGGATTAACTCAAATTACACTAACCCGCTTTTATTATCACTGGGTGCAGGCTCAATCATGCTGGTGCTTTATATTGCCCAAAAAATGGATGTTATCGACCAAGAAACGCACCCAATCCGTCTAAATGCCAATATGCCAGGCTATACGATATGGTTAGTGAAAGAAGTTATTTTATCTAATATTAGTGTGGTTAAACATATCTGGCTGGGTAACAGCAGTATCTCTTCAACACTCACTACCATAGACACTCGCCAATGCTCAGATATTAATAAAGTCATTTACGCCAACTCCATTACCCTAACCCCTGGCACAGTAGCGATAGACTTAATTGATGACAAGCTTACTGTTCATGCTTTACATAAAGATGGTATCGACGCACTAAAAGCCGGAGAGATGGACCGCCGGGTAAGGGAGCTTGAAGACTAATGTTAGCTACTGCCACCATCGCTATTCTCGTTGTTATGCTACTGGCAATCATTCGCTGTATTGCCGGCCCGACGCTTTATGATCGAATATTAGCTTTCAACTCTTTTGGTACTAAAGCCATACTGCTTATTTCGCTATTGGGCTTTTTAATGGGACGCCCAGAGTTTCTCGATATCGCCCTTGTTTATGCCCTCATTAACTTTATCAGCGTCATCGGCGTTTTACGCTATTCAGACTCAGCCGAGTTCAAAGTGACCCCCTATAAATCTCATTTAACCAAGAAGAGGAAGAAATGAATCACTTACTCGAAATAAGCAGTGGTTTATGCCTGCTAATTGGTAGCTTCCTTTGTTTTTCTGGTGGTATAGGGATTATTCGTTTCCCTGATTTTTACACCCGAATGCACGCTGCAAGCGTAACCGATACCTTAGGTGCAAGCTCAATCCTGATAGGGTTAATGCTGCAAAGCCCAAATGGTTTAGTACTCATTAAGTTGGTATTGATTTTAGTATTCACACTCTTTATCAACCCTTCTGCTAGTCATGCCTTAGCAAAAGCGGCATTACATAATGGCCTATTACCGCAAAAAGATAAGCCTGATCCTCAGGGAGGAAACAAGCCATCGAAGCCTTAGTAGATGTAATACTATTAATCTTTTTAGTGGTCATCGCCATCGCTATCGTTCGCATGAGAGATCTATTAGCGGTCGTCATGTTAACCGGAATTTATGGCTTATTATCAGCCTGTTTCTTTGTGGTACTCGACGCTGTAGATGTTGCCTTTACCGAAGCGTCTGTAGGTGCAGGAATATCAGGCTTACTCATGCTAGCCGCCATTACCATGACTGGCCGAAAAGAGGCGCCAAAGCGGCATAAACCCTTTCTTGCACTGTTTGTTGTACTCGTCACTGGTAGCATGCTGATCTACGGTACCCTAGATATGCCTTATTTTGGCACTGTTGATGCGCCAGTGCATCAACATGTTGCCCCGCGCTATATTCATGACTCGATGGACGAGGTAGGTGTGCCTAATATTGTGACGTCAGTATTAGGAAGCTACCGAGCCTTTGATACTTTAGGTGAAGTAGCCGTTATCTTTACCGCAGGTATTGGCGTGCTTTCGCTGTTATCACTGCCTCGTCGCCGTAAAAAAATTCAATCTGAAGAGCCAACAGAAGAACAAATGCATGAGCGCCACATGGTGGTGCGCATCGTCAGTAAAACACTTATTCCTTTAATCTTGTTATTTGCACTGTATGTACAATTCCATGGTGACTTTGGGCCTGGTGGCGGATTTCAAGCAGGTGTTATCTTCGCTGCTGCGATTATTCTTTATACCATGCTATTTGGTTTAGATACCGCTAAAAAGGTATTTAATCCGGCGCTAATTCAATTGCTTGCTGCTGTTGGGCTTTTGCTCTATGCCAGTGTCGGAGTTGTTTCCATGATCAATGGGGCTAACTTCTTAGATTACAACGTACTGGCTGAAAATCCGATTGATGGCCAGCACTTAGGCATACTGCTGATTGAATTAGGCGTGGGCATCACTGTCGCTTCGGTGATGTTAAGCATCTTTTTCAACTTTGATGGCCGCAGACAAGCTCAGGCTCAAATTCAAGCTGAGAAAAACAGCTCAGATAAAAAAGGGGAGCAGGATGTTTCTCGGACTCTATAACTATTGGATCGTCGTATTGTTGATGATGATTGGCTTTTATATCGTTATCGCCCATGGAAACTTGGTTAAGAAGTTAGTTGGACTCACCATTTTTCAAACCTCAGTGTTTATTTTTTATATCAGTGTCGGCATGGTCGAGCGTGGTAGCGCACCGATATTGGCTGAAGGGATCAGTGATTACTCTAACCCGCTGCCCCATGTGTTAATTCTAACTGCCATTGTGGTGGGTATTGCGACCACAGCGCTTGGTCTAGCACTGGTGATCAGAATCAAAGAAGCCTATGGCTGTATAGAAGAAGATGAGATCCAAAAACAAGATCAGCTCAACGAGGACGAATCATAGTGTTAGCTCACCTGCCTGTTTTACAAGTTGTGGTGCCGCTAATGGCAGCCCCGCTATGCTGGTTCCTAAATCGCTCCAAACTTGTGTGGATATTTGCCTTATTGGTGTGCAGTGCTACCTGTATCAACAGCATAATATTACTAATTGAGGTCATGAAGTCTGGCACCATTACCTATGAACTTGGGGGTTGGGAAGCACCTTGGGGCATTGAATATCGCATCGATAAGCTGAACGCCTTTTTACTGCTAATCATCTCCACCATAGGTACTGTGGTGTTGTTTGCCGCTAACACCAGCATACAAAAAGAGTTAGACGAAGACCGCCACACCTTATTTTACAGCTTATACCTGCTGTCTTTAACCGGCATGTTCGGCATTGTGGCAACCGGTGATGCCTTTAATGTATTTGTATTTTTAGAGATTTCCTCACTGTCCTCCTATGCCTTAATTGCCTTGGGTAAAGATAGACGAGCACTGTGGGCTGCCTACCAATACCTGATAATGGGTACCATTGGTGCCACCTTTATTTTGATTGGTATTGGCATGCTCTATCAAATGACGGGCACGCTAAACATGAGCGATTTAGCTGTTAGGTTAGTTGATGTTGGCCACACCCGTACAGTATTTGCAGCATTCGCCTTTTTAATTGTCGGGATCTGCTTAAAGCTGGCGTTATTTCCACTGCACCTGTGGCTACCTAATGCTTATGCCTATGCACCTTCAATTGTGACAGCATTTTTAGCAGCAACCTCAACTAAGGTTGCTGTGTATCTGCTCATTCGTTTTACTTTTACCGTACTTGGCATCTCTTTCTCATTCACCACCCTGCCCCTGCAAAGTATTTTAATGGTGCTTGGTCTTATAGGTGTTTTTGCCGCATCTATCACGGCTATTTATCAGCAAAATGTGAAACACATCTTAGCTTACTCAAGTATCGCTCAGGTGGGATATATGATCATTGGCTACTCGATTAATACCAGTACCGGCATTATGGCCACCTTACTACATTTGTTTAACCATGCCTTAATGAAAGGCGCGCTGTTTTTAGCATTAGGCGCTGTAATGTACCGCATTGGCAGCGTCCAGCTCAAACAGTTCCAAGGCCTAGGTAAACAAATGCCATTGACCATGTCAGCCATCGTTATTGGTGGGCTCAGTTTGATTGGTGTGCCATTGACCGTCGGTTTTGTCAGTAAATGGTATCTGCTTATCGCCAGTGTTGAGGCTGGTATGTGGCCAGTGGCCGTTCTTATTCTATTGGGATCACTGCTGGCGATTATCTATATCTGGCGTATTGTAGAAATGGCTTACTTCAAGCCGCCACTTAATGGGTGTGAAACTGTCAAAGAGGCGCCTTGGACCTTCCTCGCCCCTATTTGGGCGCTCATTTTCGCTAATATTTATTTCGGTATAGATACTCGCCTAAGCGTGCAAGTTGCACAGGCGGCTTCTCAAAGTTTGTTTGGAATAACCCCATGAATCCATCTTTGCCGCTGATGTTACAGCTAACTATCTTATTGCCTTTACTGGCAACCTTTGCAATTGCAGCAACAGGAAAGAAACCTAACCTGCGTGAGGCTATCACCATCAGTATCAGCCTTATGGTGCTTTACTGCGTAATCAATATCTACCAAGCCCTCATGGCTGGTGCCAGTATTGAGGTCTCATGGTGGGAGCTGATGCCTGATTTAGAGGTGAGTTTTGTCGTAGAACCGCTCGGTATGCTGTTTGCTCTCATTGCCAGTTTTCTTTGGCTAATCACCACCATTTACGCCATCGGCTATATGCGTGACCATAATGAGGATAACCAAACTCGCTTTTATATCTGTTTCGCTTTGGCGATTAGTGCAGTGATGGGGCTCGCCTTTTCAGCCAACCTGTTTACTCTGTTTATCTTTTACGAAGTGCTCACTCTATCAACCTATCCGCTGGTGACTCACGCAGGTACAGACAAGGCCAAACAAGGTGGCCGTGTCTACCTCGGTATCTTGCTCACTACCTCTATCGCCTTTTTCTTACTGGCCATCATCTTAACTTGGTTTGTGACTGGCACCCTTGAATTTACAGCAGGCGGCGTATTTGATGCCGATGTGGATACCACCATTGCAGGCATAATCCTAATGCTATTTATATTTGGCATTGGTAAGGCTGCCATTATGCCATTTCATCGCTGGCTACCCGCAGCGATGGTGGCACCAACACCGGTCAGCGCCCTGCTTCATGCTGTAGCGGTAGTAAAAGCAGGGGTATTTACGGTATTGAAGGTGTGTATTTTCATTTTTGGACTCGACCTACTCCCCCAATTACCAACTACTGAATTTTTACTTTATTTAGCTACCCTTTCAGTGCTCTTAGCTTCAATCGTGGCGATGCGACAAGACAACTTAAAAGCCAGATTGGCCTACTCAACAGTGAGCCAACTCGGCTATATCACTATTGGGGCACTGCTAGCTACTTCATCGGGTGTGATTGGTAGTTCAATGCATATTGCCTCCCATGCCTTTGGCAAAATTACCCTATTCTTTTGTGCTGGCGCCATTTTGGTGGCTAGCCATAAATCTAAGGTAAGCGAAATGCGCGGCTTAGGTTTTGCCATGCCAATCACCATGGGCGCTTTTTTTATTGCCAGCCTTAGCATTATCGGCGTTCCACCAGCCGGAGGGACATGGAGTAAATGGTTCCTATTGATGGGCACTATTGAAACCGGCTATTGGGTTGTCATGGTTGCTTTAATGCTCAGTTCATTACTCAACATCGCCTACCTACTACCTATTCCTTACCATGCGTTTTTCCCCGGTAAAGGGTATAAGTCATCAAGTACAGGTATTAAAGAAGCACCAATGGCTTCATTAATCGCATTAATTATCACATCCCTAGGCTGCTTGATTATGTTCATCCATCCACAGCCCGTTTATGAGTTGGCGAAAGCTATCTTGACTGTATCTGGAGTTAGCCATGGACAATGAGAAGCAATATCTCTTTGATAAACCGAAAAACATTCAGCGGGTTTTATACCTGTTATATACCTGTTGTGCATTGCTTGTGGCACTTGATTTTGTTATTCATCGCCATGTTTATCATAGCTGGGAAAACCTGCCAGCGTTTTATCCTATCTATGGCTTTGTCGGCTGCGTCATCTTGGTCATAGTCGCCAGCTGGATGCGTACCTTTTTGATGCGCCCAGAAGATTATTATGGACCCGTTGAAGAGCTTGATAATAGCAAAATTGAAATAGTCGACGTCAGCGATGGCCACGCCAAAGAAGCTAACAATAAAGGTGATCGCAATGTGGATGCTTGAGTTACCGCCGTTTGTGCTGTTTATCATTGGCGGATTGATTGCTGCTACAACTCGTGGAAAGCTGCGCGGTGCCTTGATGATAGCGATTCCAGTGATCAGCGGATTGCATTTGTGGACTGTGCCAGAAGGCGTCCATTTGCAATTGATGTTTTTAGACTATGAATTAATCCCTTATCGCGCAGATAAATTAAGCCTGATGTTTGGCTATATTTTCCATATTGCCGCATTTATTGGCATCGTCTACTCATTGCACGTTAAAGATACAGTGCAACAAGTTGCCGCTATGCTGTACGCAGGTAGCGCTATTGGTGCGGTGTTTGCGGGTGATTTACTTACCTTGTTTGTGTTCTGGGAGCTGTTGGCATTTACCTCAGTATTTCTAGTTTGGGCTCGTCGTACTCCAGCAGCATATAGCGCGGGGATGCGCTACCTCATCATGCAGGTTCTCTCTGGGGTTATTTTGCTGATAGGTGCGCTGTTTTATATCTCTGAAACCGGTAGCCTAGCCTTTGACTATATCGGCCTAGATAGCATTGCAGGATGGCTTATCTTTATTGCCTTCGGTATTAAGTGTGCTTTTCCTGTTGCTCACACTTGGCTTACCGACGCTTACCCTGAAGCGACGCCGACCGGTACAGTGTTACTCAGCGCATTTACCACTAAAGTGGCGGTTTATGCACTTGCTCGGGCTTACCCTGGCACTGAGTTGCTGATATACATTGGCGCTACAATGACCTGTTTCCCAATCTTCTTTGCGGTGATTGAAAACGATCTTCGCCGAGTGCTTGCCTATAGTTTGATTAACCAAGTAGGCTTTATGGTCGTCGGCATCGGGATCGGGACTTCGCTGGCATTAAATGGTGCAGTGTCTCATGCTTTTAACGATGTCATTTTTAAAGGCTTGTTGTTTATGAGTATGGGCGCCGTACTGCATATGACAGGGCGTATAAATGGCTCCGATCTCGGCGGCCTTTATAAGACCATGCCAAAAACCACGATACTGTGTATTGTTGGTGCGGCCTCCATTTCTGCATTCCCTCTGTTTAGCGGTTTTGTCAGTAAATCCATGGTGATGTCTGCCGCAATGGAAACTGGCCATGACTGGGTCTGGTTAATGCTACTGTTTGCGTCAGCAGGTGTTTTTCATCACGCGGGGATCAAAATCCCTTACTTTGCCTTCTTTGCCCATGACTCGGGTATTCGAGCCAACGATCCACCGCTCAATATGTTAACAGCAATGTTTATCGCTGCCTGTCTATGTATTGGTATTGGTATTTATCCTGCAGCGCTTTATTCTCTGCTGCCATACGATACGGGTTACAACCCATATGATGCGACCCATGTACTCGCTCAGACTCAGTTATTACTGTTTTCAGCATTAGCGTTCGTTTGGCTCAATCTCAAAGGTAAATATCCACCAGAGCTTCGCTCTACTCACCTTGATGTAGATTGGGTATACAGGCGCTTAGTGCCTAATGCACTGCAGCGCATATTTGCAGTCATTTGGAAAGTGGATGGCGAAATTCGTCAATCAATTCGTGGGAAGTTAGACCAATGTCAGCAGTTTTTAGCGCGCCAATACAAAGGGGGGGGGAGCTTTATCTCGAGCGACTATCCATCTGGCAACATGGTGCTTTGGGTAGCAGTGATTCTAGCCAGCTACCTATTCATTGGCTTTATAAACTGACTCAGTCTCATTAATATACTCTCTAGCTTGTTTGCCTATAAACATGAGTAAACAGGCTACTTGTTGTTTTTTTGGGAGTGGATCTCAATTAATAATCAAGTAAATTATTGAATTAAAATTTAGCTTCAATCAATAAATCCTATAGAAAAAAACAGGAGTTTTGCCAACCAAACTCCATGTAATTTGGTTGCTTATTTAGCGCTTAAACCCTAGATGTGATAAAAGCCTTTCAAACCTAATAACAACCTCTTAGAATGGTTTTTATCATCATTTGTAGAGTCGATTAATGCTTAGATTAATTCAATCAAATCAGATGGAAGTTCTGTCAGAACAACTGTCTAAAATGCTCGCTATCCCCCTTGATAACGCTAATTTACTCGCAAATGAACATATCTTGGTGCAAAGTCCGGGGATGTCGACTTGGCTGCGCTTAGAAGTGGCTAAATATAATGGTATTGCTGCCGCCCTGTCCTTTCCGCTGCCGTCGAGTTTTACCTGGCAGTTATGCCATGAACTGCTGCCAGATGTGCCTAAAGATAATGCCTTTACTAAAGCGGCGATGACGTGGAAGTTAATGGATTTACTGCCGCCATTACTTGATGCCTCTGACTTTGCGCCGCTACAAGCCTATTTAGCTCCGGTTGAAAATCAGCACGCCAACCATACAGATGAAGCGCTGCCTTATGTCCAAGCTGGCAGTTTTGATGCCATTAAGCTGTATCAATTATGTGGCCGTATTGCCGATATTTTTGACCAATACTTAGTGTATCGCCCTGAGTGGATTCAAGCTTGGGAGCAAAACGAGCATCCGCTGAAGCTGGAAGAAAACCAGCGTTGGCAACCTAAGCTCTGGCGGGCACTGATTGAATATAACCAGCACCACCTTCATGCCAGCACTTATCATCGCGCCAACTTACATCAACACTTAATTGCTGCACTGCAAAACCCTGACACTGTAATTAAGTCGCTACCTGAGCGATTATTTGTGTTTGGTATTTCTTCTATGCCGCCACAAACCTTGCAAGTGCTGTATCACTTGGCTGAACGCATTGAAGTGATTATGTTTTCCTTAAGCCCTTGTCAGCATTACTGGGGCGATATTGTTGACCCTAAAGCTCGCGCAAGAATGGCGCTGCAATATGTTGATAAAAAGCAGTTAGGCGAGCAATGGGAAGAAAAGCTCGAAGTGGGTAATCCGATCCTGGCTAACAATGGCAAAATGGGCCGTGAATTACTGGATTTAATGCTCGAACTACCGCCAGAACACACTGACTTTAGTTACGACTGCTATATCGAGCCCGAACAATCCCCTGACAGTTTAAATCTACTCCAAGGGGTGCAATACGATATTCTGCAAATGGAAACCCTAGGCCAAGCCCTTGGCCCTGATGCAGCACTTTATCAAAATGTCGCCAATAGACGCTCGTTAAGCCAGCAAGACCAATCAATTACCCTGCGCAGTTGCCATAGCCCGCTACGAGAAGTCGAAACCCTGCACGATCATTTACTCGAGTTACTGTCAAGCAATGCGAATGACAACGGTAAAGCATCACTAAAACCCAAAGATATCGTGGTGATGATGCCCGACGTGGCAGCTTATGCGCCTTATATTGATGCAGTATTTGGCACCAGCAATAGCGGTTTACATCGAAGTAATCAAGACTCAGGCAAAACAGCCAACTACTATATTCCCTATGCCATTGCCGATAGAGGCGCAGCTCAAGAGTCACCGCTAATTAACAGCTTTTTGAATTTACTCAATATTAATCAAAGCCGTTTTGGCCTCACTGACATTATCAGTATTCTCGAAGTCCCAGCAATTTTACGAAAATTTCAGCTCGATGATGATGCTCTGCAGCTTATTAGACGTTGGCTAGATGATGCCAACGTGCGTTGGGGCCGTGATGAAAAAACCCGATTGCAACAAGGAGTACCAGCGTTTAAGCAGAACTCTTGGGCATTTGGTATTAGCCGCTTAATTCAAGGTTATGCTTTTAATGATGAATCAGCGCTTTATAACGATTCACTGCTAGTACAAGGTGTTGAAGGCCAGTCTGCGCAAATTCTTGGCTATTTACTCAATTTCTTAGAGGCCATTGACGAATATCAACTGCAACTGGCTAGCCAATGTCCAACCCTTGAACGTATCGCGCAGCTACAAGCTTTATTAGAGGTTTTCTTTGATGCTGATGATGACGAGCGCGAGCAAGTTCAAACCATTCGCGAAGCCTTAGTCACCTTAAGTACCGAGCTTGAAGACGCCGGTCATCAAGGTGAACTCGATGTTGAAGTGCTCAAGCAATGGTTTAATCAAAACCTTAATGAATCTCGAGTTGGTCAGCGCTACCTTGCAGGGAGTGTGAACTTTTGTACCTTGATGCCGATGCGCTCAATTCCTTTTAAAGTGGTATGTTTACTGGGTATGAATGATGGGGTGTATCCACGAGTACAACACCCTGTTGGATTTGACTTAATGGCCCACAATGGCGCTATTAAAGGTGACCGTTCCCGCCGATTAGACGATCGTTACCTGTTTTTAGAAGCTTTATTGTCTGCCAGAGAGCAATTTTATATCAGCTACATTGGCCACTCTGAGCGTGATAACGCTGAACGAATTCCCTCAATGTTGGTGTCAGAGCTAACCGAGTATTGCCAGCTGTGTTATTTTGCTGACTATTATTTCACTACAAATAATGAGCCTCAACTCGAAACCAGCCAAGGCTTATGTGAAAGCTTTCGTGAAAGCGTTGAAGTTAATAACGCCGATAAAGCAATATTAAGCCATTTAATCCAGCAGCAACCGCTGCAACCCTTTGATGCCAAATTGTTTACTGCAACTCAGCAAACTAAATTGCAGCAAAGTTATAATCATCAGTGGTGCCCGCCAAGTATCGCAGATGCGAACCACTTACTTAATAATGCCCGCTTCTTTAACCGCCTTAAGCCGTTAGATTTAGCCAACGATGACAACCCATTTGATGCTGTTGCCGACGATGGCAGCGCCATTGTGCAACTTGAATTGTCGGCATTATTACGCTTTTTCAGAAGCCCAGCGCAATTCTTTTTCAATCGCAGTTTAAAAATTGATTTTAATTTACGAATTCAAGCTGACGATAACGACGAGCCATTTAACTTAGATGCATTAGAGCGCTATAAATTGCAATCAGCAATGATTGACAGTGCAGTGCATCACCAACTTGAACACGCTGACATTGAGTTTATCAACCAGCTAAAAGCCAGTGGCAGTTTACCCATGGCGCCCTTTGATGATGTGCTGCTTAATCGCTATCAAAACGACATTAAATACGTCATTGGTCGGGTGCTCTATCTCACAGGCGATAAGAGCCACAGTCAGGAAGTGGATATTGATTTACAGTTTGAAGGGCTAACGCCGCTAAACAGCGAGGCTTTAGACAGCACTCAATCAAGCATTAACGTTAACCTTATTGGCCGCATCGATGATATTTACGCTAAAGGGCAAATAAATTATCGCCCTGGCACTGCCCATGGCCGTGATTTTGTCAGGGTGTATTTGCGCCATTTATGCCTTAATGCCGCAGGGGTTGAGAAGAACAGTTACCTGCTGGATATTGGCCATTTTCATGCCTTTAGCGCAATTACGCCAGAGTCCGCTCAGCAATTATTACAGCAATTTATTCAAGCTTATCTCAATGGCCAAGCCCAGCCGTTATGCTTTATGCCGCGCACCGCGTTAGCCTATGTTGAAGCCGATGGTGATCATATGGAAAAACTGCAAGCTGCCGAGCCATTATGGCTTGATGAACAATCAGGCTTTGGTGAAGGGACCGATCCCCATAATCGCCGTTTATTTAGTTTTCCTGAAGACTTTACTGAAGCTGAATTTGGCAAAACAGCCACCATGTTACTGCAACCTATGTTGAGTATTTATCACAAAGGCACCCTCGCCGAGCTTGACGAATATGCTATCCAACCACCTAAGCTCTCTGTAATTAAAGGGGGCAAAGCCTAATGACTCAAATTAATGACAATGCTAGCAAGTTAGAGGCCGCTAACACCGAAATGACTGACTCTGAAATCGCTAATGGCAAAGAAACTCACTCAAAAGTCAGCAAGCTTAATCCGCTAACACTGCCTTTTGCAGGTTCAAGCTTAATTGAAGCCAGTGCTGGCACAGGTAAAACCTACACCATTTCTGGGCTGTATTTACGGCTATTACTGGGCGATAAAGATAAAGCGCCGCTCACCTGTGAACAGATTTTAGTGGTGACCTTTACTAATGCCGCCACCGAAGAGCTGCGGGATCGAATTCGTAAACGTATTCAAGTGGCCTTTAAGTGCTTTATTGGCTTAGACACCAATGATGAATTTGTAGAGGCGCTGTACCAACAAGTACCAGAGTCTGAGCGGGCAATTGCCCTAAGACGGTTAGATTTAGCACTAAAGTCACTAGATGAAGCGGCGATTTTTACCATTCACGGTTTTTGTCAACGCATTTTATCTGACATGGCGTTTGAGTCATCGCTATTATTCGAGTCAGAATTTACTCTCGATGACAGTGAGTTTTTACATCATGCCGTGCGTGATTTTTGGCGTGAGACCTGCTACCCACTGCCACAAGTATTAGCCCAAGTGATTGATAACGAGTTTGGCGACCCTGATAGCTTGGCTTGGCAACTTAAACCGTTACTCGGCGCGAGCCAAGCCAATATCCCGTTTGTGGCGAAAGAGTTTAACCAGTTAGCTGATGAATTAGTTCAAAGCCTTGCTCGCTTTAAAAAGCGCTGGCCAACAGACAGTGAAAAAGAACTGGAACTGCTACACAGCTTACCGCTCAATGGCGCGAGATTCGGCAAAAAAGCCGATGATTATCCAAAGCTTGCGGCCATGTATGATCGCTTAACCAATTGGGTTAGCTTCGGCAATGGCCTGCCGCCAGTTAAAGATTTAGAAATGCTGGCGCTATCTGAGTTAAAACTCAATAAAGGTGGCACTATCCCCAGCGCAAATGATGCGCCGCTGCTCGATCATATCGAGCGATTATTTGCACTTATCCAGCAAATAAAGCCATCATTTTTAATTCGCGCCCGTGACGGTATTCGGCTGCGATTTATGCTGCAAAAAGCCCAGCGCAACTTAATGACCCCAGATGATCTCTTGATCACCTTGGCTGATGCCTTATCAACTGCTACTAAATCAACTGATACTGAATCAACTGATACTGAATCAACTGCTACTGAATCCAGCGCACACCATTTAGCCAAAGCCATTGCAACACGCTTTCCGGTGGCATTAATTGATGAATTCCAAGATACTGATCCGCTGCAATTTACTATTTTCTCAACCATTTATCAGCAGCAAACCCAGCTTGATAGTTTAAGTTTATTAATGATTGGCGATCCCAAACAAGCCATTTATGCCTTTCGCGGCGCCGATATTCATACCTATATCCATGCCCGTAAGCAAACTAAAGCGCACTATAACCTCGAAACCAATTACCGCTCATCCACGGCACTGGTCAATGGGGTTAACCAGCTCTTTAGCCAACATCAGGATCCATTTATCAGTGATGCGATCCCTTATGATGTGGTTGATACCCCAGCCAGCGCTGACAATAAAAAGCTCACTGAAGCCACTGAAGACAAATCAGCGCTGCGAATTAAACTGCTTGGCGAAGGTGAAAGCGGCTTAAATAAAACTACTGCCCGTCATCTACTGGCGAATGATGCTGCCAGTGAAATAAAACGTTTATTAACTGAAGCGCAAACTGAGCAATGCCATATGAATGACACAGCGCTCATCGCCAAAGATATTGCCGTGTTAGTGCGCGATAAAAACGAAGCCTCGGTGATGAAGCAAGCCTTAAGCGAGCGTAATATTGGCGCAGTATTTTTAAGCCGAGATAGCGTATTTAACACCCAAGAGGCCTTTGAACTGGCGATAATTTTACGGGCTATTGCTAACCCGAAAGATGAGCGCTGCCTTCGCGCAGCACTTGCCACCGAGCTTATGGGTTACAGCGCCCAGCAAATTCATCTGTTTAATCAAGATGAAGAGCAGCGACAAAGCTTACTGGATCAATTTGCTGATTGGCATCAAACCTGGCTTAAGCGCGGCATCATGCCTGCGCTGTTAAGTTTGGCTAACCAAACCCAGCTGATTAAGCGCTATTTAAGTAAACAGCTTAGCCCAAGCGTCGACAGCAACTCAGATAGCATGGCTCAAAGTAGTGTTGATAGTTGTGCTAATAGTAATGCTGAAAGTGGCGAGCGCCGACTCACCGATTTCCGTCATTTGTGCGAACTACTGCAGCAAAAAGCCACCGAACTTGATGGTAGCAGCGCGATAATGAATTGGTTTGAGCAACAACTGATTGATGCTCAAGGCAATGATGAGCAGCAATTGCGCCTTGAAAGCGAGCAAAATCTGGTGCAAATCGTTACCATTCATAAAAGTAAGGGGCTTGAATATCCCGTTTGTATGGTGCCATTTATTAGTCTCGCGCGGGATAATCGCAAAAAGCCTGCGCCTATGCTTTACCATAAAAATGACCAATTAGTTTGGGATGTTGAGGGCACGAAAGAAGGCTGGGAGCAATACAAACAAGAAAACCTCGCTGAAGATTTACGTCTGTTATACGTGGCGCTCACCCGTCCGGTTTATGTGTGTTACTTATACATTGCCAACCATAGCCGCATGCTTAAAGCTGGGGTAAGTAGTCACTTATACGAAACCGCCATTGGTTATTTATTGGGGATCACCACTAAAGATTGTGATTTTGAGTTGTTATCACAACATGCACAGGCCATAAAAACCAGCGCGCCAGTGCCCGATGCCATTAGCGTGGTTCAGCTAGAGGCGATTGATGACTCAGCGCTCACTGAACTTAATGGCCAGTCGCAACAGTTAGCGGCAAAAACCTTGCAGCGTGATTACCACACCCCATGGCGAGTTGGCAGTTACTCAGGTTTGGTGAAACACCTTGCCCATGAAAAAGTCTCTCCGGGTGCCGACGATGAAGACTTTAGCCAAGAAACCCTGCCACAATTTGAATCCGCAGCAGACATCAACCCTTTTGACACTGATGTTGAAAACAACGCCATTAATCGTTTTACCTTCGAGCGCGGCGCCAATGCCGGTAGCTTCATGCATTTGGTGTTAGAGCTATTTGATTTCACCAATGCTGAGGCTGAATTGCCACAAGCCTTACCCAAAGCCATGGAGCAATATGGTTTTGACCAAGAGATATGGACAGATACCTTAATCCAGTGGTATCAACAAATCCTTCATAGCCCGCTCATTACCAATAATGCAGCGCAAGATAATCAGCTATTAAATGATCATGGTTTGCCACTGACATTAGCCCAGTTAGCCCCAGAGCAAAAATTAGTTGAGATGGAGTTTTATCTGCCCATTAGCCAATTAAAATCTCAGCAGTTAAATCAGTTGTTACAACAATATGGTTATGATGCAGGCCTTGAATTTGACGAGCTACAAGGCATGTTAAAAGGCTTTATCGATTTAACCTTTGAGTATAAAGGCCAGTATTTTATTGCCGATTATAAATCTAACCATTTGGGTGACGATTTAACATGTTATGACCATAATGCGATGGCGACAGCCATCAGTAGCCACCGTTATAATTTGCAATATATTCTTTATACCTTGGCACTGCATCGTTACTTATCTTTGCGAATGCCAAGTTATGATTACCAGCGTCATATAGGCGGCAGTTTTTACCTTTTCTTACGTGGTATGAGCCCAGAAGCTTCAGGCGCAGGAATATTTTTTGATAAACCGCCATTGGCCTTAATCGCTGATTTAGATGCACTATTTTCAAACAACAATGCATTGGAGCAAAAATAATGATTACCCTTAGCGCCCCAATGACTCAGTTACTTAAAAATTGGCAACAACAAGGGTTAATTACCCCACTTGATCGTCACTTTGCCCTTGAAATGGCCAACTCTCAGCTCGCTCAAGTTGATGCCAAAAATGACACTGCTGATGAGTTTTTATTATTAATCTGTGCGCTATTAAGCCAGCAATTATCAAGTCAGCACAGCTGCTTAGTTATCGATAATATCGATCTTGATAATCCGTTTTGCGAGCAAGAGTCCCATTGCAAGTTAACAATAACCCACCAGCAACTCAGTGACGCTATCGAAGCATTAGCCTGTGTCGGCCAACCTGATGATAACCAGCCATTAATTGTTGAGCATAACCGATTGTACTTAAACAAGTATTATCACTTTGAAACCCAAGTGGCAGCCCGATTCAACCAGTTGGCACAAGTTAACTTAACTGTTGATACCGCAACGCTAGCGCAATATTTGAATGACTTATTCGATGAAAAACCAGATGTAAATAGCAAGAGCATCAACTGGCAAAAAGTGGCCACTGCTACGGCGCTAACTAAAGCCTTAGCGGTGATTACTGGCGGCCCCGGCACAGGTAAAACTACCACTGTCACTAAGTTGCTCTTGTTACTGCTAACTCAAAAAGCCTTAACCATTCGACTGGTGGCGCCAACCGGTAAAGCCGCAGCGCGATTAAGTGAGTCCATTAAAGCCTCTAAAGCGCGGCTAGTAAGTCAAGTTGAGCAAACCGCTAAGCCAGAGCTAATTGATGCCCTAAGCAAAATTCCTGAAGAGGCTGCTACCCTGCACCGTTTGTTAGGAGTGATCCCTAACTCACACTTATTTAGACACCACAAAGATAACCCTCTTAGGTTAGATTTATTGGTGGTCGATGAAGCATCAATGGTGGATTTGCCTATGATGCATAAGCTATTAAGCGCCCTGCCTAAAAATGCCCGCCTAATATTATTGGGCGATCAAGACCAGCTGGCATCCGTTGAAGCAGGCGCTGTATTGGCGGATATTTGTGCAGGGTTAAAAGTGACTGCCGATCTTAGTGCTAATGCATCACCATGGCAAATGCGCTATTCAGAGCAGCAAGCCAACTTATTGCAGCAGTTAACTCAGCAAAATACCAGTCAGTTTATCCATCCTAAACCTATGCTCGGCGACAATTTATGTATGCTGATGCACAGCCACCGCTTTAAAGGTGATGGCGGCATTGGCTTGCTGGCCAATGCGGTAAACTATGTCAACATCAACGGCATTCGCCGTGAGTGGCAGTGCGGCCATCAAGAGTTAACTTGGATAGAGCATCAGCCCGACGCCCAAAGTTTGCCGTTATTGCAATCGGCAGTGGCAGCTTATGCCGAGTACTTACAAAAAGTGCTCGATAATCAGTATGCTTACTCGCAGCAATTAAGCTGTATTTATGGCGCAGAAGAGATTATTGATACCTTCAATAAATTCCGCATTCTATGTGCCATGCGCTCAGGTGAATTTGGCGTTGATGGCATGAACCTCGCCATCACTAATGTGCTCAAACAGAATCATTGGATAAAACCCACTCAAGAATTTTACCTTGGTAGACCGATTATCATTCAAAGTAATGATTACAATTTAGGCTTATTCAACGGCGATATTGGCTTGATATTGCAAGATGAGCAAAAGCCCGAAAAATTAATGGCCTACTTCGTTAAAGCCGATGGCAGCTTGTTGAAAGTACAACCTGCAAGGCTGCCCAATCACGACAGTTGCTTTGCGATGACCGTACATAAAAGCCAAGGCAGCGAGTTTGAAAAAGTCGCCTTTGTGTTACCACAAAAACCCAGTAACGCCCAATGGCAGCTGCTGACTAAAGAGTTGGTTTATACCGCTATCACTCGCGCCAAAGAGCATTTTATTTGTTTAGGCACACCGTATGTATTTGAGCGTGCCAGCAAACAGGTAACCTCACGCGCATCAGGCTTAGCACTAAGGTTATGGGGAGAGGATAACGAGTAGTTGGTATCTCAACTATGGATACTGCCGCCAAGCAATTGATCAAATAGATATAGATAGAGCTAGAAATGTAACTTTTTGATGTTTTTTCCATAAAGCAGCTAAGTTAGTTCCTATGAGTTAATTCATAGAAACATGGAAGTATTATGGATCTAGAAAAGAGTTTAGACCAAGCAGATAAGACAATAAATGACCCTAACCCGCCTAGATGGCAAAAGATAGGTAAAGAAAACTATAACCTAGCTATCAATCGATTCAGCCCGGGGCATGAATTTAAAATTGCGCCGCTACATAAGGAAGACTTTGAAATGTTGCATTTATTGTAACCCATATCACTAATGATAAAATATCCACTGTGATTGATTATAACGGCGAACTTATAAGTGTTTCAGTCGCGTTCAATGATCTAGCTTCTGACTCAAAAACTCCCCCCTCAACGGGCAAAACCTCTAAGCCTGTTTAAACTCTTCAGCTAGAAAGGATTCGTTTGAATGCGTCGCATTTTTAAAGCGAACAGGCTAGTATCATCGAACGGATAATCTTTAAAAAATTAAACTGGCAGTTATCCCGTTAAGATAACTGCCAAATCAAACACTAAAAACAACCTAAAAACTATCACCAGGTATTCTTACCCAACCTTCCATAAGCACTCTTGCACTGCGGCTCATGCTGGCTTTATTCACCTGCCAGCTACCATTGGATAATGTCGCTTCTGCGCCCACTTTTAGAGTGCCCGATGGATGACCAAACACCACTGAAGTACGTGCTTGTCCACCAGCGGCAAGATTGACTAGCGAGCCTTCAACGGCAGCAGCCGTGCCTATTGCTACCGCTGCTGTACCCATCATGGCATGGTGCAGTTTACCCATTGATAATGCCCGCACTTGTAAGTCAATATCAGTGGCTAATACCGCTTTACCACTTGATGAGTTGTATGCACTTGGCGGCGACACAAAGGCAATCTTTGGCGTGTGTTGGCGCGCTGCGGCTTCATCAATGTGTTTAATTAACCCCATTTGCACTGCACCATGGGCACGTAAGCTTTCGAAAAATGCTAATGCGCTATCATCATTGTTTATGTCATCTTGAAGCTCATTACCCACATAACCAATGTCGGCAGCATTAACAAATATCGTTGGAATACCAGCATTGATCATAGTGGCTTTAATGGATGGGATCCCTTTTGCGCTAAGCTCTGGCACAACTAAATCATCCACCACATTGCCAGTTGGTAACATCGCTGCATCAGCGTCTGCTGGCGCTAAAAACTCTACCAGTACTTCGGCTGCAGGAAAGGTCACCCCGTCTAATTCAAAATCACCGGTTTCTTGCACTGCGCCGTTAGCCATTGGCACGTGCGCAATTATGGTTTTGCTGATATTGGCCTGCCATATACGCACTACCGCAATACCATTTTCAGGTACGCGGCTACTGTCAATTAAGCCATTGGATATGGCAAACGAACCCACAGCCGCCGTTAAATTACCGCAATTACCAGTCCAATCAACGAAGGGTTTGTCTATGGCCACTTGGCCAAAAAGGTAATCCACATCATGATCGGCGTGACGGCTTTTAGACAGTATTACCGTTTTGCTGGTACTTGAGGTTGCGCCGCCCATGCCATCAGTTTGTTTGCCATAGGGATCTGGACTGCCAATGACTCTAAGTAGCATGGCATCACGGGCATCGCCCGCAACTTGAGCCGCTTTAGGTAAATCAGTTAGATTGAAAAACACCCCTTTACTGGTGCCACCACGCATATAGGTTGCTGGAATTTTTATTTGTGGAATATGAGACATCATGTTTCCTAAAATCAATCAGCACAATGAGTGAGAGGCATTCATTGTGCTGATGTTTGTTAAATTTAACGCAGCTATAACTACTTATGACTCATCACTAGTCACTAATGGCTGGCCTCTAAAAAGTCTTGGGCAAAGCGTTGTAAAATACCGCCCGCTTCATAGATAGACACCTCTTCAGCGGTGTCTAATCGACATTTAACTGGCACAGTTAAATGCTCACCATTAGTGCGAGTAATGATTACTGATAGCGCCGCACCTGGAGTACGCTCACCGATAACATCGTAGGTTTCAGTACCATCAATTTGATAGGTATGACGGTTCTCGCCATTGGTAAACTCAAGCGGCAGCACGCCCATTCCTACAAGGTTGGTACGATGGATACGCTCAAAGCCTTCAGCAACAATCACTTCAACGCCCGCTAAGCGGACCCCTTTGGCTGCCCAGTCACGGCTTGAACCTTGACCATAATCAGCACCTGCGATGATGATAAGTGGCTGCTTACGCTCCATATAGGTTTCAATGGCTTCCCACATGCGCGACTCTTGCCCTTCTGGCTCGATTCGGGCGTAAGAACCTTGCTTAATCACTTGCTTGCCATCTTTACCTAAGGTGGTCACCATTTCATTAAATAGTTTAGGGTTAGCAAATGTGGCACGTTGTGCGGTTAAGTGATCGCCGCGATGGGTGGCATATGAGTTGAAATCAACTTCAGGCAAGCCCATTTTATCAAGGTAAGCACCTGCTGCACTATCAAGCATAATAGCGTTTGATGGTGATAAATGATCGGTAGTGATGTTGTCACCTAATACCGCTAATGGGCGCATGCCTTTCATGGCGCGCTCACCCGCTAATGCGCCTTCCCAATAAGGAGGACGACGGATATAGGTACTTTGAGGGCGCCAATCATACTGTGGATCAATCTTAGCTGAAGAGTCGCTGCCGTATTCAACTTTGATATCAAACATTGGCTCATACACTTTGCGGAATTGCTCAGGCTTAACGCTAGCAGCGATAACCGCATCAATTTCAGCATCTGATGGCCAGATATCTTTAAGCCTTATATCGTTACCTTGTTGATCTTTACCTAAAACATCTTTTTCAATATCAAAACGAATGGTGCCAGCAATAGCGTAGGCAACCACCAGTGGCGGCGAGGCTAAGAACGCTTGTTTCGCATAAGGATGAATACGACCATCAAAATTTCGGTTACCTGATAACACCGCGGTGGCATATAAATCACGTTCAATCACTTCTTGTTGAATCACAGGATCGAGCGCGCCACTCATGCCATTACAGGTAGTACAGGCAAAACCGACAATACCAAAGCCCAAGGCTTCAAGTTCGGTTAATAAATTGGCATCTTCAAGATACAACTGCACCGCTTTTGAGCCTGGTGCTAATGAGGTTTTAACCCAAGGTTTACGTGTAAGCCCCTTGGCATTGGCGTTACGGGCGATTAAGCCTGCAGCAATCACATTGCGTGGGTTAGAGGTGTTAGTACAACTGGTAATGGCGGCAATAATACAAGCGCCATCAGGCATTAAGCCGGCTTCATTCTCAACAATACCGCTAATGCCTTTAGCGGCTAAATCACTTGTCGATACGCGGCGATGTGGGTTTGAAGGACCTGCAATGTTACGTCCAACACTGGATAAGTCAAAACGCAGCACGCGTTCATATTCTGCATTAACTAGCGTGTCAGCCCATAGGCCATTTTGTTTGGCGTAAGTCTCAACTAACTCAACTTGTTTATCATCACGGCCAGTCAGTTTTAAGTAATCAATGGTTTTATCATCGATATAAAACATCGCTGCTGTGGCGCCAAATTCTGGCGTCATATTTGAAATCGTAGCGCGATCGCCTAATGTCAGATTAGCGGCGCCTTCACCATAAAACTCAAGGTAAGTTGATACTACTTTTTGCTCGCGTAAAAACTCGGTAATCGCTAACACAATATCTGTCGCAGTTATGCCTGATTGACGCTCGCCGACCAGCTCAACACCGACTATATCAGGTAGACGCATATAAGATGGGCGACCTAGCATCACGCTTTCAGCTTCAAGCCCACCAACACCAATAGCGATAACACCTAAAGCATCCACATGGGGCGTATGGCTATCTGTGCCCACTAAGGTATCAGGAAATGCCACGCCTTCACGGGCTTGCACCACTGGCGACATTTTCTCTAAATTAATTTGATGCATGATGCCGTTACCGGGCTGGATCACATCAATATTTTTAAAGGCCGTTTTAGTCCAGTTAATAAAATGAAATCTGTCTTCATTACGTCTGTCTTCAATGGCGCGGTTTTTTTCAAAGGCATCTTTTTCGAAACCTGCATGTTCGACAGCCAGAGAGTGATCGACAATCAACTGCGTTGGCACTACTGGGTTCACTTTTGATGGGTCGCCGCCTTTTTCAGCGATAGCATCACGTAAACCCGCTAAATCAACTAATGCGGTTTGACCAAGAATGTCGTGACAAACAACACGGGCTGGAAACCAAGGGAAATCGAGATCTCGCTTACGTTCAATAATTTGTTTTAAGCAATCTGTTAGCGTCTCAGGTGGGCAGCGACGCACAAGGTTCTCGGCATAAACACGAGAACTGTATGGCAGTTTGTCGAATGCGCCTGCTTGGATATCATCAACAGCAGCTTTGGTATCAAAGTAATCCAGCTCTGTACCTGGTAACGGTTTTCTATAATTTGAATTCATAACCCAATCCATCAAGTTTGGTAATTGTTAGCTAGTTTGCAATTTGCATGTTCAACAAGGTCTGAAAAACAAAAGGCTGACCCATTGGCCAGCCTTTGACTGTTTATCTTTCGCTAATTGGCGTTACAGTGCGTGGCTCAGATCCGATGTAATCAGCACTTGGTCTGATAATACGATTGTTTGAGCGCTGCTCCATGACGTGAGCAGCCCAGCCAGTAAGACGTGAACACACAAAGATAGGCGTAAATAGCTTGGTTGGAATACCCATAAAATGATAAGCCGATGCATGGAAGAAATCAGCATTACAGAATAGTTTTTTTGTATCCCACATAAACTCTTCACAAGCCACTGAGATGTCGTACAAGCTAGTATCGCCATTTTCCTGAGCCAGTTTTTCTGACCAGGCTTTAATGATCACATTACGTGGATCTGAAGTGCGGTAAATCGCATGACCAAAGCCCATGATTTTTTCTTTACGCTCTAGCATGCCTGCCATTTGCGCTTTAGCATCGCTTGGCGAAGTAAACTTTTGGATCATGTCCATTGCTGCTTCATTAGCACCGCCATGAAGTGGGCCACGAAGAGTACCGATAGCACCGGTAATACACGAGAACATGTCAGATAAGGTTGAAGCACATACGCGCGCAGTAAAGGTAGAAGCGTTAAACTCATGCTCTGCATAAAGTATTAACGATACATCCATCACTTTACGATGTTGCTCTGAAGGCGTTTTACCATTCAATAGTTTTAAGAAGTGGCCGCCGATGGTTTCTTCATCTGTAACGCAGTCAATTTCAACACCTTCATGGCTGAAACGATACCAGTAACACATGATGGCAGGAAAAGCGGCGAGTAAGCGGTTTGCTGCTTTATGTTGCTCAGCAAAATCAGCTTCTGGCTCAAGATTACCTAAAAATGAGCAACCAGTGCGCATCACATCCATTGGATGTGCATCGGCAGGAATACGTTGTAATACTTCTTTTAATGCTTGTGGTAAATCACGCTGAGTCGTCAATACTGATTTATAAGTATCTAGCTGATCTTGCGTTGGCAATTCACCATTAAATAATAGATAGGCGACTTCCTCAAAAGTAGCATTTTCAGATAAATCGGCAACATCGTAACCGCAATAGGTTAAACCTGAGCCTGATTTACCTACGGTACATAATGCTGTATCACCTGCGCTTTGACCACGAAGGCCTGCACCACTTAGTTTCTTGTCTACCATAATGATTTCCTATTCTTTTATGTGTTTCGAGTACTATTTGGTTGTCTTTTAAATTATCGGTTTGCTTGTCGACAATCTTTGTTCAAGAACAATATTTGTGCATTAATCATCCAATCGCAATAAATCGCTATTGCTACCACGACAAAGCTTATAAACACTGTTTATCAACACTTTCTATCAACAGAAAACTGCTTTTATGTCTTGCCAGTAATTACTTGTTTTTACCTTCAGCAAATAAGCTATCAAGCTTTTGCTCATAATCGTGGTAACCGAGGTAATCGTATAAATCCATACGGGTTTGCATGGTGTCGACAACCGCTTTTTGGTCACCATCTTTTAAGATTGCGCTGTAGACATTTTCAGCGGCTTTATTCATCGCACGAAATGCACTTAACGGATACAGCACCATGGCTGCGCCCCACTGACCGAGTTGCTCTTTGTTCCATAACTCTGTTTGACCAAACTCGGTGATGTTAGCCAAAATCGGGACATCAAGTGCATCGGCAAAGGCGCGATAATGCTCTTCAGTTTTTACCGCTTCGGCAAAAATACCGTCTGCACCGGCGGCAACATAGGCTTTAGCACGGGCGATCGCCGCCTCTAAACCTTCTTGAGCAAATGAGTCGGTTCTTGCCATGATGAAAAAATCAGGATCAATACGGGCATCGACAGCCGCTTTAATGCGATCAACCATTTCTTCAGTAGACACAATCTCTTTGTTGGGGCGGTGACCACAACGCTTCTGCGCAACTTGATCTTCCATGTGCACAGCTGCAGCGCCGGCTTTTTCCATATCACGAACGGTTTTAGCGATGTTAAATGCACCACCCCAACCGGTATCGATATCCACTAATAGTGGTAAGTCACAGGCTGAAGTAATACGCTGAACGTCAACAATCACATCATTGAGTGACGTCATACCTAAATCAGGTAAACCATAAGATGCGTTCGCCACACCGCCACCCGATAAATATATCGCTTGATGACCAATTTGTTTCGCCATCATTGCTGAATACGCATTAATAGTTCCAACGATTTGTAGTGGCTTGTTGTCGACTAATGCCTGACGGAATTTTTTGCCTGCGCTCATGATATCCCTCTCTCTATTTGTTATTGCTATGCGGCAGTTGTTTACGCTTAACTGCCGAAGCTTAATTAACGGTTTAATTTAGTTTCGATATTATTTTTGGAGTACATGATGTGACGACGCATTAGCATCTCTGCTAACTCTTCATCACGATTTGAAATGGCTTTAACTATATGGGTATGTTCTTCAAAGGCAGTTGTCACCCGAGGTCCTGCCATGCCTAATTGCACTCGGTACATACGAATAAGGTGATACATACCGTCTATCAGCACAGAAATGAGGTGTTTGTTTTTGCTCCCTAGAATAATGCGGTAATGAAAATCCACATCACCTGCTTCTTGATAATAAGACTCGCCAGATTTCACTTCATTAGAGTGTTGGCTCAGAAGCGTTAATAAATCTGCAATCTCTTCATCAGTCATGTTTTTAGCGGCAAGCCTAGCCGCCATGCCTTCAAGGGATTCGCGCACTTGATACAACTCTATGAGCCCTTCAGGCGTTAATGCCACCACTCGGGCACCTATATTGGCTTTACGTTCAACCAAATGGCATGACTCTAAACGGTTTATTGCCTCGCGGATAACTGCGCGGCTAACGGCGTACTTTGTCGACAGTTCTGTTTCACTCAGTTTTGAGCCTGCCGTAATATCGCCTTCAACGATGTCCTTTCTTAACTCAAAAAAGGTTTTATCGGCTGCTGTAATGGGCTGTTCAGTAAAAAATGTCATTTTAAGTAGGCTGTCTGACCAAAGAATAATTGTCGACAATATAAGCCAATAATAACAAGTGGTCAACATAAACAAGCTAGATTGTCGACAAAAGTATAAAACGCCAGTGATAAATCAACGCTGCTAAGTTGTGGCTAAAGCATAAGCAGGGCAAAGTATGTTTACCGATATAAGCTCGCGATATGACTCAGAGAAATAACACAGAGAACTAACACAGAGAACTAACACAGAAAACACCCATGCTCGGTTAACGCCTCCCTTATTTATAAATAGACAGATAGATAGACAGATAAATGGATAAATGGATAAATGGATAAATGGATAAATCGTGACGGAGCGGATGAATAAACTCACCTATAAGCCCCATACATTGGGCAATGAATAAATGTATAACAGCCAAGCAAGCTTAGGGAGTACACCTAAGCCGTTTTAAATATCCCAAGTAAATAATATGGCTATGGCACAACTTTATTGCCCATAAAACGCGCAATTAAGCGGTGTTCATGACTATTTGTTGCTTAGTTCACCATTTACTCAGCCCTGCTCTTGCCTAGTGGCTTGTCAGTTCATTATCATAAGTTAATTTAATGCACATTCAGTGATATCCATCAGCAATTTTGCGGAGCAACAATGACAACTATCAACTTACTTTTAATCTGTGGCGGCGGCAGTGCAGAGCATGATGTGTCTTTGTTATCAGCTGATTTTTTTGAATCATCTCTCGCAAATAGTAACGAGATTAATTTACTGCGAGTTGAACTTGATAAAAATGGCCATTATCACGATCAAGATGGTAATGTTTGTGAGCTAACCAATAAGCGCGAAATTCGTTTTGAAGATCAGCAAAAAGCACCTTGGCCTGTAGACTATGTCATTCCTTGTATTCATGGATTTCCCGGTGAGACCGGTGACATTCAATCTTATTTCAATTTAATCCAATTGCCTTACTTTGGTTGTGAGTCAGAAGCCTCAAGAAACTGTTTTAACAAAATCACCGCCAAAATGTGGTTTAGCGCCTTAGGCATCCCTAATACGCCTTATATTTTTCTTAATGAACTAAATGATGACGCTATACAACAAACGGTAGCAGCCTTATCACAATGGGGCTCAGTATTTGTTAAAGCCGCCTCTCAAGGTTCATCAGTGGGCTGCTATAAAGTTGATGACGCAACGCAAATACAACAAGTATTAACTGATGCCTTTAGTTTTGCGCCTTCTGTGGTGGTTGAAAAGACCATTATCGCCCGAGAGTTAGAAGTCGCAGTTTATCAATATCAAGGTGAAGTAATAGCAACACTGCCAGGTGAGATCATTTGTGCCAGTAACACTTTTTATACTTTTGAAGAAAAATATAATGCTTCAAGTAAGGCGACCACCAATGTAGTCGCAAAGAATTTATCTGAGGATGTGTGTGAAGCGATTCGCAGCTATGCGATAAAAGCATTTAAAGGGATGAAGTTAAGACACTTATCAAGAATTGATTTCTTTCTAACCGAAGAGAATGAAATTTTACTAAACGAGATTAATACCTTCCCTGGCTCTACACCAATTTCAATGTTTCCGAAAATGCTACAAAATCACGGCGAAAACTTTACTGATTACTTGGTTGAAAACATCAAAAGCCAATTATAAATCTAAACACATATACCAACTTGATACGACGATTAACGACAAAATAGCTATCGCGTCATATTGATTGAAACAATATTGGAATATGTTTGCTGATGGCCAGCATCTTCCAATTGTTTGCGCCAAGGGTTATCTTGAACCCTGACCATATAGAAACGCTCACGGTAGGTATCAGTGACGAATGCAATCCCATGTTGCATTAATTCATAATGAATATCATGTACAAATACCAAAGAAAAATTCTGCCTGCCTGTTAACTGATTAATGTCTCCTCGCGTTAAGCTTACTCCATTCTCTAATTGTTCAAATTGAATCATTAGCCAATTCGCAAAATCTTTTGAACTCACCATTTGATTGCCCTCGTATTTAAATCAAAAAAACTACAACTAAATCTAACTAATAGTTTAGTGCACTTTACGATTTTCAGCACAATAGTTTAACAAACTCATCTGGCCAAACATTATTCATCAAATGAAAAAACGGTAGTTTAACACCAAGAAATCACACACTACCCATTGAAATATAAAGAATTAGAATAAAACAAACACAGTCAAATAAAAACATATTAAGATGTCAACTTTTTAACCAGTGTCAACAAAATGACTTACAACTTGATTTCATCCGTTTACTAGAACAGTATTGCAACATTAACCTAACAGCTTAATGTTATATATAGTATTACTTCTATGTTGTTCCTCATAACTTAATCGGAAAGGAATAATGTCAAAAATTGTTTTATGCATAGTCAGTTTTATGCTCATATCTGGCTGTAGTCAAACTCCTCATTTCAATGATTCAAACCTTAATTCAAACTCCCTAGTTGGCATTTATACTAATGATGATGGTTTTGGAAACCGTATTAATATCGTTTTAAATGAAGATGGGGGTTACGAGTCTCAACTAAATGGAACCATTGGAATAGAGGGGTTTTCTTATGGTGAATGGGAGCACACAACGAAGTCAAATAGTATTTTATTTTCCCCAATTAAAGAACATGGTTTTTTAAAAGGAAAACTTAAAACATTACTGATCATTAGTGATAGTAACAATATTTCCTTAATTCCAGCTAAAAAACTTAAAAGTCATTCTAAGTTAATGGCTGATTACGGACAATCAAACTATAGCTATCAGAAAAATAGTATTTAATTTAATCGTGCTCTAACCGCTTATGTACATGGATGTACTGTAAGCTTTGTTTAGTTACTTCAATAAGCCATTTTCGTTACTTCAAATTTAACTTCTCAATGATTATTCCCAGCTATAAACTTCAAATATTTTACAAGCCAGCCACAAAGAATACCTGCTCTGACATAGGCCTCAAATAGTATTAAATGCAACCCCAAAAAAGGCCAGCTTTCGCTGACCTTATTTATTGCTATTGGCTTTTACTAAAAGCCTTCCACACCAGCCATATCAGGTAATTGATGGGCTATCCCTTTATGACAGTCGATACAGGTTTTATCACCGCTCGCTAATGAGGTTGAGTGCATTTGCGAAGCGCGAGTCGATTGACGCGTAAAGTCCATATAATCGAAATTATGGCAGTTACGGCATTCTAATGAGTCATTAGCTTTAAGGCGTGCCCACTCATGCTCTGCCAACTCACGGCGTTTACCTTCAAACTTTTCACGAGTATTGATGGTGCCAAATACCTTGCCCCAAACTTCTTTCGAAGCCTGCATTTTACGAGCAATTTTATTGGTCCATTCATGTGGTACATGGCAATCTGAACACGTTGCGCGCACACCACTTCGGTTAGTAAAGTGAATGGTGCTTTGTAGCTCTTGATAAACATTACTTTCCATTTCATGGCAACTGGTACAGAACTCCTCGGTGCTTGCTAATTCAAGAGCGGTATTAAACCCACCCCAAAAAATCACCCCTGCTACAAAGCCACCTAATGTCAAAAAACCCAGGCTGTAATGAACACTTGGCCTGTTTACTACCTGCCAAACTAACTTCAATTTTTCTAGTATTTTTGCAATCATAAATGCTCCTAATGCTCAGTCGTTGAAGATTTTTTCATGAGTTCTTTAACATCCACAAAATCATTTTCAACCAATAACTTGGCATCTAACTGAGATACATGGCATTGAGTACAGTAATAACGACGTGGCGACAACGATGCCAAGAAATTATTATCTCTGTCCATATAATGCGTCACACTTACCATAGGAGCTTGAGAATGCCCAGTGCTACTACGCGCATGACATTGCATACATTTATTCACTTTCAAATCAATTTGATAACCATCAATTTTATGAGGAATAATTGGCGGCTGCATCGGGTAATTACGCACTTGCTTAACATCTGAATTAATCACTTTCTGCATAACAGGCGGTGTTGGTTCAACGTTTAATGGTGCAAGGCGTAATGTAGCAACTTTCTCATCAGGCACAGTTGCTGCCGTCAAACCAAAAGAGAATCCAACTAACGCAATGATTGACAATATTTTACGTGCTTTCATGGTGTCTCTCCTTAGGCTTTAACGATTTTAACCGCGCACTTTTTAAAGTCTGTTTGTTTTGACAATGGATCTGTCGCATCTAACGTGACTTTGTTAATGAGCTGGCTAGCATCAAACCAAGGAACAAATACCAAGCCAACAGGCGGCTTATTACGACCTCGGGTTTCTATACGGGTTTTAATTTCACCACGACGAGAAATAACCTTCACTTCATCACCACGACGTAAACCACGTTTTTTAGCATCATCTGGATGCATAAAACACACTGCATCAGGGAAGGCTTTATAAAGCTCTGGCACACGCTGGGTCATTGACCCCGAATGCCAATGTTCTAGTACGCGACCGGTTGATAACCAAATATCGTATTCTTCATCTGGCATCTCTGGCGCTGGTTCATAAGGCAGTGCAAAAATAACCGCTTTACCATCTGGCTTACCATAGAACTCAAAACCTTTACCGGCTTTAACATAAGGGTCAGACCCTTCACGGAAACGCCATTTGGTTTCTTTACCGTCAACAACAGGCCAACGTAAACCGTGCTCTTCATGGTAACGGTCAAAGTCAGCTAAATCATGACCATGTCCACGACCAAAGGTTGCATATTCTTCAAATAAGCCTTTTTGAACGTAAAAACCAAAATGTTTAGCTTCATCATTCAAGAACTTAGGATCAGCATCACTTAATGGGAACTTCTCAACATTACCGTTTTGGTAAAGTACTTCGAATAACGTTTTACCTTTAAACTTAGGATTGGCATCTAAAACATCTTGCGGCCAAACTTCATCAGTGGTGAAACGTTTTGAGAATTCCATCAACTGCCATAAGTCAGACATTGACTCGCCTGGCGCTTTAACCATTTGATGCCAGAATTGAGTACGACGCTCTGCATTACCATAAGCCCCCTCTTTCTCAACCCACATTGCGGTAGGTAAAATCAAATCAGCTGCTTGTGTTGTTACCGTTGGATAAGCATCAGAAACAACTATGAAGTTTTCTGGATTACGGTAACCCGGTAATCCTTCTTCGTTCATGTTAGCCGCAGCTTGCATGTTGTTGTTCACTTGAACCCAATAACAATTTAAATCACCATCTTTAAGACGGCGATTTTGTTCAACGGCATGGTAGCCAGGCTTTGGTGGGATTATGCCACTTGGAATATTCCAAATTTCTTCAGCATGTTTACGATGCTCAGGGTTAGTAACCACCATATCAGCAGGTAAACGATGCGAGAATGTACCGACTTCTCGCGCGGTACCACAAGCTGATGGTTGACCCGTTAATGAGAATGGGCTGTTGCCAGGAGTAGAAATTTTACCGACTAGCAAGTGAATGTTATAAATAAGGTTATTACACCACACACCACGAGTATGTTGGTTGAAACCCATAGTCCAGAAAGAGGTGACTTTCTTTTTAGGGTCAGCGTACAACTCTGCAAGTTCAATCAACTTGTGCTCAGGTACACCAGAAAGCTCGCTTACTGATTTAACATCGTAGTCAGCTACAAACGCCTTAAACTGCTCAAAATCGATTGGGGTTGAATCACCCGCAGTCTCAACGTTCTTGGCTTTTTTCTGTAATGGATGAGTGGCTCGTAAACCATAACCAATATCCGTTTCACCTTTACGGAAATTAACATGCTTAGCGACAAAATCTTTGTCTACTTTATCGTTTTGAATAATGTAATTGGCGATAAAGTTAAGCATGGCTAAATCGGTTTGCGGCGTAAATACTATGCCTAAATCCGCCAAATCAAATGAACGATGTTGGAACGTCGATAACACAGCAACTTTCACATGTGGTGCACTTAAACGGCGGTCAGTCACGCGAGTCCAAAGGATCGGGTGCATTTCTGCCATATTAGAGCCCCATAATACGAAAGCATCCGCCGCTTCCATATCATCATAACAACCCATGGGTTCATCAATACCAAAGGTACGCATGAATCCACCAACAGCAGAAGCCATACAATGACGTGCATTGGGATCAATATTGTTAGAACCAAAGCCTGCTTTCATTAATTTAACCGCTGCATAGCCTTCCCACACAGTCCATTGGCCAGAACCAAACATGCCGACTGCAGTAGGCCCTTTAGCTTTAATGGTTTTTTTCCATTTTTCAGCCATGGTATCAAACGCAGTATCCCAACTAATGGGGCTGAACTCGCCATTCTTATCATATTTTCCGTCGGTCATTCTTAACATTGGAGTTTGAAGGCGATCGCGACCGTACATAATTTTTGATAAGAAGTAGCCTTTAATACAGTTAAGGCCTTTGTTGACTTCACTTTTTGCGTCACCATGGGTTGCAACCACTTTACCGTCACGCGTCGCAACGATAACGGAACAACCTGTACCACAAAAACGACATGGTGCTTTGTTCCACTCTAATTTGGTCTGCTCAGAGCTAGTAATTAAGTTACTTGCTGATGCCGGTAAAGCCATGCCTGCCACGCTGGCAGCTGCCATAGCAGCATTAGCCTTCATAAACTCACGTCTGTTCATACTCATTCTTCACCCTCTTCTAGCTCTTCGCTTTGGTGATAAACCATAGTGGCAGTAAGCACACCAGGTATTGCGTTAATAGTTGAAATGTCATCCATTAAGGAACGCTGGCTTGGTCCTTCAATCACTACGACTATCTTCATCTCGTTGTTAACTGATAAATCTGCATTGTCCATGGCCATAATTTGTTGGCGAACTTCAGCCATTTGCTCTGGTTTTACTTGCACTATCAGGCTAGTTACGTGGATTTCTTTTTTGCTCATCAAGATTACTTCTCTATTAATTTTTGTTTTAATTTCTATGATTATCCAGCGCCAGGAGGGCCAGAAAGAATTTGACTAAACCAAATGGTGAACCCTAATGCACTAACGAGTATCGCTGACAAAATGGGTGCTAAGAAAACCGTTAAAAATATAAAAATTTTAAGTTCTAGGCTTTTCTCAGTTTTAGAATCTATATTCATGGAGCCTCCGGCAGAGGTTTCTAAGGAAAGGGATGTAGCATAATTGTTACTGATTGATATTCGTGTGAATTCTATCTTTTATCAATGACTAAACTATATACTCACAAATTGGTAAAACGAATAAATGTTGATCTAGATCATAAAAAAACCAACAATTATTACAACTAGAAATGGCATATGAACAATAAAGCGCTTCAATAGTAAATCCAGCCAAAAATAAAAATCTCATTCATGTTAATTGATTCGATTTAAACCAGAACCACTGCAGAGAAATACTCATGCATAAGTATATATAGTCTCTAACACAAAAGTTATCAACTTGTTAATCGTCAATCAAACACTTACAGAACATTCTAGTGATTTCAAACAGGCTTAGCCGATAACCATGCGAGTTACCTCGATCACTTCTCCACCTTTAAATTATCCTCAAATAAAAAAGCACAACTGAATTGTTATTCAATTGTGCTTTTTAAAGAAATATAGATGTGTCACTACACGGTTAAATACTTATAACTTATAGCGTAAGACCTTCAAGGATTTTTGCTCATCAATATCAGTAAACTCGGGGGGATTATCAATACGCTCAACAAAGGTTAAGCTTTCTGCAGTTTCTTCAACTTGCTTCATTAAAAAATCACAGCCAAGCTCAGGCGCATTTAAACACAACAACACTTCACCGTTATCAGCCAGTAACTCTGGTAAACGTCTCAGCAGCCTTACATAATCTTTGGTGGCAACAAAACTTCCTTTTTGATTACTTGGTGGATCGGCAACAATTAAGTCATAAGGCCCAAGTTTGGTTAGTTTGCCCCATGATCTAAAGATGTCATGACCGAGAAAGCGTGCGCCTGAAGCAAAATCATTGAGCAAATGGTTTTGTTTGCCTATGGCTAATGCGCCCTTGCTCATATCCATATTAACCACTTCAGTCGCTTCGCCCTGTAAAGCGACAACAGAAAAGGCGCAGGTATAAGCAAATAGGTTAAGCACTTTTTTATCCTTTGCGTGTGCTTTAACCCACTTTCGACCATTGGCCATATCAAGGAAAATACCGTGATTTTGCCCGCGTAACAGGTGGACTAAAAAATGGGCGCCATTTTCTGTCACTATGTGTTTTTCAGGTACTTCACCGGCAACAACATCGGTTATAGTTTGCCCTGCATTACGGTACTGAAATACTAAATTAAACGGTTTATCGCCATGACACTGCTGCCAAACTGCTTCTATATCAGCAACCATTGACTGTCTTTCTGATTCTGGCAGCTCTTTAAAGCTGGTAAGCAGTAACACAGGGTTAAACCAGTCTAAGCAAATATGCTCATAACCGCTAAAGAGCCCCCCGCGACCATGAAATAAGCGACAAAGGTCATCACCTAATTGTGCTTGGGCTAATGCGTTAACCGCAGGAAAATTTGAATCATTTGAATTCATTTATAACGCTCATTTATGTAAATTAAACATGACCATTTTCGGACTTTTCAGATGGGGTTTCATCTGTTGTTTGTTCGGCTTCTTCTACTCGGGCAACTAATTCCCCATTTTTGTCATCTTCATCATGGATTTCATCAGATAACAAGATAGCCAACCACTTACCACTGTCACTGGACTCTAATGCAATTTTGACAATCATAGTCAGTGGTACAGATAACAGCATCCCTACTGAGCCAAGTAACCAGCCCCAAAAAATTAATGACAAGAACACCACTAAGGTTGATAAGCCTAAACCGCGGCCCATAAATTTAGGTTCAACCACATTACCCATGACAGTATTTGTGCCTAAAAATAATAAAGCCGTAACACCTGCAGCCCCTGGCCCCATTTGAATGAATGCCAATAGTACCGCTGGAATAGCAGCAATTATAGAACCAATGTTGGGAATATAGTTAAACAGGAAGGCTAACACTGCCCACAATAATGCGTAGTCAACCCCAATAATACTCAAGCCAATACCGACAATAATACCGGTGCCAATACTGACGAGGGTTTTTATCACCATATATTGATTAACTGAATGCAAAAATTTATCAATTTGCTTTAAGCGCATGTCTGGATCGTCTAAGGCAAAATGAAACTTTTTCGGTAATGATTGGGCTTCAAACAACATAAAGATAATGGTCAAGATGATTAGAAACAGATTTGCCATCACATTACCAAGGCCTGACAACATATTAGTGGTCATGCTTAAGGCCATACCGGGGTCAAAGTATTCTAAGGCTTTTTCTTTAGAGATATTAATATTTAACGCGGTTAGCTTTTCTAATATCCATGAAAACTGCTCAATTAATTGTTGGCGGTAAACCGGTATTTGTTTAGAAAACTCATTAATAGAGCTGCCCACTAAACTCGCCAGCCATAAGCCCATTAGCACGATCAATAGCATCAACAGTATAATTGATAGCCATTTAGGTACCCTAAAACGGCTCATAAATACAATGGCGGGATTACAAACAACCGCTAAAAATGCAGATAATACAAACGGGACCACAATTGGACTTGCTGTTTTGATACCGGCAAGGATCACCACTAAGCAAGCCATGATGGCAAAACCACGTAACGCAATCGAGGAAGAGTTACCTCCATTCATAATGAAAACCTTTTTATACTTAAACGTGAATTAAACTAAGATTTGTTAAGTTGAAACTATATGCGTAATTAATTGAAAAAACAAAACAACTAACTGCAAAGTTATTGATTATACCTGTTATATTTTGTGTATAAATGTTTAAAGCGCCCCAAGGGTGAATTAAGCGAGTAAAATTAATTAATTTGAAACTAAAGCAAGTCACTAAACACTGATCGAAACGCTAAGCTAGCACGTATTATTACTTATGTTGGCAAAATGAATGGTGAGACTTTATGAAGATTTTAATAACTGGGGCAACAGGATTTGTTGGCCAACAATTAGTTCATTTACTGCAAGAAGAACATAAGCTTACTATTGTTAGCCGTAATATTGAGCATGCTGAAGCCGTGCTGGGTAATAAACATCATTACTTATCAGGCCTTGATACCTTAGACAATCTCAATGAATTTGATAGCGTGATAAATCTAGCTGGAGAGCCCATTGTCGGCAAACGCTGGAGCCAACAACAAAAGCAACGTATTTGCGACAGTCGCTGGAATATAACCGCCAGACTGGCCCAGCTGATCCAACAAAGCACTACCCCACCAGCAAGTTTTATTAGCGCCTCTGCCATCGGCTTTTATGGTCGCCAAGGCCAAGAGCCTGTTGATGAGCATAGCCAAGCCCATGATGAGTTTAGCCATCAGGTTTGTAGTGAGTGGGAACACTTAGCCTTAAAAGCCCAGTCAGAAAACACCCGAGTCTGTGTGCTCAGAATTGGCATTGTATTAGGTAAAAATGGCGGTGCATTAGCAAAAATGTTGCCACCGTTTAAATTAGGCTTGGGCGGCCCGATTGGTAAAGGCACCCATGGGGTTAGCTGGATCCACATTGATGACCTAACCCATTTGATTGAACACTTAATTAACTCTAACGATGCTAAGGGTATTTTCAATGCTACGGCACCGAATCCTGTTAATCACAAGCAATTTGCTCAATCATTAGGCTTTACCTTAAAGCGCCCAGCTAAAATCCCGACACCTGTATTAGCATTACGGTTAGCCATGGGCGAAATGGCAGACTTAATTGTTGAAGGGCAATTTGTATTGCCCAAACGTACATTGGCGTCAGGCTTTAACTTTAAATATACCCATATTGACCCAGCGTTAGATTCAATTTTTAATGCCTAATCACTTGGATATGTGCAGTTCTGATTATTGTGGTCTTCAAGAACACTATTTACTGTTAACCAGCTCAGTGGTTTTATCCATAAACCACTGGTAACGTTTTGGTAAAGGTCGATGTTTTTTATAAATCATGTACAAGGGCTCTTTTACCTGCTTATCAAGTTTAGCAATCGATATTGCCGCTACATCACTAAAGCTTTTTACTGCAAACTCAGGTAACACAGTAAAACCTAGGCCTTTTGAAACTGGCAACAAAATTTGGTTAAGTTGATTAACATAACTGACAACCCGAACCTCTATTGCTTGTTTATCTTTATAGTTATTAGCCACCACTTGCTGCCAATTATGCATCGCATCTGGGTGAGCAACCATGCCCAACGCCATTAACTCATCATAATTTATTACCGTTTTTGATTCACTTTTCGGCACCACAAGACAAAGGTGCTCATAGCCTATGGCTAACACTTCAAGTTCAGGGTCGGAAACAAGCTGGGTCACAATGCCAATATCAATATCGTTATTGGATAATAACTCTATTATCCTTCTATTGGGTCCAGCTTCGATTGAAACATTCAGCTGCTGATGTTTGATTTGATAATCAATAAAGTGCGGATATAACAATGAGGCTAATGAACCTGAACAAGCAAAGCGGCACTCACCCACATGTTCTGAATCAAGCTGTAAATCGGTTAATAATTGCTGCTGTTCCTTAACTAGAGATTGGCCATATTGCTGTAACTGCATACCGGCCGACGTTAATTCAAAGCGCTTACCAAAGCGTTCGATTAACTTTACGTTCAACTGCTTTTCTAATTTCTGCACATGCTGACTCACACCCGGTTGAGTCATAAACAACTGCTCAGCAGTTTGAGTAAAGTGGCCTACTTCAGCCAATTTTAAGAAGGTCGTTAACCATTTTTGATTAATCATCAAAGTTACCTTTGTTATTCAAGCTGCAAGTGCAGATGGCACGCTCTGCTAATCTTTAGTTTTGATAGCATAGCAAATTTTAAATAACAGCAGGTTATAAAACTTACTCACTTTGATAATTAAATGATTTAACTATTCGCAGTAAGAAGCTGGAGAAAGTAAGTTAACAACTATTGATTATCGAAGGAATATTGCCTTTTAATTTCGACAACTTCAACGCTGTAAGCGCGGTACCACTTATCTTGACCTAACTTTTGCGCCACGGCATGTTTTGAATCTTGATGCCAAGCTTGAATATCAGCCTCTGAATGCCAATATGAAATCGCGATTTCCTTATCCCCTTCTGATACTGCAATAAAATCGATGCAATTATAATGGTTAAACGCTAGGTCCCTCATCACGGCAACAGTATCTGAATAATGCTTATCTTGTTGTCCAACCGTTGCTTTAAATATCACCGCAAACATGCTTCAAACTCCTTTTGATTAGTAATAAGGCATAAAAATAGGGAGTTAAACTCCCTATTTAAACTAATACCTATTTATATAAGTGCTATTAATTGCTCATCAAGCGTTATTAACCTGCTTTAAGTAACTCACCGCAGGAGCGATTAAGTAACTGTCTGCAGCGCCACATGCCTAAGAATGATACCACTGCAGCGCCCGCTATTGGGGCGATAGCCCACCACGGCCAGTGCATGTACACCACAAGTTCAAACACTTGGGTTTTGAGCATGTACAGCGCAAACTCAGCGACAATCACCGCTAAAAGGCCTGCTATAGCCCCCAAGATGGCAAATTCAAGCCCTGTTGCTGAGCGAAGTAACCAGCCTGAAGCGCCAAAGGTGCGCAGCACTGCAAGCTCACGCTGGCGAGTCGCCATTCCTGCTTCCGTTTGGGCTATCAGCACTAAAGCACTTGCCAGTAACACCAGTGCCAACACTAAGGTAAGCGACAATGACACTTGGTCAATAATCTGTCTAAGTTGTTGCACCATAGCGCCAACATCGATAACCGAAATTGTCGGAAACTGCTGAATTAACTGCAATACCACGGCATTTGCAGTTAGCGAACTGCCCGCCTGTTTCAAGTCTTCATCATTTAAATGAAAGCTCGCCATAGAAGTATACGAAAAACCTTCTAAGGCTTTAGGCCTAAATATCATAAAGAAATTAGGTTGCAAGGTTTCCCACTGTACTTGTCTAAAGCTGGTCACTTTAACGGTAACCGCCCGATTATCCATAGTAAAGGTCATGGTATCGTTAAGGGCTAAGCCTAAGCGCTCTGCTACACCTGACTCGACCGACACCTCATCATTTGCTTGATTAAATGTGCCTTCAGTGATGTCGTTGTTAGGCGGCAAGGTGTCACGATAAGTCAGATTTAACTCTCTTGAAATACCGACTCGCCCTTCTATGCCAGACTTTTCTTCATCTCGCGAAATCAACTCTTCATCATTAATATGAGTTAAGCGACCACGGATCACAGGGTAAATATCGGTCGCGATAATTTTGTTAGTATCTAAGAAGTCATCTAATGGCTTAGCATCTTCTGGGGCGATATTGACCAGAAAATAGTTAGGCGCATTTTCAGGTAATTGTTTTTGCCATTCATTGAGTAAGTCTTGTCTTAACGCCAAAATGGTCAGTAAAAGCACTAATGCGCTGCTAAACCCAACCAACTGCACTGCATTTTGTCTAGCTCTGCGGCGCAGACCCGCTAATGCTAACTGAAATGGGTTGGTGGTTTTCATGCCAACGCTGTGACCAAGGCGGATCATCACAAAGCCCAGCACGCTAAGCAGCACTCCCAATAACAATACAGCCAACACCACAGTCATGGTCAGTTCAATACTGCGTGAATATAAGTAGCCCAGTAGCGCCATCGCCCCTAAACTCAGCAACAAATGCAGCCACATGCCTAGCTGTAAGCCTTCTAATTGACGCTGTAATACCCGTAATGGTGGAATAGCTAACAAGCGCATCAATGGATAGGCAGAAAACATAAATGCACTGATGAGCCCGGTACTGACACCCAGAAGAATTGGTCGGCTATAAGGCGGAGAATAAGCCGCTATTTCAGCAGGTAAAAACTGGGTAATACCAATATCCAGTAGCACACCACCGATTAAACCTAAGACAATACCTAATGCCGTTACCAACATGAGGTGCAACCCAAACAAGCTGCGGATTTGCTTAGCTGAAGCGCCAAAGGTTTTAAGCATCGCCACCACATCATAATGACGCTGACAATAGCGCTGAGCGGCAATACCAATGGCTGCACACGCAAGGGCAATACCTAACAAGCTTGCCAGCAATAAAAAGCGTTCGGCACGTTTTACCGCAGAGGCAATCGGTGAATCACCACTTTGAACGTCTACCCAGCGCTGACTATTATTTAATAGCGGTTTAACTTGGTTTTCAAACTTGGTTAATTGCGCTGCATCGCCAGCAAATTGATAAATATAACTGACTCGACTACCTGGTTGGATAATGCCTGTTGAGTCAACATCATCAAGACGCATTAAAAGTACTGGTGATGATGCAAAAGGATTAAAGCCTGCATCGGGTAAACGACTAATCTCAGCGCTTAAATTAAGCTCTATATTACCCAGTTCAAGGGTTTTGGGGTAATTCAGTAACCCCCCTAAGCGATTTTCATACCACGCCTCACCTTTAGCGGGCAGTGCTTGAGTCGCGCCTGATGATAGCTCTATTTCGCCCCGCAGTGGATAACCATCAGCAACAGCTTTTATGGTCACCAGTTGAAATTTGTCACCCGAGTAAACCATGGAGTTAAACTTCATATTGGTGACATAGTTAACCGATAATGACTCTGCTATCGCCAATACCTTGTCATCAATTTTAACAGGTGAATCAATAATGCGATCAGCGGCGATAAAATTAGCCGCCTCACCATTAATGGCAACTTGTAATCGCTCACTCACTCGAGCAAGACCACTGACCGATAACACAGCCAAGGTTATCGCCAATACAATTAGTACTAGCTGGCCTTGCATTAATTCTCTTTTAAACAGACGCCACGCTAATTGTAACTCCATTAGCTGGCCTCCTCGGTGACGTTTTCAAGCGTCGAGTTAGTGTTTGCAGCCGTTATCGCAGGTTCAGACAAATGACCATTTTCCATCACCAGTTGACGTTTGCAGCGTTTAGCCAATTCAAGATCATGGGTCACTAACACCAGCGTGGTATCACTTTCTTGGTTTAAGGCAAACAACATATCAGCAATTTTATCGCCGTTTACACTGTCTAAATTTCCGGTAGGTTCATCAGCAAATAACACTTTAGGCTCGCAAATGAAGGCTCTAGCAATAGCCACACGTTGTTGTTCGCCGCCCGATAATTGCTTAGGAAGATGGGTCAAACGATGGGAAAGCCCCACTCTGCCCAGCATGCTTTGGGCCTTTTCTTTAGCATTGCTGACACCAGCAAGCTCCGCTGGCAGCATGACATTTTCAAGTGCGGTAAGGGTATCGACCAACATAAAAGATTGGAAAATAAAACTGACCTTTTGTTTTCTCAAGGCGGCTTTTTGCTCTTCATTCAGGCCCGATAATGCTTGGCCATCAAGATAGATCTCACCCGATGTTGGCGTATCAAGCGCAGCCAGTAAACCCAGTAAGGTTGACTTGCCAGATCCAGAAGGCCCAAGAATAGCAATACTGTCTCCCTGCTTGACATCCATATTAATGCCGTTGAGGATAGTGAGCTCCCCCTCTTGGGTCACCACTGTTTTATTGAGGTTAGTTACATTAATGGCACTGGAATTATTTGCAAAATTAGTAGACATACGATCCTTCTTATTATTACCGGCGAAACGCCTGCTTAATGCGGCTTTCATCTTAGTTGTGGTATCTGCAGTGTCGTTTTCAACACTGGTCACATCCGCGTTGTTAACATCGACACCTAGCTATGCTGCCACGGTTTTAATCCTTGGCGATAGTCTAAGTGCAGGTTATGGCATGTCGGAAGAGCAAGGTTGGGTACAATTGTTACGTAATGACCTGCCCGAATACCAAATTATTAATGGCTCTGTCAGCGGTGAAACCACAGCTGGCGGATTACGTAGACTACCAGTTCTACTGGCTTCGAGCCCTGTTGACCTTGTTGTTATTGAGCTTGGTGGTAATGATGGTCTACGTGGGTTCCCCCCAAAACAGCTGAAATCAAATCTTACAAAAATGATTGAGTTATCTCAACAAAGTGGCGCCGATGTGTTACTTACTGAAATCATGGTGCCGCCAAATTATGGTCCTCGATATACTAAAATGTTTAATGATGTTTATCATCAATTGGCCAGTGATTATGATATTGAACTGATCCCATTTTTTATGCTGGAAATCGCTCCTAACCCTGACTTAATGCAACGAGATGGCATTCACCCTAATGAGGATGCCCAGCCTAAAATTACGCAATGGATGAGTCCATGGATCATCGATGCAGTAAAAAAGTAACAGAGGTTAAAACATTTAGTCAAAAATGAGAACAAAAGCCTAAAATAGTAATTTTATTTTAAGGTTTAGGATTTAGAATGATACACAAATAACTTTGTTCAAACGTTCTAAAATACTAATCCTTAATGACAGTTTTTGAGCAATAAGGTTTGGTATTTTGTTTATGACTACAAGGAAATCTCATGGCTATCAGTCGGCAAAAGAAAGTTTACCTACCTACTACGACCAGAAAAAATCAATATATTACCGTTGGTTTCCCACTTACCGATGAGTTTATCGCTCATTATGAAACGTTAGAAAACTGCTACCAAGAGTTTTCTAAGCTGGTTTTTCAAACCGCGGATAAATTTGAACTTTATAATGTCCATGTTGTTGCGACAGATAAACTCCCTGTTGTGCGTTTTCATAATGAGGTTTACTGTTTTTCAACCCAAGAGCAGTTACGATTTTTCTATAACCCGGTGCATCATGAAGCAAACCGTTTACACATGATTCCTGATTATCGCGCTAAAAAACTTAAAGTGGTCTTCTTAGCAACGGGTGATGAAATTCGCAGCAAAGCAGCAAACTTTCATGCTCGTATTCGTGAGTTTACTGAGGCATTAATGCCACAGTTACCCACTCAGAAGCTGGCAACCAAAATACGCGATCACCAGCATATTTCTTATGATCTATTTGCCAAAAATAAAGGTCATAAAGAAACCTACGGTTATAAGCTAAGAGCGCTTAATAGCCGCTACCAGCATCGTGACTGCCCATTACCAGAAGATGTCAGTGCACTTTCTTACGTTCAGATCACTATGCCTGTTGGTCGCCGAATTAAAAATCAGCTACTTGCAGAAAACCGCAATGATTTTAGCGATAGTTACCAAAAGGTTTGCCAAAAATTTATTGACGCTGCTCGCTCAAAACAACTGAATAAATTAGCCGTGGTTGCTAATGGTAAAGTACCTTTAGTACGTAATAGTAAGTTTGAAGATTTACAAAGTACCGCTGAATTTCAAATGATCGGTTTTGACCCTAGTGCCACAGATGCTGAGCCTATCTGTCATTGGGATGGAAATGTCATTACTGAAGCAATACGCTTTGTCATTGTTGCGGGTGATAGTGATATTGCTGATGGTGGTTATGGCCGCTTTATGAACCAAGTTGAAGATGCGATGCGTAAATTTATCAGTGACATCGACTTTGATAAAGAGCACATCGATTTAACTGTAGGCTTCCATCAACACCTTAGCTATAAAGCATAATTAACTCTATTCTCCCCATAAACGGCAGCCTAGCTGCCGTTTTTTATTGCTCCTTTTTTATCATCCTTCCTTGTGCAAGATACATCAAAAAAACTTGTTAAATAAATGTGGCCAGATTTCACATTGATTAACAAGTGTCCTCCAAGGCATGTTGAACAACATACGAATAAATCGTATCCACTCCTTTGGGGCGTATAACGCTGGAGTAGGACATAAATAATAAAAAGCAGGAGATGCTATGTTCAACAAGACAAAGCCTTGGCTGGTACCTACACTTGTAGCAACAGCTGTCACAATCAGTTTAGCGGGCTGCGGCTCAGATGATAACGATTCACAGATCACCGAAACCCCACCCGTTGTTCAACCACCAGCAGAAACCGGTCCCACCTTCCCTGAAGGTGCCATCATGGTCGAAGCGGGTGATAACCTCACTATCAGTATTCAAGAAGCATTAATCAACGCCCAAAGTAATGACGTTATCGTATTACCCAAAGGTAACTTCAAAATAGAATCGACCTTACTGTTTGATGGTGATGTAGACGGCGACGGCAGTTTTGCCAAAAATATTACCATTATGGGTTACGGCCAAGATGAAACCGTGTTGGATTTTTCTGAGGCCAATTCGGGTGATGGTATTTTTGTTCAAAATGCCATGAACATTATTATTCAAGACTTATCCGTTAACGAAGCCAAAAATAACGGTATTAAACTCAAAAATACCAATGGCATTATTTTAAGAAGGTTGGCAACCATTTGGGAAGGCGAACTTGATGAAGGCAACGGTGCTTATGGTTTGTATCCTGTAGAGTGTGAAAACATTCTTATTGAAGATACCTATGTTCGCGGTAGTGCTGATGCCGGTATTTACGTTGGCCAATCCCAATATATTGTAGTGCGCCGCAATATCGCTAAAGAAAACGTCGCCGGCATTGAAATTGAAAACTCTAAATATGCCGACGTTTACGATAACGAGGCCATGGGTAATACCGGCGGTATTTTAGTCTTCGATTTACCGATTAATAACCATAGATATGGTTCAAGCGTACGTATTTTTAATAACAAGGTTTACGATAATAATACCTTGAACTTTGCTAACGCATCATCAAACCCAGCAGGGGTACATATTGTGCCACCCGGAACTGGGGTGATTGTGTTATCCACTGACGATGTAGAAATTTTTAATAATGAAATTACAAACCACGACACGGTTGGCTTAACTATTTCGAGCTTCTTTATTGCTGAGCCCGATATCAGTACTTTTGTGGGTAATTATGGTCAACCAGGCCAAGCTATTGATGATGGCTGGCGTCCAACACCGCGTAATATCTCCATTCATGACAACGTGATCAGCGATTATGGCACTAAGCCAAAAGGCTATTTAATTAAAGATATCATCACCGCTTATGTATTAACCCACGGCGCATTACCGGGGATTTTATATGATGGTTTAGGTGAGATGTTCTCTAACAACGGCACCGCGGCCTATTTAGGTTTACAGGAGTTACCTTTTGCCGCCGATGGCAGTGATAACGTGTGTGCGCAAAATAATGGTGAGGTAAGTATTGGCCGTTTATATGCCAATAATAATACCGATGCCAGTATTGCCGATGTGCTTTATGAAAAAACGCAAATGGACTTAATGAACTGCGCCCAAGTGAGCCTACCTGTTCATACCGTTACCTTTGGTGATGAGATATTTGGCTGTGGTGTTGATGATGATACCGCAGGTTGTGATGGCGGCACTTTAATCGGTGGCGGTGGCTCTATTGGTGAAGGTGAAGGCGGCCTTGAAGGCGATGGTGATTTAGCCTTATGTGAAGCCAGTGGTGATAATGTCAGCTGGGATGCACTACTAAAAGCTAACTGCCCTAACCTGTCTGATTATAATCTATTTGCAGATATGGCTAATCCAACCGATGGGCCAAACTCGGGTGGCTTACCTTATGATCTTAATACGCCATTATTTACCGATCATGCCAGTAAATATCGCTTTGTGTATTTACCTGATGGCACTATCGCCGACTACAGCGAAAATGAATCATTCGACTTCCCTGTAGGCACAGTGATCAGTAAAACCTTCTCTTTACCAACAAACACTAATAATCGTGGATTTGCAAACGAGGATTTAATTGAAACACGATTACTGATCCATCGTGACACTGGCTGGACAGCGCTGCCTTATGTTTGGAAAGCCGATAAATCCGATGCTGTTATTGCTAAAGCGGGCGCGATTCAAGGAAAAACCATTACTCACAAAGGCGCTGAATTGGCATTTGATTACGTCGTACCCAGCATGAATCAATGTAAGCAATGTCATCAATTTAAAGCCGATGAAGACAGTAATGCGGTATTTATGCCCATTGGACCTAAAGCTCGTCACCTTAATAAAACTTACCCATATGCTGATGGAGCAATGAATCAACTCGCGAAATGGCAAGCGGCAGGTATTTTACAAGGCGTGCCAGAATTAGACACTGTCCCTATGGTGCCAAAATTCCAAGATGGCGATGAAGCAAATATTGATTCTATGTCGGATACTGAGCTTATGGCCGTTGCTAAAGGCTACTTAGATATTAACTGTGCCCATTGTCATCGACCTGAAGGTAATGCCTCTAACACAGGCTTAAAGCTTGAGTACTGGCGCAGTTATGATGAAGATGCAGGATTTTCTCATGGTACTTGTAAGTCACCTGTTGCTTATGGCGGCGGCAGCTTAGGTTTTGATGTGGTTCCGGGTAATCCTGAAGAGTCAATCTTACATTTCCGTATGGAAACCAATGAACCTGGCGATCGTATGCCTGAAATTGGCCGTAGCTTGTCCCATGATGAAGGTGTTGCACTCATCAACGAGTGGATTAAGCGATTACCTGCAGCATCATGCTCCTAAGTAAGCTTTAACCCATGTAATGTAAACACGGGTTATATCAAACCAAATAAGCCGGGGAAACTCGGCTTTTTCATCGTACATTCTATTCATACAAGGATGTCATCAATGTTTGTTTTTAAAGCCCATCAAATACTTGTTATTAGTTTATGTTTGTCGCTAATAGCCTGCGGCGGCTCTGACTCAAAAGAGAATAATAACGATAACAATATCCTTGATACGCCAACGCCACCTGTAGCAGTGCCAGAGGATCCCGAGACAGCGCCTGATGAGCTATGTTTACAAAACAATAGCGAAGTGAATTGGCCCGCATTAATGAGCGCAGATTGTGACAATCTAGCGGATTACAGCTTGTTTATCGACCCAAGCAAACCAACTGAATCACCACGAAGTCCTGGTATGCTTTACCAACTATCTACTGAGTTATTTTCCAATTACGCCAGTAAATATCGGTTCATTTTTTTACCTGATGATCAAGCAATCAGCTTTCAAGCCCAAAGCCAATTCGAATTACCCGTTGGTAGTGTATTAGTTAAAAGCTTTGCGTTACCTTTTGATACCCAAAATAGTGGCGCAGATAATGAGAAATTAATCGAAACACGGCTATTAATCCATCGAGAAACGGGCTGGACAGCATTAGCCTACCAATGGCTTCAAGGCCAAGCTAAACTTGTTATCGCTGGCGCGAATGTGGCCCACACCATGAATAATCAGGGCGAATCGATTAGTTTTGATTATCACATTCCCAGCAAAGCTGAATGTAAAATTTGCCATCAAGTTAATGAGCAAGGAAGCAGCAACATAAAGCCTATTGGACTTAAAGCCCATTTATTAAACCGCCAAATAACAGACAGTAACAACACCCCCATTAATCAACTGACTCAGTGGGCACAGCAAGGCCAGTTAATAAACTTACCCGCGCTTAACAGCGTTGCACAATCTTTTGCCATTAATGATGAAACAGCAGAATTAACCAGCCGCGCTAAAGGCTACCTCGATGTGAATTGCGCCCATTGTCATAGCGCAGAGGGCTTTGCCAGCATTTCAGGCCTCAGACTTGAGTATCATATTGATCATACTTCATTTGAGTATGGCGTTTGTAAGCAGCCACCAGGTTGGGATGGCGGCCCTAATGGGCTTGCTTATGACATTGTTCCTGGCAATGGCGAGCGCTCTATTGTGCATTATCGACAAACACTGTTAAGCCCTAAAGATAGAATGCCGCCCATTGGCCGAGAAATGACCCACATTGAAGGCGCTGATTTAATTAAACGCTGGATTGATGACATGGCTATCACCATTGCAACGTGCAGTTAAATTAGCTGTAGCAGAGTGCACCGTTAAATAATGAATGATTAAGCAATGAAATAGGAAAACTAAAGACTGTTAACTGACAAGATTAAGCTTTAAGAAGTGACCGGGTGGATAGCCAAGCCAATGCTTAAAGCTTTGTCTGAAATGGCTAACATCGCCATAACCGAGCACTTCAGATATGTCTTCTGCACTCAACTCATTTGCTAAAATTAAATTTATCGCTGCTTGGCAGCGCACTTGATCCACCAGCTTTTGATAACTGGTTCCCGCAGCCGATAGTTTTCGGCGTAAACTTCGGGCGCTCATATGGTGTTTTTCTGCCAATTGTTCAAGCTTGGGTGGCTTAGGCATGCATAGGCGAATATCTGTCAGCAGCGGCTCAATAAATGACACGCCATCTGGCACCGAAGCGGCTAAGGCAAGGTGGTCAAATTGATAACTTAGCGGTGTATTGAGTATAGCAATATCAATACCCCACTCATAGAAATCACAATCAAACACAATTTTAGCGCCGGTTTCTGCACTTAAAAACTCAGTGTTACATTGAGGCTCTGCCATATGAATTTCATCAATAACCACAGGTGAAGCTACTAACTGCCTTGCGGCGCCTAATAACGCGCAAACACTGTGCTGAAATTGAAAAGCAAACTTTTGGGCGTTAGCTTTTCCGGTATTGAGCCACCTTACCCATAATCTAGTCTCATCAAAACGAATAACAGTATCAGCAAAGCTACCCGCTAAATCAGGGTTTTTGATCACAAACAGTAGGCATTGATTTAAGGTGGTAAATTTATCAAAGAAAGGCAGTAACACATCAAGACTGGCAATTTGATAACTGGCGCCCAATCGAGCGCCAATTTCAGGATCTGGCGAGGTCGTTCTTAACACTTCCATGGCATACTCAACCTGCCATACATAAACAAACTGCATGGCGTTGAGTTCTTGCGGCCCTAAGCCAATTTTTAAATAGATATCAGTAGCTACAACGTCGCCAAGATGCAGTTCAATAAAGTTAAGCAAATTCCGTAGTTCAAAGGCAGGGTAACATTGATCCCCTACCATCATATTTGCCTTGTAGCCTAATTCTCTTTGCATCGATACCCTATTCTAAATGGCTTATTTAACAGCGTTATCACGCTCCATCAAACGGTTTAATACACTATCAACCGATAAAGAAGCGCCATGGGCAATTTTATCAGCCAGTTTCTTTTTCATTTGATATTTAATTTTAATGACTTGGTGTTTTTTGGCTAACTCAAGCACCACATCATCACTGGTAGAAATAGCATCAACTAAGCCTAATTCAATCGCTTGTTGACCGTACCAATGCTCGCCGGTTGCGACTTTTGCAATATCCATATCTGGACGGTACTTACTGACAAACTGTTTAAATAACACATGGGTTTCTTCCAACTCTTGTTGGAACTTTTCACGACCTTCATCAGTATTTTCACCAAACACGGTTAAAGTCCGCTTAAAGTCACCAGCGGTATGCTGCTCGTAATCAATATCGTGTTTTTTAAGTAAACGGCTAAAGTTTGGTAATTGGGCAACAACACCAATTGAACCCACAATCGCAAATGGCGCGGCAACAATTTTGTTCGCAACACAGGCCATCATATAACCGCCACTGGCTGCCACTTTATCAATACAGATAGTCAGTGGGATATTGGCTTGCTTCAAGCGGTCTAACTGGCTAGAGGCTAAACCATAGCCGTGCACCATTCCGCCGCCGCTTTCAACATTCACTAACACTTGATCGTTTTCATCAGCAACGGTTAATACCGCAGTAATTTCTTCTCTTAATGAGGCGACTTCACCTGCATCAATACTGCCTTTAAAATCGATAACAAATACTTTTGAAGTGGGAGCATCTTCTTTATCAGCCGCTTTTTCATCAGCTTTTAGTTTTTTCTCATAAGCTTTAAATTGCTTTTTAGACAGCAGCTCTTGCTTTAATTCTTTCTCAAGTTCCTTTAGCTCATCAGTAACATCAGTAAGCTTTAACTCACCCTTTTCAGTTTTATGTTTAATACTGCTTGCTAAAACCACAATAACAACGGCAAGAATTGCAACGACAATAGTGACGGCTTTCGCTAGAAACATGCCGTACTCGGATAAAAACTCCAAAATACACTCCAAATGGGAAAAGTTAATTGCCGTTATCTTAGCAGGAAGTTAAACCCGGTAGACAATAAAAACCCAGCAAATGCTGGGTTTTTAATCAAAAGATTAAATTATTAATCTCTATTACTCACATGCTTGAAGCACTTCGTCGTTATCAACCAAAATCGTTGCTGCACCTAAGCCTGCTGACTTAGCAAATGCCGCTACTTGAGATTGCATTTCAACTGTCGCTGCAGCGGCCATACCATCAGTTACGCTATCAATTTCAGCAGGGCTAACAATAGAGCTGTGATGACCTTTACTAAAGCGAACCGCACCAGAACCTGCATTGGTTGAACTTACACAATCTAAGCCCATCGCTGCAATTAACGGCTCTGTTCCTGATAATGGGAAGCCTTCAACCTGATTAGGTAATACTCGGTCAGATAAGTTACCCGCACCATCACCTACAACTTCAATTAAATGAACCGGTAGTTGTGTATCAGCTAACATTGAAGCATGGTTAATTGGATCTGCTGAATCAACCGCCGTTTGCACTGCAAAGGCAAAGGTGGGAATAAACTCAGCATATACCGCTTGAACAAGCGCTGCGTACTCAGGCGTTCCAGGCTCATAGCCACCCACATTAGCTTCATCAACTAATGCCATGAAATCGGCACTTGCTGTAACAGTATCAAATAATACAGGACCAAAAGTCGCAGAACCGGCAAATGAACCAGCTAAACCACCAGAAGGAGCAACTAAAGATGCGGCATTAATAGCATAAGCATTTGGTAATGCGCTACCGTCAGCAGGATTAACTAAACCTGTTGATGCGTAAGTTGAAACAGTAGTACCAACAATGCCACCTAAGCTTAAGCCTTGAGCACTGATTTTGCTGATATCAAATACTTGAGTAGCACCTGGTGTCTGCGCTATTTGCGAATACATACCCGTTAATAACAAACGTAGACCTAAATGATCCATGGTTGCTTGGCGGAAATTATCACGCACCGTTAATGTACTGGCTACGTTAACAAACACGAGCGGATTACCATTAGCATATTGTGGGCCAAATAAATCACTAGTGGCTGAAATATCGTAGATGCCATCGCCATCAGCATCATACGAGCGATCGCCATGCAGTGGCATATCAATGGCAATCGTCGCAATACCAGCTGCTGCGTATGTGCCCGCATAAGCTAAGGCCATTTGCTTAGTGCCACCTAAACCATGCAATGCCATTGTTGTTGGCCAGCCGTTAGTTGGTGCTACAAATGGTAACCCTGCTTGTGCGCTAAATGCAGCTAACTTAGCGGCATTTGGCAGAGTAATTTGAACCGTGACATCTTCATAACCCATGATTTTTGGAATTGGATTAAACTTGGTTAAATGCTTTGTGGTATCGGCATCAGTGCCATCATCCAATTTCCACGTTTTACCAGCCATTAATGCTGGATTTTGCAATGCAGCCGCTGGGTCAACACCTTGTGCAACAGCTTGTTGGCCAAAGTTAGCTTGGCTCATGGTTCCAGCCTGAAGCGCTAATAAAACCGATACAGGGCTATCGCCTTGTGCGAACCAGCGACCATTTGGCGCCGTAGGCGCACCATCTACAATTGGAATAACACAACTTGCAGATGAACAATCACCATAAAATGGTAAACGTACTACAGCGGTATAGATTTCAGCGATGTCAGAAACCACATAGGCAAGTCCATCTGCCGGAGTTAAACCCGCAGCTTGGGCAACGGTCACCGTGCCACCAAACCCATTATCCATAGGCATTGGCGGTTGAACAAAAGAAGGTTTATACGGATCGCTTGATGCCATCAATAATTTACTGGTTTCATATACATCTGCAACCGATTGGGTGGTAAACAAACCAGAATATGAAATAGTTTCAGCATCAACACCATGCTCTGCTGCTAAGCCCTTTTCATAACTATTAACTAAACCTTGAAGGAATAATTGATCAGGTGTTTCAAGAGGCTTAGTGTCGATATCTAGTTTTAATAAATTATATGTGCTCGATGGTTCAACGGCGCGGCCTGCAGAGTCTTGAACTAATGTGGTGGTAGCGTAAATATAAGATTGATTAGCTTTAAGCGGTTTTAAAGGCACGATTGCAATTTTATTACCTGAAGCTAATGCCACAAAATCAACACCAAATTGCAGTTCATCACCCACTTTACATGCTGATACAGAGGGCGCATCGCTACATTCAGGATCAGATGATAAAGCGCCGCCAACAGTGGCTTCAAATAATCTTACTGCACCAGGTTGAGAAACAGAGGCTTCATCAAGGGTGAGCATTGCACCATCAGAGTCTGTTGCTAAATCAACACTAAGCGAAATTGGTGATGAAGTTGACCAGCCATCTAATGCCCCCAAAGCAAGCGATGGATCAACATAATCAATACCGTCTTCACCTGGTATAGCTAGCGTTCCATCAAGTGTTCCGTTAAATAAAAGGTCATTTGGTAATGGCACATCACCTGCAGCAGGGTCAAATACCACTTGAGAGAATGGAATTAGCGTTTCTACATTATCTTTTGCTTCGTTAGAACTATCTTCACTACAGCCGCTAAGCCCAAGAGCAGATGCAATAGCAACACCCAATATGAGTCTTTTCATCTTTTTTCCCCAAATCTTGTTGTAATAATTTTAATTTCCCCAAAAATTGGTCACAATAGCGTAAACGCATGACCATAAGGACATATTTTTGCCCTTAACTCATCTCAAGTTAACGTAAAATTATAGAGTTAGCCACAAATTTGTTACAAAGAAGCATACTATTCACTAACAAATATAAGTCAATTGTTTAAAACGTTCGTTTACCTTTTGTTCGAAACGAGATTTGACATGCTTTTACAGTCCAAGGAAAAATTGAATCATGTTGGAATACCAAGCTAAAAAAGATTTACTAAAAAATAAAACAATCCTGGTTACCGGCGCTGGCGCAGGTATTGGTCGCACTGCGGCGATAAACTACGCAAAACACGGCGCGACCGTTATTTTGCTAGGTAAAACAGTTAAAAAACTTGAAACGGTTTATGATGAAATAGTACAAGCTGGTTATCCCAAACCTGCTATTGTGCCATTAGATTTAAAAGGTGCCACAGAGCAAAACTATCAAGATATGGCCGAAACTATCGCTGAGCAATTCGGTCATTTAGATGGATTACTGCATAATGCCAGTTTACTTGGCGCATTAGGGCCGTTTGAACATATCGACCTTGAATCACTTGAAGATGTAATGAAAGTGAACGTCACCGCCCAAGTAATCTTAACTAAAGCCTTATTACCGATAATGCGCAGCGCACCATCAGCATCTATTATCTTCACTTCTAGCGGTGTTGGTCGTCAAGGACGAGCTTATTGGGGACCTTATGCGTTCTCTAAATTTGCGACTGAGGGCATGATGCAAGTACTTGCCCATGAATGTGAAGGCACTAGCCTGCGTGTAAATAGTATTAACCCTGGTGCAACCCGCACTGAAATGCGCGCAAAAGCTTACCCAGGTGAAGATCCACAAACATTAAAAACCGCACAAGATATCATGCCAACCTACTTATATTTAATGGGTGAAGATTCTTTTGAAGTCAACGGTCAGCAACTTACCGCTCAGTAACCATCCATTGAATCTGTAAACTGAAAAAGGGAGCGAAAGCTCCCTTTTTTAATACCAAGTCATCAATTGATAAATTACAAACTTATCGCTTTAGCATTTTTCTCAACCAGCTTTTCACCTATACCGGCAACTTGGGTTAATTGCTGGACATTTTTGAACTTACCATATTTATTTCGATATTCCACAATGGCTTTTGCCTTGGCTTCACCAACACCATTGAGGGCTTGTAACTGCTCTGCTGTCGCTTTATTAATATTCACCTTAGCCATCTTTGTATTGCTACTTTTCACGGCTGTGGTTTTAGACATTTCAGCTGAAGTGAGTGCTGCTGGTTTAGTGGTGTCTTTGGCGACAGCCAAACTGATACTTGCTGCTGATAACGCGCAGGTGAGCATGACGCCCATGAGTAATGGATGTTTCATTGTTAACTCCTTAAAGTCCTATTTAATAACCCGACCAACTTCCCTATCCATGGTCGGTATTTGTCAGCGTTACACCCTATTCAACAAGAAAATGATCTATTAAAAACAGGGCATTTATCGCTAACATAAAACTGTAGTAAACAATTTATTTTTTGCAAAAATAAGTAAGATTATTTTTCTACTGTTTGTTTTTGCTTATTTTTATTTGTTTTCATTACACTCGCAGAAAAGCTTTTTAGTTCGCCTAACAACTGCTGATGCACTTGGCTCAATTTAGGGCGATTTTGCGATTTAAAACTTAGCGGCCGACATAAGCTCATGGCTTGATAACCAAGTCGCGCAGTTAATAAACCTCCGCCTAAACCTTGGGCTAAACGTGCTGATAACTTTCCGGTCATTTCAACCGATAATAACTGGGTGCCTAAATCTGTTACCACTTCAGTGGTGCCAGCATAAACAATATTTAGTACGATACTTTTTATCAGTTTAATCCGGCTCCAATAGCCTAATTCAATGCCATATACATCTGCAATAACATTAACCATGCGCTGATTACGCCATAAAATAATCGCCATATCTAATACTGCTAAAGGACTCGCCGCTAACAGTAGTGCCGACTCCGCCGCAAAGCGACTTACAATTTTTTTGGCTTTTTCATCGCGTTCAGACAAAACTAATTCATCAAATAGCATCACCATTTCAGCGTCATTATGTTCAACGCTATTAATGGCTAAGTATTGCTTTTTACCTTCGGTATCTGGGTATTTTTGCAATAAGGGGCTGATGAACTTACTGGCTTCACCGCGCTGCATACTTAACGCTAAACGCTCGCCTGTGGCTTGGGTATCGGCCACATGTTTAAGCTTTATCAGTTTTTTCCACTCTGACAGGGTTATTGCCCCAGCCCACGCCATGATGATCCCCGCCACTGTCACGTAAAAACCAAATAGCCACGGGCTTTGCAGGTAGGCAGTTTGCAGCCCTTGTATGGTTTGAACGATAACCACCAGTATCAAAGCTAACAATGATAACTTGGCAAGCATTGAGATTTTTTTAGGCTTAGCGCCGAGCTTATCGATGGACTCGAGTTCATCGATGGTTTCAGGGAGTTTTGCTAAATTAGTTTCACAAATAAACTCGACATCGGTAAATGATTGTGACCCTTTAACGTCTTGATCCTTACCCGAATCAAGCGTTTCAGTATCAAACACTTGCTGCTGCTTAAGTTGAGCGTCTTCAAACTCTGTTCTCTTGCTATTATTTTTACTCATATTATTGCAACTTATCCCCCAGCAAAAACTGTAAAAGATGATCTAAGCGAATATGCTCAAAACGAGGGTCGGACATCGATGATTGTGGTAATCGAGGCGGGTTAAAAGACACGAAATTAAAGCCTTGCTTGTCCCAAAAGCTATCTTGGGGTAACCGCTGAGGCACTTCGCCTGGAAATATGGTGAGCATTTGCTGATTTTTATCTATGCCTCTGACCACTTCTTGCTCGCCACTGGTTGTTGATACCATGCCATGCTGTGTGGCTTTGATGGCGCTAATGGCCATCGTTTCGACTTCGCAGCCTTCATAGTTAGCAAAGTGCTGACTGTGTTTTAGCATATCGGTCAATAAACTTAATACATGGCTCTGCTGATCACGAGTAACCCTGTCAACCTTACTGGCGGCAAACAGTAACTTATCAATTTTAGGTGAGAACAAACGCCTTAATAAACTCGATTGTCCAAAATGAAAGCTTTCGACAATACTATTGAGTGCATTACCCATATCCTCAAATTGTGCTTTACCGCTGTTTAGGCCATTAAAGCAATCCACCAGCACCAATTGACGATCAAAACTAGCAAAATAATCCCGATAAAACGGCTTAACCACCACTGAAACATACTCTTCATAGCGACGCTTTAGCACTTGGTAATAGCTAGAGTCAGCAGCGTTTTCTAAATTGGCTAATTCATCATTGCTGAGATTTATGAGTGGAAAAAAGGCCAATAAAGGGGTATCGGCAAACTCTCCAGGTAATAGCATTCGACCAGGCTGTGCAAGATAAAAGCCTTGGTTGTTAACCAAGTCGACCAGTAATGTTTGGTACAAGTCTGCAATCTGCTTTAACTTATGCTCATCAGCAGTTTCTGATAAATTGATGTTAGCTAATACACTAACAAACTGCGGATAATAGCTTGAGGCAGCTAATCGGTGCTTAACGTCAATTTGTGACTCACACCACTGGATGAAGTTTTGCTTCATCATTGGTAAATCCAATAACCACTCACCTGGGTAATCAACAATATCCACATACAAGGTGGCAGTATCAGCAAGTTTTGCCAATATGCCCTTTTGAGGACGATATTTAATCGCTAGCCTTAACTCAGAGATATTACGGGTTGATGCAGGCCAAGTTGCAGGCGACTGGGTTAATGATGTCATCGCTCCTTTATAGTCAAAACTGGCAATGGCTAAATCAGGTTGCATGGCGCGTTTAATGCCTATCAAACGATTTTCACGGCACACTTGCCACAAAGGCAATGGGTTTTGAGTTTGGCTTTTTTCTGATTGCAGCCCCGCATGGAGCATTTGATTAACCAGCCCTGTTATAAAGGCGGTTTTACCCGCCCCTGATAAACCGGTCACGGCTAAACGAACATGCCGATCGGTTGAGCGATGAACTAATTGATGAGTTTTTTGGGAAATTTTATTAATTGAACGATCAATAAAGCTCATAGTTAATCTCAAATTAAGGAATAAGCAAAATAGGGATGAAAAATATTTTCAAGTACTGATAATCAAGTCTTTGCTAAAAAAACACAAGGGCGGTAAACCGCCCATTGGAATTATATGAAGATAGTCGTCTGAATCGAGTTAAAGATTATTAATTTCTCTTTTCAAATCAAAATTATCGGAAGTGACATGGCGCTCAAGTCGTTGCAGTCTAATTTCAAGTGCATAAAACTGACTATTTACATCATGTAAGGCACGTTTTGCCGGCTCTCCTGCCTGCCAAACCTTTTTCTTCACTTCAATATCTTTGTGGCCTTTGGCATGTGTTGTATCTTCAGGCTTAATATCTAATATCATCCATAAGGCGACATAGATAATAAACACAGGCCCAGAACCACCCAATAAAAATATTGAGACTACGACCACTCTGACTAACCAGGTTTCAAGATTAAAAAAGTCTGCAATCCCTGCACATACCCCAGAAATTTTGCCTGATGATGGGATGCGGTATAATGTGCGACCGTTAGCTGTGCTCATCTTTCCCCCTCCACTCTGGCGCTTCCGTATCTAAAATAGCTTCCAATGTTTCAATACGTCGGCCCATTTTTTCAGCTTGGGCAATTAATTCATTCAATTGTGTAAACTCTTCTTCAGTGAGCCCCTGACTCACTTGTCGCTTACTGCGATAATGAAGAATCAACCAAATAGGTGCCACAATAACTAAAAATATAATGATTGGGGCAATAAGAAGATCCATATCCATAACTCACCTCTGAAAAAGTTTACTTGTCTGATTTAGTTTTTGATTTAGGTTGCGATTTAGCTTTCACTTTCGCTTTTAATGCTTCAAGTTCGTCATTGACTGAATCTTCAGCTTCAAGTGCCGCAAACTCATCAGCAAGGCTACCCTTTTTACCAATATCATAAGCTTCAACTTGTGACTCTAAACCTTCAACGCGACGCTCATATTGCTCAAACTTCACCATCGCATCATCAATTTTACTTGAATCAAGCTGCTTTTTAACTTCTAAACGTGAAGTGGCAGTTTGCTTGCGCATAATAATGGTTTTTTGGCGTGCTCTGGCATCATTCAGTTTTTCTTGTAACTGTTCAACTTCATGTTTAAGACGAGCAATGTGCTCTTCTACTACTTGAAGTTCCATCTCAAGGGTTTCTAATAATGAAACCGTTTTTTGTTTTTCAATTAGCGCAGCTTTTGCTAAGTCTTCTCTATCTTTCGATAAAGCTAATTCAGCTTTAGCTTGCCAATCAATCACTTGCTCTTGAACTCGGCTAATGCGTCTTAGTAATTCTTTCTTTTCTGCTAATACTTTTGCAGAAGTAGAGCGTACTTCAACTAACGTGTCTTCCATTTCCTGAATGATCAGGCGTACCATTTTTTCTGGATCTTCAGCTTTATCAAGTAAAGCACTGATGTTCGAATTAATGATATCTGCAAAGCGTGAGAAGATTCCCATAATGTGTCCCTCAAAAATATTGTTAATGTCGAAGTTTACTATTCACGAGTTGTGCCAACTTTTAAAAAACCAGACAATTCAACATCATAACCAAAATATTAACTTTTTCTTTCTTTTAATGCCGCAGCCCACTATTATGATTTTCACCACTTGTTAGCGTAATAGACTAAAAATTACAGTGACTAAACAATTTGAGCAAGACAATCTTATCGGACAATCTAATGCTTTGTTAGAGGTATTAGAACATGTTTCTAAAGTTGCCCCACTTTCTAAGCCGGTATTAATTATTGGTGAACGCGGCACAGGTAAAGAATTAATCGCCGAGCGGTTACACTATTTATCAGGCCGTTGGGATAAAGAGTTTATTAAATTAAACTGCTCTTCATTAAGTGAATCATTACTTGAAAGCGAACTGTTTGGCCACGAGTCTGGTGCGTTTACGGGCGCGAAAGGCAAACATGAAGGTCGCTTCGAACGCGCCGATGAAGGCACCTTATTTTTAGATGAGCTGGCCAATACCTCAGGATTAATTCAAGAGAAACTGTTACGTGTCATCGAATACGGTGAATTCGAACGAGTGGGTGGCAGTAAAACAGTTAATACCAATGTAAGGTTAATTTGTGCTGCCAATGAGGACTTACCTTCATTAGCTGAAAATGGTGAATTTAGGGCTGATTTACTGGATAGGTTAGCCTTTGATGTTATCACCCTACCGCCCCTTCGTAGCCGCACAGAAGACATTATGCCTTTAGCAGAGCATTTTGCCGTGAGCATGGCAAGGCAACTGAATTTAGATTATTTTGGCGGTTTTAGTCCAGTAGCTATAGAGCAACTCATGTCATATCGCTGGCCAGGTAATATCCGCGAACTTAAAAACGTGGTCGAACGCAGCGTCTATCGTCGAGGATCTGAAGGTGAAGAAATTGACCACATTATTGTCGATCCTTTTGCCTCTCCTTATCGACCAACATCAAGAATCAAAACTCGTGAAAGGCAGCAAACAGAGCATCAAGCTCCCGATACTTCAGTCGCGGTTCCAGTAACCGATGACTCCACTGAAAATGAAGCATCATCAGTTAGCACCAGTGCAACAGACAGAGATATTCGCTTCCCATTAGACTTTAAAGAGCATACTGAAAACTATGAGATTAACCTGCTAAAAAGTGCCTTAGCCCAAAGCCAATATAATCAAAAGAAAACCGCTGAAATATTAGGTTTAAGCTACCACCAACTGCGGGGCATTTTGAAAAAGTATAATTTACTTGAAAAGTCTTAATAGGATATTTGCTCCTAAGTTATTAACACTGCTAAAATACTTATTCAGTACCTAAATAATATGATGAAAAAATGCGTGAGACATTAAAACGCTTTAAACCTGCTGCATTACTCTGCTTGCTAAGTTTTTTAGTAACAGGTTGTGGTGAACTCAATGTCCCATCAGGTATTGTGTATTGCTCTGAGGGCAATCCTGAAACCTTTAATCCGCAATTGGTCACTTCTGGTACCACTATTGATGCCAGTTCTAATCAGTTATACAACCGCCTAATTGACTATAACAATGACTCATCTGATTTTATGGCTGCGCTGGCAACCCAGTGGCGCATATCCGATGATGGCTTACGTTATCACTTTGTGTTGCGTAAAGGCGTACAGTTCCAGCACAATAATTTGTTCAAACCTTCAAGAAATTTTAATGCCGATGATGTCCTATTCTCATTTAATCGCATCATTAATCCCGCGCATCCTTTTCACTCAGTGAGCAGAACTGGCTATCCATTTTTCCAAAGTATTGATTTTTCCAACTTAGTGAGTCGAGTCGAAAAAGTAAACGATTATGAAGTGGTATTCCACTTAACCCAACCTGATGCATCATTTTTAGCTAATTTGGCCACTGATTTTGCCGTTATTCTTTCTGCCGAATATGGCGAGCAACAATGGCAGGCAGGTACCCCTGAAAATATCGATTACTTCGCCATCGGCACAGGGCCTTTTTACCTCGCAGATTATGTCAAAAATGATTTTATTCGCTATAAACGCAATACCGCATATTGGGGTAAAGCGGCTAAAATTGACCTGTTAGTTTTTGATATCACACCTAAAAGTGAGTCTAGACTGGCTAAAATCATCACTAAAGATTGCCATGTGTCTGCCCTGCCAAAGGCAAATGAACTTGCAGTAATTAAACAGCATAAACACTTAAAAGTTAACACTAAACCGGGGTTAAACGTCGGTTTTTGGGCATTTAACACTCAAAAGCCTCCTCTAGACGATGTGCGAGTTCGACTTGCCCTTGCCCATGCCATTGATAAGAAAAATATCCTTAATGTGGTTTACCATGACACCGCTGTAGAAGCGACCGGAATGCTGCCGCCAGGATCATGGGCTTATTCAGACTCATCCGACCCTAATGATTTTGATCCTGAGAAAGCTAAAAGGCTGTTAGAAGAATCAGGGGTTAATAACTTAACCTTTGATATTTGGGCGATGCCAGTGGTGCGAATTTATAATCCAAACGCCCTCAAGACCGCAGAGCTGATTCAGGCCGACTTAGCCAACATTGGGGTTAAAGTGAATATTGTCAGTTATGACTGGAGCGTGTTTACGCAAAAATTAATTAGCCAAGATTATGATTCAGTATTAATTGGTTGGAATGCTGACAATACCGATCCTGATAATTTCTTTACCCCACTACTCAGTTGCTCAGCCCTAGAATCAAATAATAACCGTTCTAAATGGTGTTCAGCTGAATTGGACGCAATACTTGCACAAGCTAAAGCTACGCCAATAAAAACCACAAGAAAGGCGCTATATCAGCAAGCTGAACAGCTCATTCATCAGCAAGTTCCCTTGGTTAATATTGCCCATGGACAAAAATTGATCCTAAAAAACATTTCAGTATCAACTAAAGATGTTAACCCCTATGGTGGAATGGCTTTCTCTAATATCGAACTAAAAACTGCGGAGAAAAAACCTTAATGTGGCGTTATTTTCTAAGACGAATTAATTTATTTTTTGCCACTTCATTGGTTATGATTGCGGTACTGTTTTTTGCCACAGGTATGTTTCCAGTTGAAAAAAGCTACGCCTTAACTGGGATACAGTTCCCTAGCAGTGAGCAACAAGCACAAACCGTTGCAGACTTTAAGCTTGATAGTAACCAGCTTAGTCAATTTATCGCTTATTTAACCGAGCGATTATCAGGCAATTTAGGGATTTCGGTTAACTCACAACAAAGTGTCGCCACAGAGCTCAGTAACGTGTTACCCGCCTCTTTTGAATTGTCATTATTTGCTGGGACGATAGCAATATTTTTTGGAGTGCCACTTGGCGTATTGTCCTCATTAAGTGAAAGCAAGTCAGTCCAGCGCAGTATTTTAGCCCTAACCTTAACCGGTTACTCTATACCTGTATTCTGGCTCGGATTAACCTTGTCATTATGGTTTGGGGTAAAGCTAGAGTGGTTGCCGATCTCTGGACAAATCAATTTATTATATGAAATTGAACCCGTCACAGGTTTTATGCTGATCGATACTTTGCTATCACATGAAGCCTATCGGATCTCAGCATTTAAAGATGCCTTATTACACATCATTTTACCTGCGGTAACCTTAGCTGTATTACCTTTTACTGTCGTTATACGTATCACACGTCAAGCAATGATGACGGTTATGACCCAAACCTATATTCGCGCTGCTGAAGCCCGTGGCCTTAATACCTATAGTATTTTAATGAAACACGCCTTACCTAACGCGCTTATCCCAGTTCTTAAAGCCTTTGGCTTAATGCTTGGCTCGTTTGCCAGTTACGGCATTATTGTCGAGGTAATTTTTGCATGGCCAGGGGTGGGATCATGGCTTATTGCAGGAATATATCAGCGAGATTACACCGTGATTCAAGCAGGGATCCTTTCAGTCTCTTTGCTGATTATCTTTTTAAGCATTATGATTGATTTAGTGCATACCACTATTAACCCTATTAATAGGAAAGAACTGTATGCCAGCAATTAAAATATATCAGGATGAACACATAGCTTCACCTATGATGCAATTGTGGAAAGCATTTGCTAGTAACCCATTTGCTGTCGCAGGCCTTTGGGCGGTAATATTTTTATTACTACTGGTTGTATTGGGGCCGCTACTCGCTCCTTACCCACCAGAAATGCAAAATCCTGATGCCATATTATTACCGCCATCATGGGACGCCCTTGGACATGTTTCGCATTTTTTAGGTACCGATGATTTAGGCCGAGACTTATTCAGCCGCTTATTGCATGGGGTTAGATTAACGTTCGGCATGTCATTAATTGTGGTGCTTTGCGCCTTAATCGTCGGCTTTATTATTGGCTCCCTTTCAGGAATGATGCGTGGGTTAAAATCAAGTATTTTAGGTCATTTGCTCGATGCCTTATTATCAATTCCGTCATTATTGCTCGCCATTTTGGTTGTCGCAGTGACCGGTCCGGGGTTAATAAATGTATTTTGGGCAGTAGGCTTAGCCTTAACGCCGCAATTTGTGCGGGCAATTCACCAAGCAGTACATGAAGAGCTACAAAAAGAATACGTTATTGCCGCTAAACTTGATGGCGCCAGTCAAATACAAATCTTTTGGTATGTCATCATGCCAAACGTCTGGGAAGTGGTTATTATTCAAACGACCATTGCCATATCGGTGGCGATATTAGACATTGCCGCCTTAGGCTTTCTCAATCTTGGAGCACAAGCCCCTAGCTCAGAGTGGGGAGCGATGATTTTTCAAGGGTTAAACAGCCAATTAATTGCGCCTTGGTCGATTACCATTCCAGGTTTGGCGATCCTATTTACTGTGTTATCCATTAATTTGGTGGGTGACGGATTACGCTCGGCGCTCGCGCCGATAAGAAACTAGCCCATGCCATTACTTGATGTCAGAAATCTCACTATCGAACTCGATACCCCACAAGGCACAGTGAAGGTACTTGAGAAAGTCAGTTTAACCATTAATCCGGGTGAAATTCATGGCTTAGTTGGTGAATCAGGTTCTGGGCGTAGCTTATTAGCCAAAGCGGTACTAGGCGTTTTAGGCCCAAACTGGCGCATCATTGCCGATCGCATGATGTGGGATGGCAAAAATTTATTGGAAATGACTAAAAAGCAACGTCGCAGCTTAATGGGCAGTGATATGACCATGATTTTCCAAGACCCTTCTGGCAGTTTAGACCCGGTAAAAACTATCGGCAGTCAGTTAATTGAATCGCTCACGCCAAACAAAGCCGTGCCTTTTTGGCGCAGAGCAAAAGACACTCATTTAACCGCGCAAAAATGGCTTCATAAAGTTGGAATTAAAAAGCCCAAAGCCATTATGAAGCGCTACCCTTGGGAACTTTCTGAAGGTGCCTGCCAAAAGGTAATGATTGCTATGGCAGTAGCTAACCACCCTAAGTTATTAATCGCCGACGAACCAACGAATGCGATGGAATTAAGTACTCAAGCGCAAATATTTCGTTTGTTAGCTCAATTAAACCAACTTCAAAATGTCTCTATACTGCTAGTCAGCCATGAACTAGAAACTTTAGCAAAATGGTGCGATCGCATCAGTATTTTATACAGCGGACAAATCATGGAGTCGGGGCCCGTTAACGAATTAATCAAACAACCCTATCACCCCTATACCAAAGCATTATTCAAAAATCTGCCAGACTTTGCAGGCCAAATACGCCACAAAGCCTATTTACCAACATTGCAAGGTTCCTCGCCGTCATTGCAGCATTTGCCTGCAGGGTGCAGGCTGGGTCCTCGCTGCCCTGACGCCCAAAGAGCATGTGTTATCCAACCCAGTTTGGCCCACGAAAAAGATCGCTATTTTGCCTGCCATTTCCCGTATAACAGTGAGATAGAAGATGACAACTCCATTACTTAAAGTAAACCAGCTAAGCAAACGCTATTTTACGGGTTATAAAAGGTTCAAAGCGCAATATAATCAAGCCCTGTCACCACTATCATTTAAACTTGAGCGTGGACAAACCTTGGCTATTGTCGGTGAAGTAAGCTCAGGTAAAAGTACCTTAGCGCGAATACTGGTTGGCGCAGAGCCTCGCAGCGGTGGAGAAATATTGTTTGAAGGGGAAGCATTGGAGGCGCGAAATCTCAAACAGCGCAGCCGCTTAATTAGAATGATTTTTCAAGACCCTAACACCTCATTAAACCCGAGGTTAACCATTGGTAGCCTACTAGAAGAACCATTACGATTTAACACCACATTGAATTCAGCGGAACGAAAAGTGCGGGTGGCAGATAGACTCAGAAAAGTGGGCTTACTACCTGAACATGCCAATTTCTATCCTCATATGGTCTCTGAAGGTCAAAAACAACGTGTAGCCGTTGCTAGAGCTTTAATGTTAAACCCTAAAATCATTATCGCTGATGAAGCACTTGCCTCATTAGATTTATCAGTGCGTTCTCAAATACTTAATCTGCTGATAAAATTACAAAAAGAAATGGGGCTATCGTATATTTTTGTGACCCACAATTTGAACATTGTACGTCATTTTAGTGACAAGGTACTGGTGCTCAAAAATGGCAGCGTAGTTGAACTAGCGAGCACAGAAGAATTATTCAATCACCCACAACAAGAATACTCTCGCCGCTTAATATCGCAGCAAACACAACTCACAGCCAAACGCTAAACTGCTCCAACCACTGAGTAATTTAGCCAAAAAACATAAAAACTAGTGCCAATTCGTCGCCTAACTATTTATCCTAGTGCGATTGTTAAAGGAAGAAACCAAATTATGATTATTAAACCTAAAACACGTGGCTTTATTTGTACAACCACTCATCCTATCGGTTGTGAAGCTAACGTCAAAGAACAAATCGAATTAACCAAAGCAAAAGGCAAAATTGCCAATGGCCCTAAAAAAGTCTTAGTGGTTGGCTCTTCAAGTGGCTACGGCTTATCTTCTCGTATTGCATCAGCGTTCGGTAGTGATGCGGCCACCATTGGTGTTTTCTTTGAAAAACCAAGCACAGAAACCAAACCAGGTACGGCCGGTTGGTACAACTCTGCCTACTTTGATAAATTCGCTAAAGCTGAAGGTTTATATTCAAAAAGCATTAACTGTGATGCATTTAGCCATGAAGCTAAACAAAAAGTCATTGAGCTTATCAAACAAGACTTAGGTCAAATTGATATGGTGGTTTACTCTTTAGCTTCTCCAGTGCGTAAATTGCCTGATACCGGTGAAGTGATCCGCTCAAGCCTTAAGCCTATCGGTGAAACTTATACCGCAACTGCGGTAGACACCAACAAAAACACCATCATCGAAACCTCGGTAGAGCCAGCAACAGAGCAAGAAATTGCTGATACCGTGACAGTGATGGGCGGTCAAGATTGGGAATTATGGATGAGCGCCTTAAGTGATGCGGGTGTATTAGCGGATAATTGTAAAACCGTGGCCTACAGCTATATTGGCACCGAGATCACTTGGCCTATCTACTGGCATGGCGCATTAGGTAAAGCCAAAATGGATTTAGACCGTGCGGCTCATAGCCTTAATGAAAAGTTAGCCAAAACAGGCGGTTCTGCCAATGTGGCTGTGCTTAAGAGTGTTGTCACTCAAGCAAGCTCTGCTATCCCGGTAATGCCTTTATACATCGCGATGGTATTTAAGAAAATGCGTGAAGAAGGCGTTCATGAAGGCTGTATGGACCAAATTTACCGTATGTTCAGCGAGCGTTTATATCGCGCTGATGGTCAAGCGGCACCAACAGATGATGAAAATCGTCTTCGTTTAGATGATTGGGAGTTACGCGAAGAAATTCAAAAACATTGCCGTGACTTATGGCCGGATGTCACCACTGAAAACCTTGCTGAACTGACTGATTACAATGAATACAAAGAAGAGTTTTTAAAACTGTTTGGTTTTGGTATTGCTGGCATCGACTATGAAGCTGACGTTAATCCAAACGTGACTTTTGATGTTATCAGCCTTTAATCCCCTAAGGTAATAAGAAAAGCCAAGTTATTATAACTTGGCTTTTTTATATCTGGTTAAATGCACAGTGACTCTTTATTTTATTAATGCGGCGTTATTAATAAAAAAAGGCCAAGTTGATGAGACTTGGCCTTTATAAGGGAATGATGAAATTTAACTAAGAGTTATTTAGTTTTTAGCGCATGCTTAGCGGCGTTTTCACCAGCTTTACGACCAAATACTACCGTATCAGCGATTGCGTTACCGCCTAGACGGTTATAACCATGAACACCACCAGTGACCTCACCAGCCGCAAACAAACCAGGCATTTTCCAGCTTTGTAGGTTCAAGATATTCGTATCGGTATCAATTGCGATCCCGCCCATAGTATGGTGAATACCAGGTGCTACTTTTACAGCGTAGTATGGCGGCGTGCTTAAGCTTAATGGCATATTGGCGCGGCCGAATGCATCATCTTTACCTGCTGCTTTATACTTGTTGTAATCCGCTGCAGTTTTCGGTAAATCAGCCATTCCGGTGATTTTTGCCAGTTCTTCAATGGTGTTGGCTTTACTTAACATACCTAAATGTTCGTAACCACGTACCATTTTCTTTTTCTCAACCAATTGCTCATCGAACACTAACCAAGCATATTGATCTTTTTGCTTTAAGATTGCATCTGATGCACGGTCACGAGTCGTTAGTTCATTAATGAAACGGTTGCCATCAGTATTGACCATAATTGCACCAACACCGCGAACGGTTTCAGAAATCAAAATACGGCTATCTTTACCTACTGTAGGATGCGCTTGAACCCAATCAATATCAGTCATTGAAGCGCCAATTTCTTTAGCAAGTAGCACACCATCACCAGTGGCTGTAACGTTATTTGAACTAGACATGTCTTTCATTGTTGGGCGGTAGTAAGCAACCATTTGCTTATTCATACCATAACCACCTGTCGCTAATACAATAGAATCAGCAGCGACCATGTTGTAGCCTGAATGACGGCCGTGAACCACCACGCCAGCAACTGATTGATCATCATTTAAGACGATTTTTTCAACTCTTGAGTTAACGCGAACTGGAATATCACGTTCTACTGCGGCTTTACGCAAGGTATCAATTAAGTGTGGACCAATTGACGCGCCACCAGAAGGTGCGTGAGTACGCTCTGCTCTTGCGCCGCCTGAACGTTTAAGCTCTGACATATCAGCACCTAAAGACTCAAGCCATGCTACAGCGCCAGCAGACTCTTCAGCCATAGTTTGCACAAGTTTAGGGTCATTTTGATAACGACCGCCTTTCATGGCATCTTCAGCATACCAATCAACAGTGTCTTCAATGCCTTTGGCTTTTTGTTGTGGTGTGCCGACAGCATTAATACCGCCTGCAGCAAGCATTGAGTTACCACCGGTATAAGGGGCTTTTTCAAATAAAACAACGTTGGCACCTGCCAATTTAGCTGAAATCGCTGCATTGAAACCGGCACTACCGCCACCAACAACAATCACATCAACCGTTTCTACAGGGCCTTTATCAATCGCTTGTTGGATTTTGTCTTGATTCCAATCACCATCCCACTTCTTCTTCGCTTTTGAATCAGCAAATGGCATTTCTATTTCAAAGTTATGACAGTTATTACAAGTCAACTCAGGTTTAGCATGGGCGGTATGACAAGAAGTACAGTTGATATCTCCTAAATGAGATGCATGTGGGTCAAACTCAAGTTTATCGTTAACTAAATCAGCATAACCACCATGACAGTCCTGACACTGGGCGTTCTCATGAGTTTGGCTATCAGTCATGCTTTTCTTGATGTCTTTCATTTTTTCTGCAACGTGACAGCTTTGACAGTCACCCATTTCAGTATGGAAAGACGCTAAGTCATTTTTTGCCATTACGCTGCCAGAAGTAAGCATCATCACTGCCACTGCCGAAGCTAAATATTTAAGTTTCATTGGTTCATACCTCTAATTATCATTTTCACAACTTGCTTTGTTGGACGATAGAATACTCATAAAGAGATAGTAAAACTTAGACATTGGTCAACATTGGCACTTGGTTAAGTTTTAATGAAACCAAATTAAAATTAACTTAAATCGCTACAAAACCACAACATTTGTGACCCAGTTAGAATTTATCTCCATGATTCAATCCTATTATGTATATCAGGTTTACATACGCTGCAACCTCCTCAAAATTGATGATATTGAGGTTTATTAATGAATATATTCATTAGCTAAAGCAATATAACCAATTGATAATATTAATTTAAAATAGAGATGATTAAGAAGATGAAAAAATCACTAGTTTCACTCACTGTTGTATCAATCCTATCAGCGAGCTCTTTTGCCGCATTCGCTGAGTCACCGCAGTTCTATGGCCGCTTAGAAATGGCACTAACAGAGTCTGATAACGGTTTAACAACACAAAATCAAAAAGCGGGTACTGTGCTGGAAAATAACTTTTCTCGCCTAGGGGTAAAAGGCAGTGAGAAAATATATGAAAACATAGAGATTATTTATAATGTTGAAGTGCAAGTTAACGCTGCCACCAACGAAGCTGATGATGATTTATTTAAACCAAGAAACACCTATTTAGGGGTGAGAAGTGGTTTAGGTACTGTCATTGTTGGCCGAAATGATACGGTAATGAAAACATCTAAAGGCACAGCTGAAGCATTTGCATTAACCAATGCCGCCTACAATAGAATGATTGCTGGGCAAGATCGTAAAGCTGATGGCATTACTTACTATTCACCTAAAATTGCCGATTTAGTCAGTATAAATGCCACCTATTTAGTTGATGATAATTATGATTCTAACGAGAGTCAGTACGCATTAAGCGTTACCGCTGGTGACAAAAAGCTGAAAAAACAACGTTATTACGTTGCAGCGGCTTATAACACCATTGGCGGTGTCGACGCATACCGCGGGGTTGGTCAAGTCAAAATAGGTAGTCTTAAACTAGGCGGTTTATTACAAAATACCCAAAGCCAAACCTATAGTGATAAAGAAGGTAATTCCTACTTCGTTAGCGCAATATATAACTGGAGTGGCATCAACTTTAAAGCTGAATATGGCAAGGATAAGGCCGGTTTTGGTAAGTATTTTAAAAATAATGACGTCTCTTCAGCGCAATACAAGGAAGCTACCGATGTCGATATTAACTCCTTCACTGTAGGTGCCGATTACCGTCTATCAAAATCAACGATGGTGTTTGGCCACTACGCCACCTATGAAGGTGAATATCGGGTTGCTAACACAGGCCCGACGATTGAATTAGAAGATGACAGTGTATTTACTGTAGGCGTGCGCTACGATTTCTAAAATATTCTAATAGTAGATTGGCTATAACGTCGTATTATTGGCGTGTTATCTGATAGCCAATACATAATTAAATATGATAAACCCATCAACACTGATGGGTTTATGCTAACAAGGTAAGACTTTTTCAAATAACTTGAACTCGTTAGCAATTCCTAAAAATAATACCAAAAGTTTACAGAGTAATATTGTCAACTCGTTATACTATTGATGAATTCATAGAATAATTTGCCCATGAAAATCACACTCAAGCAACTGTCAATATTTAAAGCCATCCATATTAATGGTCAGATCTCTAAAGCAGCCAAAACATTACATATGTCAGTCCCCGCTGTCAGTATGGCGTTAAAGGATTTAGAAGGTTCATTAGGCACCCGTCTGTTTGAGAGAAGCAGTAACGGCTTAACCATTAATGATAATGGTGAAGTTATTTTGCCTTACGCCAATGAGATGCTTTCTAAAAGTAATCAATTAGAGCAGATGTTTACTGAGCGAACAGCCATCGGTGGCACCATCAAAGTTGGCAGTAGTAAAACTGCGGGTAACTATATTCTTTCAAGAATCATCCCATTATTTAAACAACAACACCCCTGTGTTGATATTAAACTATTGATTAACAACAGTTTAGCCATCGAGAAAATGGTGTCTGAAAAAGAACTGGATTTAGGTTTTGTCGATGCCAAGCCTGGGTTAAATAATTTACAATATCAGCAGTGGCTTAAAGATAGATTGTGTATCGTCATCGGCAGTAACAATCCAATAGCAAGCGAAACCATTACCCCTGAATTGCTGTCGCAACAATTATGGGTTATGGATGAAACCATTTCGGTGTCGAGGCTACGTAATACCCAGCTATTAAAAAGTGCCAGTATCAATATTCATCAAGAATTATCAATGAATACTATGGGCGCGATAAAACGTGCTATTGGTACTGGCATTGGCGTTAGTGTACTGCCCTACCTTGCTGTAAAAGAAGAAATAGCCAGCGGTCAACTTATTGAAATAGATTTACCAGAGTGGGATTTCGAGCGAAACTACTGGTCTATTTGGCGTAATGAAGAAGCATTAAGTCCGTTACTTGAAGAGTTCATCCAATTCTGCAATCAATAACAAAGCGATAAACTAATAAGGTTGCCAATATAAATTATGATTACTGCAGATCCGGTCATTTTTGGCTTGTTGGCCGCGATTATTGGTTTGGTATTTTATACTAGCAAGCTAAAACAAAGCTTTTGGAAACAACTTTACCGTTTTGTGCCCATTATGGTCATGATTTATGTGTTGCCATCATTTTTAAATACCTTAAACATTGTCGATGCTTCCCAAAGTCAATTACCCCACATATCCTCAAAGTATTTAATGCCCGCTTGTTTAACATTACTAATTATCAGTGTAGACATAAAATCCATTCTATTATTGGGCCCTAAAATTGTCATGCTGTTTTTAATTGCCAGCTTAGGCATTATTATTGGCGGCCCGTTAACTCTGATACTTTTTGCGAAAATAGCGCCTGAATCTATTAATTGGCTAGGTGAAGATGCTGCCTGGCGCGGAATGGCGACCTTAGCAGGGAATTGGGTTGGTGGCACAGCGAATCAACTTGCCATGAAAGAAATCTATCAGGTAAAAGAAAACTTATTTGCGATTATGATTTCGGTCAATGTAGTCTACTCAGCGATTTGGATGTCATTTTTATTAATCTGCGCCAATAATGCTGCTGCGATAGATAAAAAAACGGGTGCCGACTCAAGCAATTATCAGCGGTTAATCGCTACAAGCGAATATCAGCAAGCTCACACGGTCAAGAATATCACCATAACTGATTACATATTAATATTCAGTGTGGCATTTGGCGTGACGGGATTAGCACATATGGGGGCTGATATTCTGGCGCCATATTTTGCCGCCCACTACCCTGCAACAGAAAAGTTTAGTCTGACTTCAAATTTCTTTTGGATTGTCATCATAGTGACCACTATCAGTATTGCACTTTCAAATACCAAAGTGCGTGAACTTGAGCAATTAGGTGCATCAAAGGTCTCCACTGTCATGCTGTATATTTTGATTGCTAGTATGGGCCTTAGAATGGACTTGACAATGATTGATGACTTTCCAATCTACTTTGCCATCGGCTTTGTATGGTTAGCAATTCATAGCCTGTTCGTGATTATTGCTGGGCTAGTGATGAAAGCACCTGTGGCTTATATGGCATTAGCAAGTCAATGCTGTATTGGCGGCGCGGCATCATCCCCTGTGGTGGCAATTGCATTTCACCGCTCACTGGTACCTATCGCGATCATGTTCTCAGTATTTGGTTATGCTTGGGCAACTTACATGGCTTGGCTATGCGCCGAGATGATGCGGCTCGTATCGCAATAAAACGATGAGTTAATTTCTTACAGTGAACATATACGGATACCTGTTACTGTAATTTTAAATAGACTCTAACCTCTACAAGCTCTTGGTTGTCATCGGCAATAGCAGCTTCAACAGCCTCACTCTTAATCACATCCAAGCGTTCAATTATCAGCGGCTGGGTCGTTAAAGTCCAATCACTGGCAGCAAGCCAATGACTATAAAGATATTTTATTTTGCTATTGAGCTCTTTTTCAGAACCCAAATGATAAAACTGAGCATAACGCCCCTTAGCCACAGACTTATTCGAAAAATAACCAGACTCAGCAATAACAGGCGCTAATTCAGTAAGCTTCGCTTGATTGACACTCACACCAATATCCAGCGATAACATGGATTGATCGTCAGTTAAGGCATTAATTTGCGGATAAGGCATATCATAAACGAAATTAAAGGTGCGACTAGTACTGGGCGATAAATGATATTTTTGCCTAAATGCGTTTAAGGCATTTTTCGATTGAGATAAATAACAAGCGGGTCCACGATGCTTAATAACCACTAACTCTGTCGCCGTTAGATCCGATGCCTGAATATTAACCTCAGCAGCAGAAAACTGCTCGTGTCCTTCGGCTAGGGTACTCAGTGGTTGCTGCTTGGCAAAAAAATTCCCCCAATCAGGTGAGGCTTGAAAGCTTTGCGGACTTTGACCAATGCTGTCGGTAAACGCGGTAATAAATGCCGCAGTTGACGGGTAGCCCATTTTTAACGCGACAGTATCTAAGCTAATAGTTTTATCAAAACCCAGTAACTGCGCCGCTTCAAGGTTTTTTAGCAAACGAATATAATCCTGCACTTTAGTATGAAACAGACTGTAAAATAACGCACCAAAATGCACTTCAGCAACCCCTGCAATCGCCGCTAAGCGGCTGTTGAGATTGTCATCAAACGCAGAAATTGCAGGTAGATTATTATCGATATAGCTTAACAGCACTTCAAATTGAGCATGTAAATCTTTCAATTTTTGACTAGACCTCTTAGTTTAAAACTGACTTATCTTTCATATAAACACAACTTACAAGTCCGATTTTTAGTCCCATGACTGCAACAAGTTGTTTGGCTTATAAACCGCTAGATTTACTAGTAAACAGTAAAGCCATACCTTAGTTTTTTACTATATAACGGCGTTAGCCTGTCAGTTTTTGCCATCGGTAATAACTGACATCAGCAAGTTCTAGCATGGGTTTATCTTCTTCTGTATCACCATAGGCATACACTTTATCAAAATCTTGTAGGTCAAACTGAGCTAAAACTCGATTTGATTTTGCAGCGCCGCTACAGTCACCATTAATATACCGTCCGGTCAGTTTACCCTTTTTACTTTCTAGCTCTGCACATATCAGTTTAAATCCATGCTGGCGACACCATGGCGCTAAATAAACATTAAGTGATGCCGAAACCACAACAATGGTGTCACCTTGCATCTGATGCCATTGCAGACGCGCTAGCGCTTGAGGTTTGATTTGTAGATCAAAACTTGTAGCATAATCTTCGCCGATGGCCTTAATGTGTTGCTCATCTTGTTGCCAAAAAGCAAACTTAGAAATGATGCTACGCGTTCTTGACCCACCAATGAGCTGCCATTTATAAGCGGCTATCACAGGGATTAATATCGGATAACAAACGATTAAACGCCACTTAGGTACACTTGAGTAAATAAATGGCGTGTAAGTATCTTTACTTGTAATAGTTCCATCAAAATCAAACAATGCTAAGTTCATAAATATCCTTATAAGAACCTCAAAATTTTGACATAAAAAAGCCAAGGCGAACCTTGGCTTTTGTGAATTCCAATCAGCTTATTCAGCTACTGGGTATTCAACTGTTGCTTTTGCTTTTAAAGCTGCGACAACTGAACGGTAATCAGCTTCGCTGTATTGAGGTACTAAACGTTGCTTAATACTTTCAACAATATTTGCATCAATACCTTCTGCATCATTAACTTTATCCAAAGCAATAACCGCATAGCCATTAGCTAATGCAGCGGTATCAAATGAGCTTGCACCAGCATCTGGAGCTGCAATTTTAAATGCCTTAGTCGAAATAGCTTGATCAATATCTTGATTAAATCGTGCTAGCTTCTCTTTCGTTGCTACTGCAACTTCAGTGATTTCAGTGCCTGCTTTTAATTGCGCTAAATATTCATTGGCTTTTTCACTTGCGGCAAAGTTCGCTTTATCTTGCAATAAACGTGCTTCAATGCTGCTAGATACTTCAGTTAATGGCAATGTACCAGCATCTTTATGTTGCAGTAAACGAATCACAACCACATGGTTAGGTGCTAACTCAATCACTTCACTGTTCATGCCGCTACCAATAACGTCATCAGAAAATGCAGCTTTGATTAAAGCTGGAGTATTTAAATTAACAGGCGCATTATCACGAGAAAATAACGCTGTTGATTGAACCTCAACGCCTAATGCTTTAGCTGTTTCATCTAAAGTGTCAGGTATTTCGTAGCTGGTATCGGCTAAAACACTTTGTAAGCTATAAAATTCATCAACCGCTTTTTTGTTTTGAAGATCAGCGATGATTTTATCTTGCACGTCATCAAACGGCGCTGCAGCACCAGATTCCACATCGAGTAACTTGATAATGTGATAACCAAATTCACTCTTCACAATTTGTGAGTACTCACCAGTTGAAAGTGCAAATAAAGCTGAGTCAAATGCAGGATCCATTACACCTTGTTCGAACCAATCGAGTTGACCGCCCTGCTCTGCGCTAAATTGGTCATCTGAATCTGATTTAGCAACGGCAGCAAAGTCTTCACCAGCTTGTAATTTAGCTAAAGCAGCTTCGGCCTTTGCTTCATCGGCGCTATCATCGCCAGATGCAAATAAAATATGTGCAGCTAAACGTTTTTCTGGCGTTTGATATTGTTGTTGGTTGTCTTCATAAAAAGCACGCGCATCATCAACTGACGTTTCGATACCTTTAGCCAGATCTGCAACGTCCAACTCGACATATTCTAAGCTAACTTTTTCTTGGCTCATGAACTGAATTAAGTTACTTTCGTAATAGGCTTTAATCTCTTCAGCAGAAACTGTTGAAGAAGCTAAGAAAGGTGTAGAGTCCACAACTAAATAACGAATATCACGGGTTTGACCTTGAACTTCAGCTAATTGCTTTGCTTCACCATCAAGAACAAACTCACTGCCCACTAGCGCGGTTAAAAGTTGACGACGAGTCATATCAACACGCATCATATTTCTAAAGCTAGTGGTTTGATAACCTAATTGACGTAGTACAGCTAAGTAGCGGTCATTATCAAATACACCATCGGTTTGGAATGCTTGCTCATTCAGAATCGCTTGTTTAATTTGCTCATCTGAAACACGTAGTCCCAAATCTTCAGCCGCTTGGCTAATTAGCTTATCTGAAATCAAACGATCTAATACATTCTGCTTGATACCATTCATATAGTTATCATCAGCAGCTAAGGCATCAAACATTTCGCCTAGTTGTTGTTCTAAACGGCCACGTTCATTTTGGAATGCTTGTTCTAATTCATTGGCTGTGATTTCGTCACCATTAACTACTGCGGCTGGAACATCTGTCGAGGTTCCTAGGTAACTACTGACACCAGCAAATGCGAACGAAAGGATCACCAGTACTAAAATACTTTTAGCTATAACGCCCTGTGAACCTTCGCGAATTTTTTCTAACATCTGAATTCTCGCTTGTTGCGACATAATAAAATAAAAAGGCGCACCTTTTGCGGATGCGCCTTCTTGTAATTTAGACGGAGTATTCAGACGCTACCGAGGTATGCCTTATCTCTCCTAATATCAAAAAAACAAAGTTAATTCTGATACTTTATTTCGCAAAAAGCACTGTTAAAACAGTGCTTTCTACAAATGCCTTACAAAAGGCAACGATACCAACTATTTAGTTAACAGCGTCTTTTAGTGCTTTACCAGCTTTGAAGGCAGGAATGTTTGCTGCTGCAATTTTGATTTCTGCACCCGTTTGTGGGTTACGGCCAGTACGTTCTGCACGTTGACGTACTTCAAAAGTACCAAAACCAACTAGAGAAATCTTATCGCCTTCTTTAAGCGCTTCAGTAACAGCAGCAATAAAAGAATCTAGTGCACGGCCAGCGCCTGCTTTAGAAATGTCAGCACCAGAAGCGATTTTCTCGATTAGTTCAGATTTGTTCATGTCATCCCCTTGAATGTTATTTTTGCGCCGCAACCAAATCCGTCTTTGGAACGGTCTACGGAGGCTTTTTATCGTAAGTTTGATACCACACCAAACTTAGTTGGAAAACCAAAAAAAATGTACTTGGATACAGCTCAAAGTCAGATGCGCCAAGGGTTTGGTGCTAACTGACTCTCCACTTATCTAGGCTACCACAGCTTTCGTGTTTGTTAAGCCCCTTTTTTCATTTTTTTTGGGTTACTAGCAAGTTTTCTTACTGATTAGTTACTTTTTGACCACTTCGAAGCCTTTAACAGGTCTTTCTAAGGCCAATTCAAGGACTTCCTCGACCCACCTTACAGGGTGGATCTTTAAATCAGCAATCACATTTGCTGGAATTTCTTCTAAATCACGCTCATTTTCTTTAGGAATAAGCACAACTTTTATCCCACCGCGATGCGCCGCAAGCAGTTTCTCTTTCAGGCCACCAATTGGTAACACTTCACCACGAAGGGTAATTTCACCCGTCATCGCTACGTCACTTTTAACCGGGTTGCCGGTTAAACTTGATACTAAAGCAGTACACATTGCCGCACCTGCTGAAGGACCATCTTTTGGCGTTGCACCTTCTGGTACATGAACATGGATATCACGCTTTTCATAAAAGTCGTTATTGATCCCCAACTGCTCTGCGCGGCCTCTAACAACGGTCATTGCAGCTTGAATTGACTCTTGCATCACGTCACCTAGCGAACCGGTATAAGCAAGTTTGCCTTTACCTGGCACCGAAGTGGCTTCAATGGTCAGTAAATCACCACCAACTTGAGTCCATGCAAGGCCAGTAACTTGACCAATTTGATTGTTAGATTCAGCTTTACCGTAATCAAAGCGCTGCACACCTAAGAAAGATTTCAGGTTATCTTGATCCACAACAACGGTTTTCACTGACTTATCAAGCAAAATCATTTTTACGACTTTACGACAAACTTTAGACAGCTCACGCTCTAATGAACGCACGCCAGCTTCACGGGTGTAATAACGGATCATGCCAATAATGGCACTGTCTTCTATGGTTATCTCACTCGCTTTTAAGCCATTACGCTCAATCTGTTTGGTTAATAAATGCTTCTTAGCAATATTAAGCTTTTCATCTTCGGTGTAACCCGATAAACGGATCACTTCCATACGGTCAAGTAATGGTCCAGGGATATCCATTGAGTTTGAGGTAGCGACAAACATTACGTCTGATAAGTCGTAATCCACTTCAAGGTAATGATCGTTAAATGCTGAGTTTTGTTCAGGATCTAATACTTCTAATAATGCTGACGATGGATCGCCGCGCATATCAGAACTCATTTTATCAATTTCATCTAATAGGAATAATGGGTTTTTAACGCCCACTTTAGCCATTTTTTGAATGACTTTACCTGGCATAGAACCAATATAAGTACGACGATGACCACGGATCTCGGCTTCATCACGCACACCACCTAATGCAACACGCACATACTTACGACCTGTCGCCTTTGCAATTGACTGACCGAGTGACGTTTTACCGACACCTGGTGGGCCCACTAGACAAAGAATTGGCCCTTTAAGCTGTTTAACACGGCTTTGTACCGCAAGATACTCTAAAATGCGCTCTTTAACCTTCTCAAGCCCATGGTGATCGGTATCAAGAATGGCTTCAGCTTTTGATAAATCACGCTTAATTTTAGAACGCTGACTCCAAGGTACCGAGGTCATCCAATCGACATAGCTTCTGACAACAGTCGCTTCTGCAGACATTGGAGACATCATCTTCAGTTTGTTTAACTCAGCTTCGGCTTTTTCTTTGGCTTCTGCTGGCATTTTAGCCTCAGTGATCTTCCGAGCTAATACTTCAAACTCATCTTGGCCTTCATCAAGATCGCCTAATTCTTTTTGAATGGCTTTCATTTGCTCATTCAAATAGTATTCGCGTTGACTCTTTTCCATTTGTTTCTTAACGCGGCCACGGATGCGTTTTTCAACTTGTAATAAGTCAATCTCGCCTTCCATCATCGCCATTAAGTATTCAAGGCGCTCACCAACATTAATCATCTCAAGCACAGACTGTTTGTCTTCTAGCTTAAGTGGCATATGCGCCGCCATGGTGTCAGCAAGGCGCGCTGCTTCTTCAATACCGGTTAATGAAGTGAGCACTTCAGGCGGTATTTTCTTGTTAAGCTTGATGTAACCTTCAAATTGACTGATTGCACTGCGGACTAAGACTTCTTCTTCTTTGTCAGCTAAGTCTTCAGAAGCTAAGTATTCAGCTGTCGCGACAAAGAATTCATCTTCTTGGGTGTAAGCGGTTACTTTTGCACGCTGACCACCTTCAACTAAGACTTTAACGGTCCCGTCAGGTAGTTTTAATAACTGCAAAATTGAGGCTACGGTACCGACGTCGAAAATATCTTCTTTTGTTGGCTCGTCTAAATCAGCTTCTCGCTGTGCGACCAATAAAATTTGCTTGTCTTGTTCCATTGCCGATTCGAGACAACGAATAGATTTCTCTCGTCCGACGAACAACGGAATTACCATATGGGGATAAACCACTACATCTCGCAGTGGCAGCACGGGGAGTTCGATATGCGCTTCACGCTCTTGGGTCATAGTTCGATTCCGTTTGATGAATGGATTTTATAAGTCAGTATATTGGGATGTTTCTCAAACTTTCAATGGTTAATACGAAAAAAGGAGCCCAATGGACTCCTTATTTTTAATAAAAGACTAAATCGTCTATTTATTGTTCACCACCAGCAACTTGGCTTTCGGCATTTTCGTAAATTAGGATTGGTGCGGATTCGCCTTTTACTACAGACTCATCAACAACGGCCTTAATCACGCCTTCCACTGAAGGGATGTCATACATGGTATCGAGTAAAATATCTTCGATAATTGAACGAAGTCCACGAGCACCGGTTTTACGGGTCATTGCTTTATGAGCAATGGCTTTAAGCGCATCTTCGCGGAACTCTAACTCAACATCTTCCATCTCAAATAAGGCACCATATTGCTTAGTAAGTGCATTTTTAGGTTGAGATAAGATTTGAACCAATGCAGATTCATCTAATTCAGTTAGCGTCGCAACAACAGGTAAACGACCGATAAACTCTGGGATCAAACCAAATTTAATTAAATCTTCTGGTTCAACCTTACCTAATGTTTGCGAGATAGTCGCTTTATCTGCATCACCTTTAACTTCAGCGCCAAAACCGATACCAGTACCTGTTAAGCCACGTTGCTCAATAACTTTTTCAAGCCCAGCAAACGCACCACCACAAATAAATAAGATCTTTGAAGTATCAACTTGCAAAAACTCTTGTTGTGGATGCTTACGACCACCTTGAGGTGGCACAGAAGCAACAGTACCTTCAATTAGTTTTAGTAACGCCTGCTGAACACCTTCACCCGATACATCACGAGTTATAGAAGGATTGTCAGATTTACGACTAATCTTGTCGATTTCATCGATGTAAACAATACCACGTTCCGCTTTTTCAACGTCGTAATCACATTTTTGCAGAAGTTTCTGAATAATGTTTTCAACGTCTTCACCCACATAACCTGCTTCAGTTAATGTGGTTGCATCAGCCATAGTAAACGGCACATCAAGTGAACGCGCTAAGGTTTCAGCCAGTAATGTTTTACCACTACCTGTAGGCCCAATAAGTAAGATATTACTTTTACCAAGCTCAACACCTTCAATCGGCGTACCATTACGTAAGCGCTTATAGTGATTATAAACCGCTACCGATAGCACCTTTTTTGCCTGATTCTGACCAATGACGTAATCATCGAGGTGATTACGTAATTCGTGTGGCGTTGGTAATTGGTCTTGATCGCGTTTAGGCGAAATTTCTTTTATCTCTTCACGAATTATGTCATTACATAACTCGACACATTCGTCACAAACATATACTGAAGGTCCAGCAATTAGCTTTCTAACTTCATGTTGGCTTTTCCCGCAAAAAGAGCAGTACAGCAGCTTACCGCTGTCACCGGAATTTTTGTTATCGCCCATTAACTCTACCTCTGTTACAGCCTAGACACTGTCTGTAGAAAACCATCTGTACTGTTTAAATGCACAAACACAGTCTTATATTTTAATACTCTATTCTTCAAAGAATAGCGCACTCAGGCGTAAAGATCAGCTACGCTTTTCAAAAACTGAATCAACTAAACCATAATCGGCTGCTTCTTGAGCACTCATGAAGTTATCACGGTCAGTATCACGTTCAATGATTTCCATTGGTTGACCGGTATGTTCCGCCAACATTTGGTTCAATTTGTTCTTAATGCCAAGAATTTCTTGAGCATGAATTGCAATATCTGAAGCCTGACCTTGGAAACCGCCTAATGGTTGGTGGATCATCACGCGAGAATTAGGTAAACAATGACGTTTGCCTTTTGCGCCACCAGCAAGTAAAAAAGCGCCCATGCTTGCTGCTTGACCAATACATACTGTACTGACATTTGGCTTGATAAACTGCATGGTGTCATAAATCGCCATGCCGGCTGTTACTGAGCCTCCTGGCGAGTTAATGTAAATTGAAATATCTTTGTCTGGGCTTTCTGATTCTAGGAACAATAATTGCGCCACGATCAAATTAGCCATGTGTTCTTCAACCTGGCCAACCAAGAAAATTACACGCTCTTTTAATAAACGAGAGTAAATATCATATGAACGCTCACCTTTTGCTGTTTGTTCAACAACCATAGGTACGAGAGCATTGAGTACAGATTCTGGCGCTTTATGCATTTTATACTTTCCCTAAAATAAAAATGGCTCGTATGAGAACCTCATACGAGCCATTATAAATGGCGAACCGCCAATCAAGTCAAGCGAAGGTTACGCTTTACCTGTTGCCTTGTTCATAAATTCTTCAAAAGCAACTTCTTTTAGAGTTACTTTTGCTGATTTTAATAGCACTTCAACAGCTTGCTCTTCAAGAGCTACGTTACGCATGTTCTGCATAAGCTCTTTGTTGCCATTGTAGTATTCAACAACTTCAGTTGGATCTTCGTAAGCAGAAGCCATTGAAGCGATTAAACCTTGAACGCGCTCATCTTCAGCTTGAAGTTCATTCGTTTTGATTACTTCGCCTAATAATAGACCAACTTTAACGCGACGCTCAGCTTGCTCAGTGAATAGATCAGCTGGAAGCTCAGGCATGTTTTCAGCTTGACCACCAAAACGTTGCATAGCTTGTTGACGAAGAACATTCACTTCACCGTCTACAAGTGCTTTAGGGATAGTGATGTCGTTAGCAGCTAATAAGCCTTCGATAACTTGCTCTTTAACATTCGCTTTAAGCGCTTGATCAAGTTCACGAGTCATGTTTTTACGGATTTCAGCTTTAAGGGCTTCTAGGCCACCTTCAGCAATACCGAATAATGAAGCGAACTCGTCATTCACTTCTGGTAATTCTGCAGCTTGAACTTCGGTAAGAGTAATAACGAAATTAGCCGCTTTACCTTTTAAGTTTTCAGCGTGGTAATCTTCAGGGAAAGTGACTTCAACTTCAAATTCTTCACCGGCTTTATGACCAATGATGCCAGTTTCAAAACCTGGGATCATACGGTTGCTACCAAGCTCAAGTTCGAAATCGTCAGCTTTGCCACCTTCAAATTCTTCACCTTCAACTGAACCAACAAAGTTCATTTTAACTTTGTTGCCTTCTTCAGCAGCAGTTTCAACTACAGCGAAAGTAGCGTGTTGCTTGCGAAGCGTTTCAATCATGGTGTCAACGTCAGCGTCATTAACTTCAGCTTGTGGTTGTTCAACAGCGATTGCATCTAAACCAGTTAATTCAACTTCTGGGTAGATTTCAAAAGTAGCAACGAACTCGAAGTTCTCGCCTTCTGCTTTACTAGGAGCAAATACTGGTGCGCCAGCTGGGTTTAGTTTTTCAGCCATGATAGCTTCAATGAAGTTGCGTTGCATAACTTCACCGGTCACATCTTGACGGATAGCTTTACCGTAACGTTGGTTGATTACTGATACTGGTACTTTACCTGGACGGAAACCAGAGATCTTTGCACGCTTCGCTTCACGTAATAAATTGTCTTTAACTAATTTCTCAATTTGCTCAGCAGGTACAGAAATTGTTAGGCGACGTTCTAGGCCTTGAGTTGTTTCAACAGAAACTTGCATTGTTTTACCTCGAAATATGTCTGACGTCCTTTGTAATAGTCGAAAACTCAACTATTAAATATTCATTTCTTGATGATTAATGTTTACTAATAAAAGTAGTGATACAGCAGCGTTTAAGCGCTGTTACCCGTAGTAATCCGTATTAGATATTTATCAAGACGCGACATTATAGCGACCGTTTACTGCCGAGTCGAGTCTGAAAACGCGGTTAAATGGGGATTTTAGACATAAAAAAAGCGACCTTAGGTCGCTTTTTCTACAACTGTGCATTATCAATGCAAAATTTGGGGTGACTGATGGGGCTCGAACCCACGACAACCGGAATCACAATCCGGGGCTCTACCAACTGAGCTACAATCACCATAATTTGGTACGCCCGGCAGGATTCGAACCTGCGACCACCCGCTTAGAAGGCGGGTGCTCTATCCAACTGAGCTACGGGCGCATGGTTTACAGATAAATCTGTATATCCTACTAGCGTGATAAGTTGCTTTGGTTAACAACTTATCTTTTTACAGCTTATTCATAAAACCGAAGCTTTACAAATAAATAAATTTGGTCGGTGATAGAGGATTCGAACCTCTGACCCTCTCGTCCCAAACGAGATGCGCTACCGGGCTGCGCTAATCACCGAGATGTTCAATGCTACAATGTTTATTTTCTTTAAACACCTTCGCTGTGAGAACGGAGCGCATATTAACGAGTCACTTTCCTATCGTCAACGATTTTTTTGACAAACTTGTTCAGCTGCTGTTTTAACAAACAAAAAATTCTGTTTTTAAAAAATCACTAAGGCAATATTCATGACATGACTTTAGCTGACTGATAGAATACGCTTCGTTAATTTCGTCTTATTATCGCGCCATAAAGGAAACTATACCCCCATGACTGCCCAAAATATTGATGGCAAAGCGATCGCTCAATCTATTCGAACCACTTTAAAAGAAAAAGTACTTGCCCGTAAAGAAGCAGGTAAAAGAATTCCTGGCTTAGCGGTCATCTTAGTTGGTGCAGATGCTGCATCACAAGTCTATGTAGGAAGTAAGCGCCGCGCGTGTGAAGAAGTCGGCTTTCAATCTTATTCATATGATTTAGAGACCACGGCCACTGAAGCAGAATTGTTAGCCTTAATTGATCAATGCAATGATGACCCTAAAATTGATGGCATTTTAGTGCAACTGCCATTACCTGCACACATTGAAGAATCTAAAGTCATTGAGCAAATTCGCCCTGATAAAGATGTTGATGGTTTCCACCCTTATAATGTCGGCCGACTTGCTCAGCGCATCCCAGTGCTGCGTTCATGTACGCCAAAAGGCATTATGACCTTGATCAATTCAACGGGTGTAGATACATATGGTCTTGATGCAACGATTGTTGGCGCGTCTAATATTGTCGGTAGACCAATGACATTGGAGCTACTACTTGCAGGCTGTACTACGACCACCTGTCATCGCTTTACTAAAAACCTTGAACAAAAGGTACGCCAAGCTGACTTGTTGATTGTTGCAGTAGGTAAACCTGGTTTTATTGCTGGTGATTGGATTAAACCTGGTGCGATTGTTATCGATGTGGGCATTAACCGCTTAGACAATGGCCGCTTAGTGGGTGATGTAGAATTTGACCTTGCTGCTGAGAAAGCGGCATTCATTACCCCAGTACCCGGTGGTGTAGGTCCGATGACAATTGCCAGCTTACTAGAAAATACCTTATATGCTGCTGAGACTTACCACGACTAAACCTTTGTTTAATCAGAGTTAATAATTGTATTAACTAAAAAAGCCTGCTAATGCAGGCTTTTTTATGGCGGATTAAACTTAGACGTTACTTTTTACGCCAAGTTGTTACACCATTTTCGCCATCTTCCAGAATAACCCCAAGGGCATTTAGTCTATCTCTAGCGATATCTGCAGCAGGCCAATCTTTTTCAGCGCGGGCGCGATTACGTTCAACGATCAAGGCCTCAATTTCAGCGACTTCATCATCACTGCCCTCGCCTTGGAAATAAACATCAACATCGTTGCTGATAATGCCTAGCACGTCTGTTAATTGCTTAAGGCTAACACCTAAGGCGCTGGCTTGCGCCATATCAACTGATTTAAGACGGTTAATCTCACGTACCATATCAAAGATAACCGAGTAGGCTTCTGGTGTATTAAAATCATCATCCATCGCCAGTTTAAATTTACCGACATACTCAGGTGCAGCTGCTGGAGCAACTGATAAATCTAAGCCTTTTAACGAAGTATAAATACGTTCTAAAGCCGACTTAGCTTGCTTTAAATTATCTTCAGAATAATTTAGCTGGCTACGATAGTGACCCGATAATAAGAAGTAACGTACTGTTTCTGGATCGTAATGTTCTAACACATCTCTGATTGTGAAGAAGTTGCCCAGTGATTTAGACATTTTTTCTTTATCAACCATCACCATGCCAGTATGCATCCAGTAGTTGACATACTTTGAGCCATGAGCACAGCAAGACTGCGCAATTTCGTTTTCATGATGTGGGAACTGTAAATCGCTACCGCCGCCATGAATATCAAAGTTTTCACCTAAGTGTTTGCCATTCATTGCAGAACATTCAATGTGCCAGCCAGGACGACCAGGCCCCCATGGAGACTCCCACGTTGGTTCGCCAGGTTTTGACATTTTCCACAACACAAAATCCATAGGATTACGTTTAGCAGCTTCCACTTCAACGCGCGCGCCAGCTTGAAGCTGTTCAAGGTTTTGTCCTGATAAGCGGCCATATTCCGCAAATGAAGCCACACTAAAGAGCACATCGCCATTGTCAGCAACATAAGCATGCTCTTTAGCGATGAGTGTCTGCACCATGTCGATGATCTCATCAATATGCAGGGTCGCTCTTGGTTCGAAATCTGGGCGTAGCATATTTAATGAATCAAAATCATTGTGCATCTCACCAATCAAACGCTCAGTGAGTGAGTCACAACTTTCGTTATTTTCAGCGGCGCGTTTAATGATTTTATCGTCGACATCGGTGATGTTACGTAAGTAGTTCACCGCATAGCCACTATAACGTAAGTAGCGAACTATCATATCGAAAGACACAAAAGTACGACCATGACCAATGTGACATAAATCATATATGGTGATCCCACATACATACATGTCAATCTTGCCAGGGTTAATCGGTTTAAACTCTTGCTTTTCACGACTCATACTATTGTAAATTTTCAACATCGATGGTTCTCTTTTACTCTTAATAAAACTCAATTTAATTGCCACAAAGTCTACCATGAGCAACACTGTTTTGAACACTGCACTTTAAGCCTCACGTAAGATAAGTTAGAATCGCGCAACAATTTTTATCTAGGTAATTAAATATGATCACTTTGCACACAAATATGGGCGACATCAAAATCGCTTTAAATGCTGAAAAAGCACCTTTAACTGTTGAAAGCTTCATTAAGTACGTAAAAGAAGGTTTCTACGACGGTACTATTTTTCACCGTGTGATTGATGGTTTCATGGTACAAGGTGGTGGCTTTACTGAAGATATGGTTCAGAAAACCCCTCATGCTGCAGTTAAAAATGAAGCGAACAACGGCTTATCAAACAAAGTCGGTACCTTAGCGATGGCGCGTACATCTGATCCGCATTCAGCAACATCACAGTTTTTTATCAATGTGAATGACAACACTTTCTTAGACTTTAAAGCCGAAACATCTCAAGGCTGGGGCTATTGTGTATTCGCTGAAGTTGTTGAAGGTCTTGATATTGTTGAGAAAATCAAAACTGTTAGCACTGGTAACCGTGGCATGCATCAAGACGTACCACTAGAAGCTGTTATCATTAACAGTGCAAGCATTGCTGAATAATCATTAATGCAGACTGTTTTTATGGGCGATTTGCACTTAAGTGCAGACCGCCCAGATATTAGCCAAGCTTTTATTCGCTACCTCAACTCAGATCTTGCTGATGTTGAAGCGATTTATATCATCGGTGACTTGTTTGAAGTCTGGACCAGTGATGATATTGCCGAGCCCTTTACTGACGAAATAGCCACCCATCTAAAACGTGTCGCCACAAGCATCCCTATTTATTTTATCCACGGTAATCGAGATTTTATGATTGGCAAATCATTTGCTCGTAAAGCTGGAATGATCATACTTCCAGAAGTTGTCGAGTTAGATTTGTATGGCATAAAAACAGTAGTCTTGCATGGTGATAGCCTTTGCACGCTCGATAAGGCTTATCAAAGATTTAGAAGCTTCAGAAATTCATCATTCGTGAAATGGATTTACCGTAACTTGCCTAAATCAACGCGACAGAACATCGCTGCTGATATTCGCAAAAAAAGTCAAAAAAGCAATCAACAAAAAAGCTATACCATTATGGATGTTGAGCAATCAGCCGTTGACAGCCTACTGCTAAAAACCAACTGCCAAAGAATGATCCATGGCCATACCCACCGTCCGGCAATACATCAATTAGCCGATAACAAGCAGCGCATTGTGGTTGGTGACTGGTACGAGCAAGGCAGCATACTGATTGTCGACCAATACACTGCCAATCTTAAACAACTGCCCTTGCTAACTTGAGGACTTCAAATACCGCAAGGATATAGTGTTAATTGGGTAAACCACTGTGGAATTTAAAATCGGTATCTGGGGTTAAAATAAGCTCAGCTTCAACCTCGGTCAAAAACCTTACTCTGTCACTAATATCTTTATCCGATACTAACTCGGCCAACGTCAGGTAATCTTGGTAGTGACGAGCTTCAGAGCGAAGTAGCGATACGTAGAATTTACTTAATTCTTCATCCAGATGCGGGGCAAGTTTGGCAAAACGTTCACAAGATCTGGCCTCAATTAGTGCACCAATAATTAACTTATCGACTAATGCATCTGGCTCGAAGGTTTTAACATGTTTCAGTAAGCCTTTGGCATAACGTCCGGCCTCTATTAGCTCATACTGTACCTGTTTTTTTTCCATCAACTCCATTACTTGATAGAAATGATGTAATTCTTCTTTGATCAGCAATACCATTTTATCAACTAACTCTTGACCATAAACACAGCCTTCACGCACTGTGATTTGTTTGCTGACGTTACTTTTTCCTTTAAGAGAGGCTAAATCGCCGACCTTTTTATAGGCAAACTCTTCGTATGGCTTTATCCATTGGGATAACTGCTCAGCACTGGGTTTATCCACCGCGTATTTCCTAATTAAAAACATCGCGCTTTGGGCGGCTTTTAACTCACAAATCATATGATCACGAAGAATGATGGATAAGTTTTCAGGCTTGCTGGCCATTTCAATCCACTTATCAGGTGTTTCACAATTCAAAAAAGAGTAAATCGGCTCAAGTAAACCCTGCTCATACATCATTGAAGTACCACTAAATATTTTATGTGGCGCCATTGTATTAAAAAAATGAAACAGATACGACAACCCATCTGCATATTCTAAGATTGCATTAAGCAGCAAATAGATATTTAACAATCATCAACTAAGTTACATTAACGTCGAATATTTACATATAAATCGACAATCTAAAGAGAAAAATACTGCATGAGCTAACTTCTGATGAGCTTATTAGCTTTTTATACTGATAAAACAACAATAGCACTTGACGAATGGCCGCTAATGTTCAATAAATAGTCTATACATCTGCGTAACAATAGTTGCTTAAGTTGTATTTCAATCACCTTTAATGGATAAGCTTCGATAGGGATGAAGTTATTACTTAAACGGCTCACTAGTAACGAGTGCATTAAGTATGTGTAGGACTGATTAAGGCGATTGATATATGGGGCTATGATCAGTTCGTCTGAAGTTTGGCGAGCTATGTATGAAATGCTAAACAAGGATAATAACAATGATATTGAATCACCTAATGGGGCTATACACTCATCCGAAACAAGAGTGGCAAACAATTGAACGTAATCACGAGGCAGTTAAAAGCAGCCTTAGTCATATCTTACTTATCGCCTTAATTCCTGCTGTGTGCAGTTTTGTAGCAACTGCTTATATAGGCTGGCATCCTGCTAACGGCGAGCTACTATTTCTCACTCCACAAAGCGCCATGTTCATGTCAGTGGGTATGTACTTTGGCCTCATTGCTGGCGTATTTGCACTGGCATATTTATCTTATTGGATGGCAAAAACCTTTGATGCCGCACCAACCTTCACTCAAGCACTTGAGTTAGCCGCCTATACCGCTACACCATTATTTATGGTTGGCATATCAGCGCTATACCCTGTGTTATGGTTTATGATGTTAGTGGGCCTTGCAGGCTTAGCCTACTCAGTATATCTACTTTATGCTGGTGTCCCCATCATTATGAATATCCCTGAAGAAAAAGGCTTTATTTACGCAAGTTCAGTCGTTACTGCAGGTTTAGTGCTATTGGTCGGATTAATGGGCACTAGCGTTATATTATGGAGCTTAGGCTTAGGACCTATGATGCAGTAAATGTTTTTGTACTATATTTAAAAGGCGCTTTCGCGCCTTTTTTGTTATGGCTCGGCCCATAAAGTGAGTTTGAACTAAGGTGATATATGACTCAAAATACCTATCAAAAAATCCTTTTTGTATTGCTGCTTCTAGCGGGTTTATTTGCCATCAACTACTGGGTTAAGTCATCCACTACAGAAAATGAGACTGATACTACTGGTACAAACGCGACTAAATCTCCAACAGCAACAATTGAGCCAAATGTTAATCATCAATATATAGATGCCGCAAACAACAAACTCACAACTAAAAAACCGCAAACCAAGGCCTCAACAGAGATTATTTTAAACTCGCTCGATCAATTAATTGAATTATTCGACTCGTTAAATTACAACAAACAAAGCTGGGATGCCGGTGTAAGGGAAGTACCTCGATTAACCTTTGATAGCGTGAGTGAGAATTGGCAAAAAACCTCAAATGAGATCCCTGTACAGGTTAAGAAAATGGTTTTTTTCAGATTAATGGCGCCATTAATATTACTCAGTAATGAAAATATTATTTTAGAGCGAAAATGGGTGAAACAGGCTGAGCTAACCGATAACAAGCTTATTGATATCGCAACAAAATACAAGGTCATCCCCGATAAGCAAACACCATTAACTCAAGATTTGCGAAAACAACTGCTTAAGCGCGTAGACATCATGCCGCCGTCATTAGTGCTAGCCCAAGCGGCTGAAGAAAGCGGCTGGGCGACATCGCGATTTACCGTTGAAGGTAACGCCTTTTTTGGCCAGTGGGATTTCAGTGGCAACGGCATGGCTCCTAAAAAGCAAAGAACAGAGTTAGGCAATTACGGTTTAGCACGATTTAATACTCCGCAAGCATCCGTTGAGGGCTATATGCTAAATATCAATACCCATGCAGCCTACCTTAAACTGAGACAAATGAGACAGCAATTACGTTATGAGAAAAAACCGATTACAGGCCTTAAATTAGTCACCACATTAGATAAATATTCCGAACGTGGCCAAGCCTATATTGATAGTATCCAGCAGATGATCCGTTACAACAAACTTGATCAAGTGGACGCCGCCTATTTAAGTGATGGTGCGCCAATACACTTAATTTCCGCAAATAACCAAGCCAGTTCTACTGATGATTAACCAAAAAAATGCCAGAACAATATTGTTCTGGCATTTTTATTAACTGACTTAGGGATAAACTACCCCCAGTAAAAGCTACAGGTAAACTTTAAGCAAAAGAATCACGTAGTGCCACAGTTAAGTTAAACACTAAAGCCTCTTTTGATGAATCCTTGTTATCAGCGCAGAAGTAACCTTCACGTTCAAACTGGTACGCTTTTTCTGCCACTGCATTGGCTAAGCTTGCTTCAGCGACACCCTTAAGCACAGTTAAAGAGTCATCGCTTAACACTTCGTCTAAGGTTTCAAAAGCTGCTGGAGACGCTTCAGTAAATAAACGGTGGTATAAACGAAATTCAGCCGGTTTGGCCGTTGTCGCTTCAACCCAATGAATAACACCTTTAACTTTGCGGCCATCACTTGGGTTCTTACCCAATGTTTCATTGTCGTAAGTACAATAAACCGTGGTGACATAACCGTCTTCATCTTGATCAAAACGTTCAGCTTTAATCACATAAGCATTACGTAAACGAACTTCTTTACCAAGTACTAAACGCTTAAAATGCTTATTAGCAGACTCTTTAAAGTCTTCGGCATCGATGAATAACTCTTTACCAAATGCAATTTCGCGGGTACCCATTTCAGGTTTATTCGGATGCATTGGGGCATTAATTATTTCAGGTGTATCCGACGGGTAGTTTTCAATTACCACTTTAATCGGTCTTAACACAGCCATGGCACGAGGTGCATTTTCGTTGAGCTCTTCACGAATACACGCATCAAGCACGCCACCTTCAATAAGGTTTTCTTGCTTTGTAACACCGATACGTTGGCAGAATTCACGAATAGACGCCGGAGTATAACCGCGACGGCGTAAACCTGCGATAGTTGGCATACGAGGATCATCCCAACCAGACACGATTTCACGCGTTACTAAATCGTTCAATTTACGTTTCGACATCATGGTGTATTCAAGGTTAAGTCTTGAAAATTCATACTGACGTGTACGGTTTGGTTGATTAAAATCATCTAAATGATCTAACACCCAATCATACAAACGACGGTTGTCTTGGAACTCTAAAGTACATAACGAATGAGTGATGTTTTCAATCGCATCTGAAATACAGTGAGTAAAGTCGTACATTGGGTAAATGCACCACTTATCGCCTGTTTGATGATGGTGAGCAAAACGAATACGGTAAATAACCGGATCACGCATACACATGAATGGTGAAGCCATATCGATTTTAGCCCGCAGTGCACACTCACCCTCTTTGAATTCACCTGCACGCATTTTTTCAAATAGGTTCAAGTTTTCTTCAACTGAGGTATCACGGTAAGGGCTATTTTTACCAGGTGCTTTTAATGTGCCACGGTACTCGCGTGTTTCTTCAGCATTTAAGAAGCACACATAAGCTAAACCTTTTGAGATTAGCTCAACCGCATATTGATGTAATTGATCGAAGTAATTCGAAGAATAACGAACTTCACCTGACCATTTAAAGCCTAACCAACGTACATCATCCTGAATAGAATGAACATAATCGATGTCTTCCTTTTCAGGGTTAGTATCATCAAAACGTAAGTTACATTGACCTTGATAATCTTGTGCTATGCCAAAATTTAAACAAATAGACTTTGCATGGCCAATGTGTAAAAAACCATTTGGCTCTGGCGGAAAACGGGTTTGCACACTGGTGTGTTTACCACTTTTTAAGTCTTCATCAATAATATTACGAATGAAGTTACTTGGACGTACTTCGTTGTCCACTTGGCTCATGGAGTTCCTCTTGGTGCACGATGGTGAAATTTATGACCTTTGATGATCCTACAGATTTACGCGAGTTACAATGCCTGTTTGCTAAAAATAACCCTCAAAAAACAAAAAACCAGCATTTCGTAAAATGCTGGTTTTAATTTGAACACAAAATCTCTTATTCAGTGATGATTTTAATTCCTGGGATAATCTGTTGACTCTTTTTACCTTGCTTTTTAAGCCAGAAATAAAAGCCCACTAGCGCAATAGAAAAGAATGAAATCCACCCGATAGATTGCACTGGATGCTTAGCAATGTTGGCACCTTGATATACTACCGTTGCACTGCCATAAGCTAATGCAAAGGTCCATAGCGCAGCAAATCGAGCCCACTTAGCACCAAACTCATTCACTAATGCGCCCATTGCCGCAACACAAGGCGTGTATAGCAAGATGAAGAGCAAATATGAGAATGCAGCAATTTTGGTTGTGAAACCAGCTTGCAGTGCACTGAATGTTGAGCGGTCAACATCAAGCTCTGCAGCGGCTTCTTCTAAATTTTCAACATTACCAACATCGATTGATAAAGGATCTTCAGGTGCAATTCCCAATAAGTTTTCAGGAATAGTGCTTAATGCCTCTGAAAAGCTTTCAGACAGACTCGCTAACTCTTCGTCTTCGCCTGCTGGCGTGGCATATAAGCTGTTTAATGTCCCTACAACAGCCTCTTTAGCAAATATACCCGTGATAATACCTACTGTTGCAGGCCAGTTATCTTGCTCTACACCCATTGGTGAGAAAAATGGTGTTACTTTTTGGCTTAATACACTTAGTACTGACTCGTTACTGTCTTCATGGCCGAAACTACCATCGGTACCAATTGCATTGACAAAATTCAGCAGCGTCACCACGATAACAATGGTTTTACCGGCACCTAAAATAAAGCTTTTAGTACGCTTAACAGTACGAGAAAAAACCGCCTTCGCTTTTGGCATTTCATAGCTTGGCAGTTCCATCACTACAGCGCTGCTTGAACCTGGCAATACTGTGCTGCGAAGTAATAAACCCGTACCAATAGCAGCAAAAATACCAATGATATACAGTAAAAATACTAAGTTTTGACCAGAATCAGGAAAGAACGCCGCGGCAAATAAAGCATAAACGGGAAGACGTGCACCACATGACATAAAGGGCGCCATCATGCCGGTAACGATTCTTTCACGCTCACTACCCAGTGTCCTTGTTGCCATAATGGCAGGTACAGAACAACCAAAACCGACAATCATTGGTACAAACGCTTTGCCCGGTAAACCAATGCGTCTCATTAATCCATCAACGACAAATGCAGCACGAGACATGTAACCCGATGCTTCAAGTACAGATAAAGCAAGAAATAGTGCTGCAATAACCGGTATAAAGGTGGCCACGGTTTGAATGCCCTGACCTATACCGCCAGCAATAATTGTCACTAACCATACTGGAGCACCAATTGTGGTTAACAATGCACCTAAATGATCGACAAAAATAGCCCCAGCTGTAATATCAAAAAAGTCGATAAACGAGCTACCAACATTGATACTGAACATGAACATTAAATACATCACTAACAAAAACACCGGAACACCGAGTGCTGGATGTAAAATCAATTTATCGAGCTTGTCACTGGTGCTTTCAAAATCACCCACTTCAACAGATTGGCTAAATACCGTCTCAACAAAATCAAAACGGGTGGTTGCCACTAACACTTCAACGTCTGTACCTGATTGTTCAGCAATTTTAGTACAATCATTAACAACATCTTTTAAGCTAGTATTATTACATTTTCCACAGCCATTACCGTTACCAAGCATAGCAAGTGCTCGGCCGCGACTTAGATCGCTAGCATGTTGTTGCAGAGTTTGCACGCCCGCTTCAATACGCTCATCATAATTAAGCATTAAAGCAGACTCTGAGATTTCGCCTTTGAGTAACTTTAAGACTTGATCTTGAACCTGTTTAACATCGTTTAGTTCTCGTGAACAAACGGCAATAACAGGGCAACCAAGCTCTGCAGACATTTTCTTAAGGTTGACTTCGATACCTAATTTTTTAGCCGCATCAATTTTATTCAACACCACAACCATTGGAATACCCAGCTCTCTTAATTGAACTGTGAGGTAAAGATGTCGCTCGATATTGGTTGCGTCCACAAGATTGATGATGCCATCAATTCTTTGTTCGGCGAGATATTGCTGGGCGATTTGTTCATCTAAAGAACAGTCACAGCTATTTCCTGCCGGTAATAAATCATAAATACCTGGTAAATCCGTCAAATGGATATTGGTGTTATCAAGAGTGAAATAACCGGTTTTCTTTTCTACCGTTACGCCAGACCAATTACCCACCTGCTGATTAGAGCCCGTTAATGCATTAAACAGCGTTGACTTGCCTGCATTGGGATTACCTACGGTGACGCAATGAAATTCTTTAGTCATTTGTTTTTATTACCTCAATAACATCCGCTAAATCACGGCGCATACATAAACGGCTACCACGTAAATCTAATTCAACTCCTGAACCCATCGGCGCTCTGCGTAACATTTTAAATGACGTATGAGGAGTGATGCCCATAGAGAGTAATTTACGCTTTACTGTTTGAGGTAAAGAGAGTTGGCCAACCTCTGCAATCTTAGCGCTATCGCCGGGATTGAGTTCACTAAGCTTCATAAAGCAGTTACCTTGGGATTATAAATATGAATTACACTAATTTTATATGAGCTAACTAAGCAAAACCTTTACCTAGATCATGTTTTACGAGTGCAAACGAGAATGGTTTTCAATTGTATTGTCAATTATGTGATAAAAGCCCAAAAGAAAATAGTGCTTTGAGTATTATATTTTGATAACGGCTAAATTGGCTGCTTATATGAGGTGTTTGTTTACTTAAATGTTAACGAGTGTCTTGAGTAAGTAGGCCAAAAGTAAATTCATCATGCCAATCGGGGCCTATTTTATAATTTTGTCTTAAGCAGCCTTCATTAATAAAACCACAAGCCGTCATTACCTTGGCTGAAGCGAGATTGTTAGTTGAACAGATACCAATATACTTGTGGACCCCAAATTGATGGATCCCCCAATCAATAACTGCGTTTAAGCTTTCAGTAGCGTAACCTTGACCGGACATCTCAGGTGCTATGATATAACCTACCTCAGCGCGCCTTAGCAAGGCATCATCACAATGAAAACCTGTAAAACCAATAAAAGCACCGGTGTGAATATCTTCAATCACTAACGTTAACCACTCTCCTAAATCAAACTCCCACGGTGCAAGTCTTGAATTAAATTTCTGTTTAATGGCTAACTCAGTCATTGGCTCACAGATATATTGGATGACATCAGGATTTTGATGCAGGCGGTTAAAACTGTCCCAATCCTCCTTGATTAAGGTTCTAATTTTTAATCTGTCAGTATATAACGCAATCATTAAGTGGTGACCTCCAATAAAAAAGGCAGCCTAAGCTGCCTTAATCAACATAAGGCGTTTAGCCTCTGCTGGTTACTTCTAATAAATGGTAACCAAATTGAGTTTTAACTGGGCCTTGTACTTCATTTAAAGGCGCGCTAAATACGACTTCATCAAACTCACGAACCATCATACCTGGACCGAAAGAGCCAAGTTCTCCACCTTGTGCACCTGATGGACATGATGAATGGGCTTTAGCAATTTCAGCGAAGTCTGCACCTGCTATGATTTGCTGCTTAAGCGTTTCACATTGTTCTTCAGAACTCACAAGAAGATGCCTAGCTGTTGCCTGTACCATTTATAGCTCCTTTGGCAGTTGATGCCATTAATTAGTCATTTTTTTATAAAAAATAAAAGGGAGCATAAATTGCTCCCTTGTTACTCAGATTACATTTACTAAACTATCAGTTATTGGTTATTTTGCCAATTCGGATTCAATCCAGCGGGCAATTTTTTTCTCCATGACTGCCATAGGTAACGAACCGGTTGTTAAAATTTGATCATGAAAGCCCTTAAGATCAAATTTATCACTAAGCTGGGCTTCAGCATCAGCACGTAATCTTAAAATAGTCAGCTGACCAATTTTGTAAGATAACGCCTGACCAGGGATAGCCATATAACGTTCTACTTCCGCAATAATGTCAGACTCTGCCATTGGCGAGTTGTCCTTCATATACTGAATAGCTTGCTCACGGCTCCAGCCTTTAGCATGTAAGCCAGTATCAACCACCAACCGCATTGCACGGAGCATTTCATCAGATAGCTTACCAAAGTACTGATAAGGATCGCTGAATAAGCCCATTTCGATGCCTAAGTACTCAGCATATAATGCCCAGCCTTCTTCAAATGCAGTATAACCTTGGAAACGTTGGAACTCAGGAATACCGGTTAACTCTTGTTTAATGGCAATTTGAAAGTGATGCCCAGGCGCGGCTTCATGTAAAGAAAGCGTTGTCATGCCCCACTTAGGCTGTGCTTTTAAATTAAAGGTATTAATATAAAACACACCAGGACGTGAGCCATCTACCGCAGGAGATTGATAAGAAGCCCCTGCTGCTGATTTTTCTCTAAAGCTTTCAACAGGTTTAACAACATAATCAGCTTTTGGCATCACGTTAAAGTATTTAGGTAACTCTTTATTGATGTCATCTTTTAGTGCCATATAGCCATCAATTAAGCCTTGGCGCTCACTAAAGAAATATTCTGGATCACTTGAAAGTGATGCGAAGAAAGCGCTTAAATCACCTTCAAAGCCAACTTGTTCACGTACTGTATCCATTTCAGTTAAAATGCGTTTTACTTCTGAAAGACCAATTTGATGAATTTCATCAACCGGCATTTTAGTGGTGGTATGACTATTTGCTAGCGTTTGATACCACTCTTTACCATTAGGTAATCCCCACCAACCATCAGAAGCTCTTGCGTGGGAAAGATAACTATCTTTAAAATAATTTCTTAAATCTGTTAAAGCTGGAATTAACTGAGATTGAATAAGCTTACTGTACTCTGCTGTTAATTGAGTCTTATCTTGCTCACTAAAGTCTTCAGGCATGATATTAATTGGTGCATAAAATAAGCTTTGCTTAGCCTCTTTAACCAATTGAGCATCTAACTGCGGGATAATACGTTCAACCAAGACTTTAGGTAACACAACTTTACTGGCGATCCCCTCATCCATTCTTGCTTGAGCCAGGCCTATCCAATTGATAAAACCTGTAAGACGACCTAACCAGTTGTTATAATCTTCAACGGTGTTAAAAGGCTGGGCACTTTCACCACTGCCCAATTGGATCATGCTGATAACCGTACTGTAAAACTGATTCATTGGCATAAAATGCTCAGGATACGACTCGGCAACAAGATCCATATGACGGTCATACATGAACATATCAAAGCTTAATTGTAAATCTGCAGGAAGTTCATTTGCATTAATTGATTTTGCTCGTTTTAGAAACTGACTATTTAGTTCATGTCGTTGTTTTAGGTAAGCCTCAGTTAATGAACCACCAAACTCAGCGTTGTAATCATTAACCCCTACATAGGTTGCATAGATAGGTTCTAATGCTAACAGTGCTTTAAAGTAATCATCCGCTAAAGCATTATATGCTTGTGCTGCTGTCTGGCTACTTTGTTGCGCGCTTTGTAGACTTGCGGTGCTTGAGTTGTTTGGGCTTGTTTGCTCGCTGCATGCTTGAAGCGATAATAAAGAAGCAATAGCAACGGTCAGTAATGTTTTTTTCATCATCAGATCCCTGTCAGAGCCACAAATTTAGCGGCCTTAAAATATGATTTATCTTTTTAGTTATTATTTACAATGTATCGCAATTAGTTGTTATTAGTTAGCAAATAATTGTAACTGAGAATAACAATCTATTCTCTTTATACCTAAAAATACGACTCAAAAAAAAAGCCCCTTGAAAGGGGCTTTTTTCAAATTAACCAGATTACAAAGTAATATTGTTAATTCGCGCTTTTTCTTTGATATAAGAAATATAGCTGTTAGCGCTGCGCTTCGTTTTGCTGTGTTTAGCAGCACGATTTGCGCGCTTATAAGCAGACTTATATTGCTTCAAACTTAAATGGGCTAAAGTTAACTCAAGTTCAGCTTCACCTGGCTCATCCAAACCTGCTGCAAGTGCTTTTTCAAACACAGGAATTGCAGCTTTAGGCTCTTCAGCGATAGCAAGAATTTTACCTTGTTTAAGGTATAACTCAGCATCACCAGATAACTCAGCAGCTTGACCATATAATTTGGCTGCTTGCTTGAAGTTTTTAGCATTATGGTAGAAACCCGCTAAGATTTTAATCGACTTTTCAGTCTCTTTAATCATTCCCGATTTCATGTGCTTTTCATAAAGCTTAGCAGCGTTATACGGCGCACCATTTTGCGACATAAGTTGTGCTAATCGAGTAATGTTAGCGTCAGTTTCTAAAAAACCATTTTTATAAGCTAAATCATAAGTTTGCAATGACTTGGTATAGTCTTCAGTCATCAAATAAAATTGCGCTAACTGTACCCATAAACGTTTATCGTCTTGGAACAGCGGTACCATAATTTCGAGTACCTTTACCGCTTCTTTATACTTCTTTTGATTGAAGTATGCAGTTAATTTCATTTGATAAAGGCCTTTATCAGGCTTCTCTACTAGAGAAAGTCCTTTATCGGCAACTTCAAGTACTTTATCCCACTGCTTAAGTTCGCTGTATGCAATACCGATACGACGGTATACAACAGGGTCGACTTTACAAGTAAAGTCCATCCACTTGTAGTAGTAAGGAATAGCGTCTTTAAACTTCTTTTCTTGTAGTAATAAGTCAGCATACAAACGTAATGTTGCTGCGTGATCTGTACCACCAAGAATGTCAGCATCTACAGCTGTTTTTAAATACTTGATTGACGTTGCCATTTGACCTTTTTCAGCATAGAAAGAACCGATCATTCGTCCTATATACGCTGCATCAAAATCATTTTTGGTATTCACTTCAAGCAAAATTTCAATTGCTTGGTCCAAACGTCCTTCTGTGTATTCTTCGAAAGCTTTTTGAACTTTCTTACCAGCACTAGCACCAACTGCACGAGATTGACGCTCATCAATTGGACATTTTTCAGCTGCTTGAGCAGTTGAAACTGTGAGTAGCGAACTACCACACAAAGTTAGTAGCAACGCACTAGCGATTTTATTTACTTTACGCATTATCTACCTCCTTTATCCAATGTGAAATCAAGTTGTACAGTCATACCAGGAACCTTCATAGCCTTACCATCAATGATTTTAGGCTTGTATTTCCATTTCTTTAACGCACGAACTGCTTCGCGGTCAAAAATACGTTTAGGTTCTGCTTTAATAACTTTAACGTCTTCGATGCCACCTAATTCGTTGATGGTAAATGAAAGTTGTACATAACCTTCTTTACCATCACGTGCTGCAGCAATTGGGTATTGAGGATCAATACGTACAATTGGTGTTGCATCACCGTCACGTGTCATCATGTTACCAAGTTTAAAACCTGTGCTAGCACCGCCAGCGACAACACCACTCATGTTAAATGCCATATTCGTATCAATATCTGATGACGTATCTGGCGGAGTAGTATCCGGTTTCGGTGGTTGCTCAGGTGGTGCTGGTGGCTTAGGTTTAACCCTAGGCTTATCCTGCACTTTCGTATCCTGCTTATCCATACTGATCTCAATAATAGGAGAATCAGTTGAAGTGTCGGCGCGTTTAGCGCCGCCACCGACCAAGAAGGCCATGAAGACAAACAGGGCGAAAGTAACAGCAGCACCAACTATGAGTGATACTATTGCTCTCAGCATATTAGTCTTTCCCCGCTGAAATCGAGATTTTGTCGATACCCGCTTTCTTTACGTTGTCCATAACCTTAACTACAAGGCCATGTTCTGCTTCTTGGTCTGCTTCGATTAATACAGCCGCTTCTGGTGCTTCAGCTAACATACGCTCTACGTTCGCTGTTACACGCTCGATGTCAACCTGACGGTTTTCCATCTTAATTACGCCTGTCTTACTCACACCAATAAAGATGTTTGCAGATTTTTGTTGTGTCGCTGTAGAAGCTTCAGGTTTCTTATAATCAAGACCTGATGGCTTAATGAACGAAGTCGTCACAATAAAGAAGATCAACATGATAAACACGATGTCGAGCATCGGAGTCATATCTACTTGTGCTTCTTCTTCTACACTAAAATGCTTTTTACGTGCCATTTTCAATACTCTCTCTAGTGGTGTGGCAAGCTATCTTTTAGCTTTTCGAGACTAATTTTCAATTTTGCATCTAATCGAGTGCTAAAAAATACACCTGATAGTGCTGCTACCATTCCTGCCATTGTCGGCATGGTTGCCATTGAAATACCAGCCGCCATCATACGAGCGTTACTCGTACCATGAACTGCCATCACATCGAACACTGCTATCATTCCGGTTACGGTACCTAGTAGACCAATCATTGGACAAATGGCTACTAATGTTTTGATAAGCAGCATACGAGCATTCATATCTTGCTTAGCTTGGGACACCCAAGCTTCACGGATACGGTGTGCATACCAAGAGGTTGAATCCTCTCTATTATTCCATGCGTTGATAATCGCTTTATGCTCTTTTGGTGCAGTTAAATTGATATACCAAAAACGCTCAAGCATTAACACCCACATTAGAAATAGCACTGCCGCTACCAACCAGAGGATATCTCCTCCGGTGGCCATGAAGCCCCTGACAGAGTCCCAAACATCCATCAGGATTAGCATCATTAGTCAGCCCTCTTCTCAGCGTGCTCTGCAATGATACCAGCGCTTTGTTCTTCAAGAACTTGAACTACTGACTTGCTACGAGCGATAACAACTGCGTGCATAAGCATTAGAGGAAGTGCAGCAACAAGACCTTGTACCGTTGTCATCAATGCCATAGAGATACCACCTGCCATTAGACGTGGATCACCAGTACCGAACAATTGAATTGTTTGGAAGGTTGCAATCATACCGGTTACTGTACCAAGTAGACCCATCATAGGCGCGATAGCTGCTAGAACTTTAATGATTGAAATACGTGCTTCTAGAGCTGGCGTTTCTTTCAAAATTGCTTCATCAAGTTTAAGTTCAAGCGTTTCAACATCAACGTCTTTGTTTTCTTGATAAACTTTAAGTACACGACCTAATGCGTTATTACCTGGGTTTGCAGTATCTTTACGTTGAGCTTTAACTTTAGCACCAACAATATAAAGAGTAACTAAACGCTCAATTGAAATTAGCGCACCAAGAACAAGTAAACCGATGATGATGTAACCAATTGGTCCACCCGCTTCAATACGCTCTTCGATTGTCGCTTTTTGAGTGAATACACTTAGTAACACACCACGTGCAGGGTCAACAAACAGCTTTTCATAGCCAGAAGTCGCACTTGTAAATGACTTAACACTTGATACTTGTGCACTACCTGGTTGCTGTGAAAGCTCTTGGATTAGACCAAGGTCAGCGTTGTAAACAACGTATTTGCCATCAGCAAGTAAGTTATATGCACCAACACGAGTAACTGTAGTATTAGTAACACCGCCATCTAAACCTGTTACATCAGCATCGAAAGTAACAACTTTACCAGATTCGACCATTTCAAAAAGTTGAGCTTCCCAGAATTGTTCTAGCTCATTAATTTTTGGAAGTTCTTTACGAGCACCAAGTTCTGCAATAAATGCATCACGGCCAGGGAACTGTGCAGTAATGTTAGAACCAACTAACTTACCAGCAAAGTCACCTGCTTCACCTTTAACAACACCGAACATTTCGCCTAAGTCACCAGAAGCAATCTTACGATCTTCTTCTAATTGTGCGATTTTACGTTCGTTATCAGTAAATGCTTGCGCTAGATCTTTACCACGTTGTCTTTCAGCTGCAAGCGCTGATTTTTCACGTTTAAGAAGAGCAGCTTTATCGCCACGCTCATTTAAGAACTCTGCTTCACGCTTCTTATTGGTTTTAGTCGCATTAGCACGGTCTGTTTGAACTTGCTTTAATAGTTGTTCAATCGTTTTTGGTGCATCTGCAGCGCTAACCATACCTGATGTTAGTGACAGAGTTGCAGCAACGATTGCTGTAGTAATAAACTTTTTCATTATTGTGCAGCCTCCGCAGCAGGGATTGGTAAGGCGAATAGATCAGGAGCACCTTGACCACGAGCCTGTTTAATAGCTTTGCTTAAGTTACGAAGATAGCTATCTTCTAACACATCCCAACCTTTAGTTTCTGCGTTATACATCCAAGCTGACTTTTGGTCTTGGCTTTGAGCGTATAGGCTTACACGACCGAAGTTTAAGAAATCAACTAGAATTTCTTTACCATCAATTTGTAATTGACCAGTTTCTGCAATTAACTTAGAACCATATTCACGTTCAATGTTATACGCATCTAAGATCAAGCGGTACTTTTCAGCAAGTGTTACTTCAGCGCTATTTAATGTATCTTTTAAGCGTTGAACACGAGCTTCACGAGCGTCTTTGTTAAATGGTAAGTCTAAAGCGATAAATTGCTCTAAAGCGTCTACCATTTTAAACATTAAAGGAACAACACCTTGTCTAAGAGCATCAACACCGTCGATATCGTCTTGGATAAGTTTCATTGTCGCCTGTTGGTCTGCAACCAATCCGGCAACATAGTCATTGTATGATTTTAAAGATTCGCGTTCGTCAGCAACTGAGCCATACTCAAAAAGCATGTCTTGTGCTTGATCAAAATACTTATCAACTTTGTTTTGCGACGCAGCAGCATCAGCATGAATTTTGCCGTCTGCTTTTTGTACGTCACTTAGAGGATCTGCAATCACGAAGTTGCTGCTAGCTAATGCAAGCGCGCCAACAAGTGCAGTAGCGATTTTTGTTCTATTGCTTACCTTGGACATAGTTCCCAACCAATTTATAGTGAATTAGAAAGCTTTAACTCGAAAGTAACAACTGCGATTTTATTGTTAACCGATGTTGCACTCACTAAGTGTATCTTTCTCTTGTGATTGTTAGTTTTTTCTTCCCTATTCTATACCCGCTAAGGCATAGACCCGCTCGCATCATTTCACAAAATGTTGACCTGTGTCAACAATTGAGGACATCAAAAACCATAGTAAAAGAAGCTTTATTCATAGATTTACATCGAAAGGTGAATTTGTATACAAGTTCAGTCTAAAAATAGCCAAGCCCCAATATTTCTTTGCAATTATTCATACAGATACCCTGCATCAATTCAGCGCCCATGTTAATTATTCTTTATTTTTATAACTGTTATGGTGTTGATACCAGAAAGGACCCGAATTCAACTTCGAAGTGCGACACTCGACAAACTAATACAGCTAATTATCTAAACACAACAGCTGGCTGTTTAAACTTCAAACAACTCCCCGGTCGATAGTTAATTCTATTGAGTGCAAACAAGATGGCATCATCGTTTACAGTTCTTAACTCAGACCCTTTTTTGAAATATTGTCTTAATAAGCCATTGGCATTTTCATTCGCACCACTCTTCCAAGAACTCTAAGGGTGAGCAAAATACACATCAGCCTCCAATGCTTTGGCAATCGCTTGATGACCTGTAAACTCACGACCATTATCTGCCGTATTTGTATGCACGAAATCCTAGTAGGACCTTAACAAGTCTATGGTCGCTTTGGCGACATCTTTTGCTGACTTAAAAGGCACCTTCTTAGCAAAGTAGAAACGTATTTCACGCTCTAAAATAGTCACTATTGTACCTGTTCCATGCTGTCCCAAAACCGTATCAATTTCCCGCGCTCCCAAACGCTCACGTTTATCAACAGTTTCTTGCCTTTCATCTATGATATTGCATTTTTAATAACAGGTGACTTCTTTTTTTGCCTCGACCATAGCTTTTTATGCACTTGCCGCAAATGCTTAAAAAGTTTGCCACTTTGCTGTTTATCACGCCTGATGAAACAATGTATTCACTCATTATTAATATCACCTCCAATGTCTGTTAGCACGTTCAATAATTTTTGTTAGCTCCAGTTATGAGTTGTTAAGATTTCGATAAAATCGATACGTTGTAGAGGTATGTGGAATTTGTAGCATAACGACGTTTGGTAACCGATAACTGATGTGCTATTTCTGGTTATTAATGTGCTTTATGGTTACTACGCTTTTACTTTCGATAAATGGTGGAGCGATGACATTTAAATGTTTTGGCAATGTCTAATATTAAAATTCCTCGTTCCAAAAGGACTGAAATCTGATATCTTCTTCACTCAGCCAACTGCTGATAATTCATAGTGATACCCATTTTTCTTTGGCGAGATAAATCCTACCACTTTCAGCAGTGGCTTCCTCTATACCTCAATGAAGAGTGCCGCAGTTATTATCTGGATTCGTTGGAAGAATTCATGGCAATTATTATTTTGGAGAAGTAATGCAACTAAATACCTTAAAGAAAGATTATGAATCCGGCTCAGTAATGGCCAGTTTTCATATCGCGCTTTTTTATTTACGTACTAATCAAAAACTTTTCAATCTTTGGATAGATAAAGCAATAGACCATGAATTAAAAATTGCCTGGGATTTTATGATGTCTTATGAAGGACAGAAATTAGTTACGCCAAAATTTATACAAAGCAGATTTAACACTTCAGGCTTCGCTGAATATTATTTAGCTACAATAAGCTTTAAACCCACAAAAGAAGGTTTTGAAACATTTGCATCTTTAATTGATAAAGCGATTCATATGAAATGCCAAAAAGCTAAGCAGCTCAAAGCGATCATATTAGAGAACTTTTCAATTGATATAACTGATAAAGATGAGCTTTTAAAGCTGTTTGATTCAGTAAAGTTATCTGCAAAAAATGTTTCTTCAAATAGGGAGATTTCACTTTATACGCAAACATTCAACAGTGATTTTTCTATGCTAATTATTGATGAACTGTCTATTTATCTTCAGCCCTCACTAATATTAGACCCCGTTAACAATCAACCAAGACTGTCACCGCATAGAACTGCTTTTTCTGCACAGTGGCTACCCTCAACTCTCGGTTTTTTAGGTCTTTTATTCGAAAAGTTGATTACTGAATTAATTGACACTCAAGCACAGTATGGTGAACCAATGACATTATTACAGTATCTGCCGGGGCAAGAGTATAAGCCTCACTTTGACTTTATAAATAATCATGAACATGGTTATTCTGATGGTCAGCAAAGAGTGAAAACAATATTAATTGGATTAAATAGTGAAGAGTATCAAGGTGGGGATACTCTTTTTCCCAATATAAAAGCAAAATTCCATCTAATGTGTGGAGATATTTTGGTTTTCAACAACACTTCAACGGATGGAAAGTTGTTACAAGACTCTTTACATCAAAGTACTCCAATAATTTCTGGGAAAAAAACGATTATTTCAAAATGGATAAGACAATCTAAAACGACTTATGACTCTGAAAAGTTGAATTTTTTAAAAATTAATTAGCAATCACATCAAATACAACAGCCAAACGGTTGCTGCTAGATTTAAATTCATTTACACCGTGCCAAAAGTGAGATGGAAATAGTACGATTTGACCTTCTTTGGGTTTTATATAATACTCAGCAAAATCATCCATATAGGGCAAACCTAATTGCCCTAATCTGAGCCAACCTGAACCTTGACCTAAACTAGTACTATCAATATCAAGATATAAAACTCCGCTAACGATGCCATTAGAGTGATAATGATCTACATGGTGACCACTTTCTTTCAATCTAATTGAAAATGAGGACGAATATTCAAACTCCTTGCTCTCAAAAAACTCTTTTATAAACTTGGTGTGTGCTTTTTTATCGAGATAGTTGCTAACAGCTCCATCAATAACGTTTTTTAACTCTAAAACATTCTCACTCTGATATGTGAATAGAGTTCCTTCTGTTTGAGTACCATTTCTTACAGTTTGATCTTGAGAATAGAACTCTTCCTTATCATGTAGACTATGAATAAATTGTTTAATATTTCTAAAATTAAAATCACCAAAGCTAAGGTCCTCTACATACAAAAGTTCATTTAACTCTTTAGTGAAACGTTCTGAATTTTGATGTAAAACTTTATCTGCAGAAATTTCAAGGTTCTTCTTAGTGATAAGGTTTTCACAGGAAAGCCCTTTCATGACAGCATTAAATTTGCTTAGACAATTTTGCTTAGCGTTTAAAATCCTCATTTCATAAGCAAGGGGCTCTGGCATCGTATAATTCTCGATGTTTATTGCAAAGTTTAAGATTTCACTTAACTCTGTATGTAAACTCGAAGCCATGCAGTAAAAAATTGACTCATTGTAATAAACATAATTTTTATTATTAAATTGTTCTATAAGTAACTTAACACCGTTAGCGACTTCTCCTTGCTTGCACAAAGTCAACCCTAAAATTGAGTTATACAGTGGCAATGTTTTGAAATTAGTAAGTGAATTAAAATTAATCCCACTTTTGTCGCAATAATTTTGTTTCAACTTTAAAAATTCAAAAGTTTCTTTTATATTTTGGCGTAGTAATTCGTATTGTTCTGCAAACCCGTTCATATCCACTAGCAAGAGTGAACTAAAATAGCGAAAAATAACTGGGTAGCTCGCTGAGGTAACTTTACTCTTAAGTAATACAATAACGTCTTCATGTAAATGCAACTTTGCTTTTAAATTAGCAAAGTTTAGGAGTAATAAATTATCTGAAGGAAACTTACGTATTAACTTGGCATAAATATCTTGAGCTTCATTGAATTTTTTCTGCTCTATGAATACTGAAGCTATTCCTACTTCATAAAAGTACTCATTACCTTTCTGTAAAAACCTTACTTCTGTATAGTAATTTAATGCAAGATCAAAAACTTTCAAATTTAAAAAGCAAGTTGCAAGGTTTACTTTAACATCTAAATTTGCCGAAATTTTTGAATCAATCAGCTTGAAGTCTAGGATAGCTTCAGAGTAGTTATGGCTTTTCTTTAAAAGATTCGCTCTTCGATAATAATAGTTTAAATCTGCCTTATTAATTTCTATGGCTTTATCCATTGACTGAATAGCCATTTCCAAGTTATTTGCCTCATAAACTGCACTAGCTAGATACCAAAAGTAATCAATTTTTGCAAAAGCATTTTTCATTTTAACTACTTTTGATAAAGCTAAATTAAATTGGCCAGCCTTTACTGTATGTTCTAAATCCATCAGTTCATTTTTCAAAACTAAATCCCTAGGCATAAAAAAGGCCAGTATATACTGGCCTTTTTTTTAAGTTAACTCTTAAATTAGAAGCTAACAGTTACACGACCGTAGAAGTAACGACCTGTACCATCATATTGATTAACATCAAACGAGTTAGCAAAAGCTTGTACTGAAACAGGAGGCTCTTCATCAAAGATGTTATTAACACCGACTTCAAATCGAGTATTAAATGTATCTATGCGGTAAGCGGCCTGTAAATCATGTACATAGTAATCACCGTAATCGTTGTAGTAATCACGTACTTCATCATCTCCAGTACCTGTTGAAGTGTAGCCATCACATAAGCCTTCATAATCTTCAAAACCATTACAATCTTCAGTTTGACTGCTAATGAAACGAGTTTTCCAATTAACTGAAACATCTTCATATGACCAAGATAGTGTCATATTTGACTTAAGTCTTGGGTAGCCATCATCACCAAAGTTTTGACCAGCATAGTTATCTGTTTCAATACCATTATCATCAGTTAGTGAATAATTATCAGTATAAGTATTATCCCAAGCGATTTTGAAATCACCAACTTCTGTTTCGATACCGTAGTTAAACGATACGTCCCAACCATTAGTTGCTAGTGTACCTAAGTTAAGAGCTGGGTTAACAAATAATGAAGGGATACCACTTGGTGAACGTTCTAATATTGAATCACAATATTGTGCTACAGGGTGGTTTTGTTCACCAGGTACACCAGCACAGGTATCGAGTACTTGTTGGTGACCTGCACGTGTAATTACGTCTTCAATTTCAATATCCCAGTAATCAATCGATACGTCAAACCCTTCAGCCCAGCTTGGGTTATACACTAAACCAGCACTTAAACTCTCTGAAGTTTCTGGTTGTAGTTGCGAGTTAGAACCAGTTTGCCCTTCAATTTGTGAGTTTGGTTGAGTGTATGCTGGTGGTACACCTGCACATCCTGGTAAGCCATCACCACCCTCATTACATGGGTCTTGTACCGATGGGAAAGTAGTACTTAATCCACCAAATAGATTGTTAATAGTTGGCGCTCGGAAGCCTTGTGACCATGTTGAACGAACGAGTAATTCTTCCGTAGGACGATACTGCATTGCTACTTTAGCACTTGTATTATCAGCATCGAAGCCTTCAGAGTTTTCAAGGTCTGTATAACGAATCGCAAATTCAAATTCTAGTAATTCAGCAAATGCCATGTCAGCTAAAACCGGCACTACAAACTCACCGTAGTAAGAGCTCTCTTTGAAAGAACCTTCTGTAGGTAAAATTTTACCACCAGTAGACTGACCAGAAGTAACCATATAATCAGGGCTATTGAAACCAGTTTCTTTACGGTATTCCCAACCAAAAGCAGCACCGACTTCACCAGCAGGTAAATCGAACAGTGAACCAGACACGTTTGCAGTGTAGTTAGTAATTGAATCGCCGCTAGAGCTTTGCTCAGTTGTTGAGATATAGTCTAACTGATCTTGCGTGATTGAGCCTTCACCACCAAATAGGTTCAAAGGAACACAAGTTGCATCTGCATTACATTCTGAACTTAACGCGTGACCGATACGGGTCTTGTTTAAACGACCTGTTGTTGTTGATTTACCTGAGTTTTCACCATAAGCATAGTGAGCACCCCATGACCATTCACGTTCACCAATGTCAAATTCGCCATCAAGAGCAACAGCAAAACGCCATGTATCTTGGCTTTGTTCAAATATACGGTTACCATTTTCAATCATACGACGACCAATGAAACCCGTAGAGAAACTATCTGTACCTTGAGCAAAAATATCTTCACCAAATGGGTTATAGATATTGTCAGCAGAGACAACAGTAGGCTCTAAGGCTTCTGCACCGCCTGCCCAAGGGCCAATAAATAATGGCATTGGAGCTAGTAATTGTGAAGACTCACGATGGTTATATAACGCCTCTGTAGATATGCGTAAGTTATCCGCTAGCTCGTAAGTGCCTTGGATAAAACTACTCCAACGCTCTTGTGGAGTTAGCATGTAGTTTGCTGGAGCATAGTTATAACGAACATCATTTGAAAATGGTTGAAAATCATTATAAGCAGTTACATTTCCATCAGCATCAAGCGTAGGCAGTGTTGGATTACCCTGAGTCCAATCAAAATCATCAGCTACAGAGTAATTAGCGAAGCCATTGTTTGCAGTTGGGAAGGTAAAACGGCCTTGAGGTGTACCAGAACTACCAAAGTCATTACCTGTATTGTAAACAGGTTCACTTGATATATCTCGGTCACCAGCCCAAATAGGGCTTGTTTTTGTATAACTTGTATTAAAGAAGATACTTCCTTTTTCGCCAACTTGACCTAAAGAAAGATCAAACTGTTCTTGGTCACCATCACCTTCGGCTGATTGACCGTAATATGCTGAAGCTTCAACACCTTCGAAGTCATTACGAGTAATAACGTTTACTACACCAGCAATTGCATCTGAACCATAAACGGCTGCTGCGCCGTCTTTAAGTACTTCAATACGCTTAATTACAGTTGAAGGAATAGTGTTTAAATCGACTGAGCCGCCATCACTAACCCAACGACGTCCATTCACTAATACTAGCACTCGGCTAGAACCTAAGTTTCTCATACTTAGACGTGTTGAACCGTCACCGCCGTTATTTGATTGTGTATTAATCGCCGCACCACCAATAGTCATGGTGTTTAGGAAATCACCGACAGATGTTAGACCACTAGCTAGTAGGTCTTCACGGTTAACGATTTCAACTGGTTGAGCACTTTCCATATCTGTACGCTTAATACGCGAACCAGTTACTTCGATACGTTCAACTTTAGCGCCTTCTTCAGCAGCAAAAGCTACTGGTGACGTGAATGCTGCCGCAGCTGCACCGCTAATCATTGCTAGACGCACTGATTTAGCTAAAAAATTCTTTTGCATTGTCAATCTCCCTGGACTTGTGTCTTTCTTATTGTTCCAACCTTATTAATTTAGGTTGGTTAACGAAGTTGAACATCGCTCAACCACATTTCGTATGCAATAAAATCACAAATAAAACATTAATTCAACATATGTTTCATTAATATCGGGTAAGTTAACATGTTTAGAATGGTTATTTCGTCCACAAAAACATATAAAAATAGAGAATTAAACTACACAACCACCTTAAACCTCTGTATTTAATAGCATTTAAAAATAACAAATAACAATTTAAAATGTTGCAGAATTGTTCCAACCGGCTATTTTACACCCACAACAATAAATAGATATGTGGTCAAATGACCTTCGAGACTTACAATTAATTAACAAGCAGACGGTCGCTATGAATTTTAAAGCAAAAAAAACACCCCTTTCGGAGTGTTTTAATAGGTAGTTGTTAAATTTTAATTTTATAAAATGTAACGAATACCGAAGCCAATGCCATCATCTTCACTGATCTTCATTTTGTCTTCGTTTGTTCCGCGGAAATCACTGCTGTCGATACGACCTTCAAAATAAAGGATAGTGTTTGTATCCCAGATATAATGAATACCTGCTGTAGTGAACTGACGCTTAAATACTTCACCTTCATCAGCGCCTAATACGCTATCAGCATCTAACATGTTATATGCTAAGAAAACACGGATGTTGTTGTCAAAACGATATGATACTAATGACTCTACACCTTTCGCACTTTCAATCATACGGCCAATGTTATCTGTGTCATGAAATTTATTTTCATTGTAGTTAGCAGAGAAATAAATACCTTCTGCATCCCAGTTACCATAAGTTACGCTTAGGCCGTAAATTTCATCACGCTCTTCAATGCGGGTGCCGTTCTCTAATTCACCTTCAAATTTACCCGTGTTGTAACCAATACCAACAGATAATTCATCAGTGAATTGATACATAGCCGATAAACCGAAGGTATTACCGTATTCTACAGTACCTAGTGACTCTTCATCACTAATACTTGGTGCATCAGAAAAACCATCTACGTTCTCATCTTCGTAAATAACGAATTCATTTTGCTTTAACTGTACTTGCGCACCAAAACTGAATTTATCAAACGAGTTACGGTATTGAATGGTTTTATCACCACGGCCTACACCGTTAATAGCGCCATCAGCTTTATTGTATGTGTATACACCTGCAGCATTACCATCCCATACGATAGGGTAGTTTGTTCCGGCAACAACGTCGTACCAAACACCCCATTGCTTACCTAGGCTGATTGAGCCGTAAGTATCATTTGATACGCCAACGTAACCTAAACGGTTATTTAGAAAGTCATCGCTTTGTGATTCAAATTGACTACCAGCACTATAAACGATTTCACTGTTACCGAATGGGTTAACACCCCACTCGAATTTAGCAAAGGTTGCCCAACCATCATTCATTTGACGATCAAAGGCGAAGTTAATACGTGATGCGCCATTGACGATTTCAGTTTCACCTTGGCCACTATAAATACGTGCATCGATGAAACCACCAATAGCAACAGAGTTTTTCTCATCTTTATAGATTTCGATAGCAGAAGCTGTTGGTACAAACATAACTGCTGCAAGTGTTGATGCGATTAAAGTCTTTTTCATCGAGCTAAACCTTCCCATTTCATTTTCATCATTAATTATTTTAAATAATCTATTTGCATAGAATTTTTCCATTAACTGAAGGCTAGCATGATGAATTAGCATGAAACAAAGAGATAAATCGATTAAATATCATAATAAACTAAATAAGCACATTGCAAAGCACAAACCACTACCAAAAGACATAAAAATGATAACGTATCACCATAAATTACACAGCCAGCAACATTAAAGTAACAACATCTGATTGCTCACAAGACTATCAAAACTGTCACCTTTGAGCCCTAATACTGGTTCTGCAATGGGCTCGATTTGTTTATCAAGGTAATATTGGTAATCAATTGATTCATTGGTTGCTTCTATAGGTTGCGCACCATTCAGAGTCATCCTGTAAGCGATCATGGTGCCTCTTTTACCAAGCTCCGAATTACCTGTTATTTGACATAGACGCGTTGCGGCTTTCACATGTGGTGAAGATTTAGCCGTATAATCTTCAATGTTACGCTTTAGGCGTTTTCTAAAAATTAGTTCATCATCAAATGAGCCATTTTGAAGCTCCTTAATTTGCTTTAACAAGTAGCCTCTAACGTCCCCTTGGGTAAATAATAACAAGTATAAATGATATTGCATTCTTCTGGCTAAAGGGCTCCAATCACTTCTGACTTGCTCCATGCCTTTAAAGGTCAGTGCTAATTGTCCCTCCTTGTCAGTGGTTGCCCCTACATAGCGTTTTTTACTGCCAGCATCTGAGCCTCTTAATGTCGGCATGACAAATTGATTAAAGTGACTTTCAAATTCAAGTTCCAAATAACTTTTTAACTGAAACTTGGTAGCACAAAAATCGGCCCATTTTTGGGTAATTTTCTGTGCCAGCATATGACCTAACTGACTAATATCGTCTATTTGATGCTTTTCTCCTAACCACACAAAGGTAGAGTCGGTATCACCATAAATCACCTTATAACCCAACTCTTCAATCCAAGCTTTTGTTTGCTTCATGATTTGATGGCCACGCATGGTAATCGAGCTTGCAAGCTTGGCATCATGGAACACACAGCCTCTAGAGCCCAATACGCCATATAAAGAGTTCATGATTATTTTAATGGCTTGGGACAGAGGTTGGTTGTTAAGTTGTTTGGCTTGCTCACGCTGCTGCGCGAGTGTTGCTATTAGCTCTGGCAATATGGGGTTGTCTCTGCTAAATCTTGCATTGAGAAAACCCGGCACAGTCACTTCGTCAGGCTGCTGTTCGCCCACCACCAAGCCTTTGGGATCAATCAAAAACGTTCTAATAATTGATGGATAAAGGCTTTTAAAGTCCAACACTAAAACATCTTTGTAAAAACCCGGGATAGAATCCATCACATAGCCACCAGGAGATTCAAGTCCATCACTAGCTGGGTGAGCAGGGGCAACAAAACCGCTTCGATGTAAGTGCGGTAGGTATAAATTATTAAAAGCAGCAACAGATGCGCCAACGCGGCCAAATTCTAAGCCGGTTAGTTTGGCCCGTTCAATGGCAAAAGCCAGCAACTGGGTTTTATCAAAAATATCCCATACTAGGCGGCAATCGGTAATATTATAAAACGCCAATGCGACTTTATCATGGGCAAACAAATGACAGATTTCTTGGCTGCGATTATCAACATGATCAATAGCCTTGCCTTCATTTAGTAATTGTTGCGATACGTGCTCTAATGAATAGCGTTCAAAATGATAAAATGCCGCTTTAATCCAATCGATGCCATCTAGCACCACTCGCCCCGGTAAAGATAAGGTTTCAGGGCGATGCTTATCTTCAACCTTCCAGCTTAATACCGTCGCCCCACGACCAATGGTTAACGGTATCGAATGTAACTGACAACGTTTATACAATAGTGACAAATCAAAAGTGACGACCGCCCAGCCAATAATGACATCAGGATCATATTCGGCAAACCAAACAATTAATCGCTTAATAAGCTCAACTTCGGTAACCACCCACTGAATATAGTGCTCTGACTCTTGAGGCTGTCCCACCATAATGACTAATTGATAATCTTGCCCATATAAGCCAACTGAATATAACTCGCCGCTAGGGCTACATTCGAAATCCAACGAAATCATAGAAAGCGAGATGTCATTATCGCTTTTTCTTGCTTTTACAGCTTGGTACACTGGCAATTGACTTAAGCTGGTATTCTGACTGTTACATAAATCAGCCTCTAAACTAGAATGCCCGATAAACTCAACATCAAAGGCAATAAAGCGTTCTATCAAATATCGCTGCTCTGCCCTAATATCTGCCTCATAAATCTCAATCCCCATATCATTGGCAATCCGCAATAACTGCCTTTGTACACTGGCTGACTTTAAATAAATACAGGCGATAGCTTGGTGATTAAAGTTTTTAAGCGCGATAGTTTCGATTCTGCAACCTTGATGAATATGTCCTGCGAGTTTTGGTATATCTATTTGACGGCAAAAACACACTACTTCAGCCCCGTCCACTTCTATCAGCACAGGGCCAGATCTCGTTTTTAAATAATATTGCAATATAAGTCGACCATCACGAAAAGCTGAATGCCGCGTCAACACTCGCCCTTTGATAGAAGTCACCTTATTTACGCTTACTGTCATAGTTTTTGGCTCGATTAAATATTTCGTGCAGTTCAATTCACTGTTATTATGTACAGCATATAACAGCGAACACATAAACAGTAAGCAAAGAATGCGAATAGGTCACTCATGTTAACGGATAAAGTCAAAAGTCAGATCCGCACTATCTATAAAGATATCGCGGCGGCAATGCCAAATTTTCGCTCTCGCCGTGAGCAAAACTATATGGTGGCTGAAATATCTAAAACACTGGCCGGTGAATATGACAAACACCGTCGCATTATGGTTTGTGAAGCCGGCACCGGTATTGGTAAATCCTTATCCTATATTCTTGGCACGATTCCGTTAGCCATTGCCAGCAAGAAAAAAGTCTGTATAGCAACGGCAACCGTAGCATTACAAGAGCAATTACTGCATAAAGATTTACCCTTCTTTTTGCAACAGTCTGGGGTAGACTTTAAATTTGGTTTAGTCAAAGGCCGTCAGCGCTATGTTTGCTTAGCAAAGCTTGAAGCCATGATTGGCCCCGAAGACACCTCACAAATGGCGATGTGGCAGACAAAGCCTGATCAAAGCCAGATTGACCAACTCAAAAAAATCCATAAAGATTACCAAGATAAAAAGTGGAACGGTGAAATCGACACTTTAGAGCAACCTGTTCCTGACTTTTTATGGCAGCAAATATGCTGTGATAAACACAGCTGCCATCGTCAGTTATCCAATCATCATAACTGCCCTTTTCATAAAGCCCGTGAAGATGTCGAAACCTGGGACGTACTCATTGTTAACCACAGTTTGTTATTTGCCGACTTAGAACTAGGCGGCGGGGTTATTTTACCAGAGCCTGAAGAGATGTTTTATGTCATCGATGAGGCGCATCATCTGCCAACAGTTGCCAGAGATTTCTCCAGCGCCCAAGCAAGTCTTCGCGGCACAGCTGATTGGCTAGAAAAGGCAGGTAAAACCTGCTCTAAATTACAAAACCAATTAAAAACCACTCATATTATTGCACCAGTGCAAGCGATGCTAGATCACATTAATGAGCTGGTTAGCCAGCTTAATCAAGTGGCACATTTTTGTGATACCCAGCCGCAGCTCTTTGCCAACCCAGAAACCCGTTTAAGATTTGAAAATGGCAAATTACCAGAGTCATTACTCATACAGGCCGAAAACTTAGCTTCAGCATCGAATTCTGCATTAAAGCAATTTAATAAAATTCAAACCGTTTTAAGTGAAGCGATAAAAGATGGTGAGTTACCTAAACATCAATCAGAAACAGTGCTTTCAGAAGCAGGCTTTATTTCCCAGCGTTTAGAAAACTTGCATAAATTATGGAAAATGCTCGCTAAAGAAGACTCAAAAAAAGGTGCGCCCATGGCGCGCTGGGCTGAACTGATCACAGGTAAACAACAGGATTATTTATTTTGTGCTTCTCCTATTGAAGTGGGTTTCATGCTCGAATCTATGCTGTGGCAAAAAGCCGCAGGTGTTGTATTGTGCAGCGCAACACTGCGGGCGCTGAATAATTTTAATCATTTTGCCCATCAAGTCGGGTTATCATTAAATGATGGCAGCCGCTTTTTGGCGTTACTATCGCCATTTGATTATCAAAATAATGCCACATTATTTATTCCTCAAATGAAGAATGAGCCTACAGATGAAGCCTTTACCGATGAGCTTGCAGAGCAGATATTGGCATTAGTTGAAGATGAAATGGCAACATTGGTGCTGTTTGCCTCTTATTGGCAAATGGAAAAGGTGACAGATCAAATTATTGGTAAAATGCCTAAAGAGCAGTTATTTGTTCAAGGAACTATGCCAAGACAACAGGTGCTAACTCAACATAAAGCCCGTTGTGATGCCGGAAAAGCCAGTATTATCTTTGGCACAGGCAGTTTTTCAGAAGGATTAGATTTACCTGGGGATTACCTTACCAACCTGATTGTCACCAAACTGCCCTTTGCAGTGCCGACATCACCAGTTGAACAAGCACATGCGGAATATATAAAAAGCAAAGGTGGCAACCCTTTCCTACAATTAACCATTCCAGATGCGTCACGTAAATTAATCCAAAGTTGTGGTAGATTACTGCGCAAAGAAGACGATTATGGCCGAGTGACTATTTTAGACCGCCGCCTAATTACCAAGCGTTACGGTAAATCGTTACTCGATGCCCTACCGCCATTTCGTAAAGTTATTGAATAGGTATTTTTTTGGAATTTTTGTTAGACCCTAGTCATTGGGTCATTCTGGCGATAATTGGTGTTGTTGCAGGTTTTATAGATGCCGTTGTTGGCGGTGGCGGTTTGCTTTCTATCCCTGCACTGCTAACGATGGGCGTTCCACCCCATTTAGCATTGGGTACCAATAAGCTCGCAGCCTGTTTCGGCTCTATTACTGCAGGTTATACCTACTACAAACAACAACTCATTAAACCTTCCTTCTGGCGGGCTGCATTTTTGACGACCTTTATAGGTGCCATCATCGGCAGTTTTTTAGTTTATTTTATTGATGCTGCTTGGCTCGAAAAAATCTTACCGCTGATCATTATCGGGATTGCAATCTACACCCTTATAAGTCCCAAAGCGATGGGCGAAACTATCATCAATCAACCCACCGGGTTGCCATCTCAAAACAAACAAATAGTGCAAGGAATGACCTTAGGTGCTTATGATGGTTTTGCAGGCCCCGGTATTGGCGCATTTTGGACAGTATCCAGCATCAGGCTGCATAAGCTGCCATTATTAAACAGCTGCGCCTTAGCAAGGCTAATGACCTCAGTGAGTAATGTTACCGCATTAGTCATTTTTGCCTTATTAGGCGAAGTGGATTGGATATTAGGTTTGTGGATCGGTGTTTGTATGATGGCGGGATCATTTATTGGGGCTAAATCTGCTATAAGATTTGGTATTCCCTTTATCAAACCGCTATTTATCATTACTGTATTATCCATTGCAGCACATTTAGCTTGGACGGCTTGGCTATGAGAAACACCAACCAACTCATTTACCAATTAAAACAGCAGCTCAGTTCATTAGAACAAGATGCCTTACATCACGATCAGCAATTACCTGCGCAACAAAAGAAAATGCTGCAAGATATTGAACGATTTAATTCACAATTATTTATTCAACAAGGTGCCCAATTAAGCCCTTGTATTGCCCAATTAAAAAAAGACATTCAGCAATTAGAAAAGCAACTTTCTTTCAAACTTGATGTCAGAATCATTGAGCTTAGCTGCCAGCGCATTCAAGATCGCTTTACCGCATTAAGACGAGCCTTAGTGACCACCAACCTGAATGTGAATACTGAAAAGCAAAAACGTGACAATAGCCGTGCACGCTATGCAAAAAAACAACAGCAACAACATTCAGACAGTGGCTTTGGCTGGATTGCCAGTAACGTAATGAAAAACAGCCATCAAATTTATCAAGAGCTGAACAAACATTTGAATTGGGCTACAACCTTTGAACAAAAAATAGCAGAAATGGAATCTGCACTTGCAAACTGTCATAGTACTGACAAAATCAGATTACAAAATGAAATTCTCTCTCTACATCGACGCTTAGGAAAATGTCGTCAAGCAATTAGTTATATAGAGGAAAGAATCCAGATGTTTGAACGACCTAATAGAAATTTAAATCGTTAAGGAGCAACAATGAATTTTACCCGAACGCTAAGTGCCACTTTACTTGCTTTAGCTACATCAACATCAGCTTTAGCGGCAAATTTAACCATTCCAATGTCGTTTGAGTATTTAGCATTGGATGGCAAAGAAATTGATACCAATAAGTTTACCCATAAATCAGATCTAGACCTTAGTAATGGCTCCCATAAAATAGCCATCCGTTACCACGATATGATTGAAGATGACTTCAGCGATAGCCAAAGCTTTATAAAATCAGCGCCTTTTATTGTCACTATTATAGTCGATGGCGATCATGAGTATTTTCTTAAGCCCGCAGACGGAGAATTTGTAAAACGCCCTAAAAGCTTTGCTAAAGATCCCCAAGTGATTATCTCACGCCAAGATAATGGCAAAGTCGATTACACAATTACCCAAACCGATTTTGAAGAAGGTTCATTTTTAGGCGGGTTATTTGGCAGTAATAAAGGTGATGATATTGACGCATTAGCAGCTTCTGCAACCAGTAGCAATGTCGCTCCAGCCGCAGTAAACACTGCAACTGCCACAACAGCGGCCGTGACCTCGACCGCAGTAGTTGCTAGCACACCTGTGACTCAAACTGCGACAGCTTCCGCAACGACATCGGCTGTAACAGATAAAGCGGCAACTCATCCTGAGCAAATGCTGCAATATTGGTGGTTACAAGCTGATGAGCAAACACGCAAAGAGTTCATGAGTTGGGCTATTAAACAGCTTTAATGACTATTCCACTCGTTTATCACGCCAGCTACTCCAAGCTGGCGTTACCTAAAAAGCATCGGTTTCCTACCAGTAAATATCAACGTTTACAGCAATATTTACTTGAACAAGGTCTCGCTATCCCGCAAGATTTTCATCAGCCAAGCCCCATCGATATTAAAGTGTTAAAACAAACCCATCAAAGTGACTATGTTGATGGCTTTATCAATAACACCCTTACTAATAAAGTGCTGCGCCGTATCGGTTTTCCTTGGAGCGAATCACTGGTTAACCGCACCCTTCACGCGGTCAATGGCACAGTGCTAAGCGCTAATTTGGCAATTGACCATGGTATTGCCCTACATTTAAGTGGTGGCTATCATCATGCTCATTATGACTTTGGCAGTGGTTTCTGTGTCTTTAACGATTTAATGATTGCAGCCAAGCAAATGCTTATTAAGCAAAAAGCCACGAAAGTGCTTATTATCGATTGTGACGTACATCAAGGCGATGGCACTGCGGCATTGTCTCAAACCCAAGACAACATAATAACTTGCTCGCTTCATTGCCAAAAAAACTTCCCATTTAGAAAGCAACGCTCCCATCACGATATAGAATTTGATAAACACACTCTCGACGATGAATACTTATCGGTTATCAAACAAGTGATCCCATACCTTATAAGCATCCATCAGCCAGATCTTATCCTTTACGATGCCGGCGTTGATATTCACCAAGATGATGATTTAGGCTATTTAGACATATCAACCAAAGGCATATTGGCCCGAGATACATTTATTTTACAGCAAGCTAAGCAGGCAGAAATCCCGATTGCAGCGGTGATCGGAGGCGGTTACAGCCGCAACGAGCAAGCACTAACTCAAAGACATAGCCAACTTTTTATTGCAGCCAAGGCAATCTGGTAGCACACTAATGATAATCAGATAAACAAGTTAAATTTCATTCTATAGGGAGTCAAGGATGCAAGTTGATATTCGTAATTACTATGAAGTGCTTTTAATGGAAATATTAAGAGACGAAGGCTTACTCGAAGAGCTACCAGAGGAATATTTAGCTGATTTATGCTGCGTTACCTTAAATCAACTTCCAGTTCGCTACATAAGACACCTCGTTGATACTTATTTTTTTGAAGATTATGCAGAACTGCAACAGATGAAAAACGAGATCCATAGCGCACTTGAAAAGTCACGACAGTTTTTAAAAGCCAACCTTCATAAAAAGTTAGTGGAAGATGCAGAAAGCGCAGCTAAAGAGCCTGCTATCAAGAAAATGCCAAACATCTAATGCGCAAAAATTTTAAATGGCTAGGTTGGTTTACTAAAGAAACACTCAACATAAACGCTGATAAAAAACGTTATTTTAAGTAAAGTAAGGTGTTTAGAGAGTTTTTGAAAGAAATACTAGGAGTATTGGAGGTTCCCCTAGAGCCACACCCCGGCACACGAGTCACTTGCTGCGGTTGCTCCCTTCCAGGCCTGGCCGAGTTCACAAGTTATCATTGCGGGGGGACCCTAAGGTCACCATTGATTTCTAATTAAGTAAATATCTTTAAATATCTAATTATCTTAAACATCTAAAATTAGCCCTGCTTAACGAGAACAACAGGATTATCCACTAAGCACTGACCATGTTCAAGTTAAATTCGCTCACTTTTATCAACAAAGCGCTCGACTGCACAAGCTTTACTCGATCCCGGTTAAATTAGCTCATTATTTAACTGATTTAAGTATACAGCACCTGCAAAGTGCCAATTCAATTCGAGCTTACCAATACACAACACAATATACAGCAACTTGTCAGCTAAAATTAACTGCCAAAACCTCGCACTCAGCAAAATTATTTGACCAAGTGATAATGCACATCAACCACAATAAGATCACGATCACACTTTTAACCAAAATCAGTCTTTAATCATCAAAAAACACACAATTTGCTCAGGTTTTAACCCATCTTTCACATAAATCACTTATTATTAGTCATGGCAATTTTAGCAATCTATTTAGTAGTGAATAATACATTACCAAAATCATTGCAGACATTAGGGCTTACTGAAATTGGATACCAAACTGGGTTTTTGGCGTCAATCAACAAAAAACACCCACAGAGAGCAACTACTGATTATCGGCAGTTTAACAACTTAAAAACAACGAGTTGTAAATTGCAGAATTTAGAAGTACTCCTTTCGGAATAGTAAGATCTTAATCACGGTGGCGACGTAGACAAGTGGTTAAAATAGTAGAACTTATTTCGAATAAGTTTGGATAGTATCCATACGCTTGATTTTATGATGAAGGATCAAGTGAAAATAAATCTCTTGCAGGGAAAAATGATGAATAAATTTAATTTAAATACGACTGCTAAAGCGGTATTCAGTGCGGGGCTATTAGCTTTTGCATTGACTGGCTGTGGCAGTGACGGAAGTGATGGTAAAGACGGTGAAGATGGCGAAGTTGCAATCAACATCAATTCTGCATCAGCAATACAGACTGAAGTTGAACTTGCTAAATACGATGCCGAAGCAGCGTCTTTAACTGTTGAGTTCTTGCTCACTAACCCTAATGGCGTAGCCATTACTGGTTTAGATACTTTAGAAAGTCAGCCAATTAGCCTTAATTTCGGCCGAATGGGTACACGCGAAGAGGCTTTCCTTCCTTACGATACCGATTCTGGTACTGTAACAAGTCGTGGAGATGGCGACAGAGAAATCTGGCTTTCTTACATGAATAAAGAAAAAGGTGAGTATATTGCCGGCTCTAGCTCTTGGAGCCTTTCAAGCTGCCCAGAAGACACTGAGTGTCTAACGTATCTAGGCCAAGGTAAATACAGTTTAACTGTACCTGCCCCTATTAATACATTGACGCTTGATTACGGTTACGATGACACTAAAACACAAGGCATATTCTTGCGTGTGTCTAAAGCAGGTACAAACCAGCTTAATACTAATAGTAAATACTATTGGGAACCGGCCACTGAAGAAAGTGTTAGCGCTCCAAAATTAGTTACCAGCATGGAAACATGTACCAACTGTCATGTTGGCCAAGACAACATAAGACATTCAGATAGAGGTAATACCGCAGCCGAATGTGTTTTCTGCCACACTGATTACAACATCTATACTGGCACCGATACTGATGGCAATGAATTCACCTATGACGGTTCTATCAAAGGCCTAGTTCACGGAATTCATACTGGTGCGACTGAAACTGACCGCCGCTTACTGAATAAGTTTGCTGAATTAGCACCTAACACAACAACTGGTGTTATTGCCAATAAAGACCCATCAAAGAACCCTGCATTCTCATTCAAACATGATGGTGCGATTCTTGATTCTGAAGGTAACCCTAAAGGTCCGATCAACTTCCCAACATCAATGTCTAATTGTGATACCTGTCATGTTGATTACACCACTACAGAAGAAACACTTCCAGAAGGTGTAACTATCCATGCATTAGATTGGTTTGCCGATATGGATGCTGATAGCTGTCAAAACTGTCATGGTGACTACCATAACGGTGGTAGAACAGAAGAAACTGAAAGTGGCTTAAGTTATGTAGGTTGTGTAACTTGTCATAACTCTGACGATGCTCAAGGTTCACGTTCTGCAGGTGGTGCTTTCCGTCATATTGCAGGCCATGATGAACTAGGTAATCAAGCAGCAGCAGAAGCAGGCAAACTGGTAGAAGCAACATATTCTAACCTTGTTTGGACAGAGGGCACTTCTACCCTAACCTTCACCATGAACTTGATGAAAGGCGAAGAAGCTGTAACCAGTGAATTTGTTCCTAGTGTGACTGTTTATGTGAATGCGATTAATGCTGAAAGCCCTGATGCATATTTAGCTTCACGCACTGGCGGCGCTGTAACAGAAAATACTGATGGCTCTTACTTAGTAACTGTTGATGCGACTGCAGCAGATTATGTATTACCATCTTTAGCAGAGGCTATTACTTCAGGTGCTGATTTAGCAATCACCTCAAGCTTTAGCACTTGTTTTGCAAACAAGAGCTCTACACTTGCTCCATTAACTGACGATGGAACAGGCTCAATGAGCTGTGGTGCAGTTTCAAGTCCAAATGCAGCTAAAACAGCATTCTTGAAACTAGATGGCAGCGCAGGTGCGGAGCGCGCAAGTGCTGCTGCCTATGATAACTGTGCAAGCTGTCATAACAACGATATGGTTGCTCGCTCAAGTGGTTCTCATTACCGTAATGCTGACTTACATACTTGTGCACAGTGTCATGAAGCTGGTGATTACAACAGTATGGTAGTTCGTGTACATGGTACTTTCGGTAAGGCCCATGGTCGTGAAGATGTGCAAGACTTAGTAAGTAGTAATAATTGTACTGCTTGCCACAGTGACACTAACTATAGTCTAGAGAATGCTCGTTCTACTCCTATGCGTTGGAACAGAAGAGATGAAACCTTCTCTAGCTCTCAAGCTGGTGTATGTGCTTCATGTCACGTTTCTGACAGCTACGAAATTGGCGGTGGTTCTGCATCAGCAGAGGCTCACATCACTAATAATGGTGGTGTAGTTGCTGGTACTTATGAAGATGCACAAATGGCTCAAGAAAGCTGTGCAACCTGTCACAGTGCTAGTCAGATTGCTGAAGTACATGGCGTTAAATAAAAGTGATGTTAAGTAGATTTTTTATTGATTAACGATATCCCTCTGCTAATTTTTTTGGTAGGGGGATTTTTAGTTTTAAGTCAGTAAAATCAATATTAAAATTTTATTTGCAATGATTTAAATTGAGTAGGGATTTGTATATTGCCGTGAAATTAGCTTTCTCAGGGCACAAATAGCTACCTCTTTATAAATAGACTGATCTGCTTCACAGTCTCAGTCGACATATAAAGATTTTTCTCTTGTTGTGGATTAATCTTATATTGATGAATTTAAAATCCAAAAAAAGCTAAATTGACTCAATAGACTAAGTATCTAGGCAACACAAAAAAGCCAAGTCAAATTTAACAATGTCTTACTATGCAGGGACAAATGATGAACAAGAAAAATTCCAAATTAGCACTAATGCTCGTAGCAAGTGCAGTAAGCGTAGCCTTAACAGGCTGTGGTAGTGACGGAGATGATGGTAAAGATGGTATCCCAGGCCTTCCAGGCGGCGAACCAGCTGAAGCTATCCAACAACTTAAGCTTGAAGTCCTTTCAGTAACGTATGAAGGTGATAACCCAACGCTTAAGGTTTTTGCGACTAATGAAGATGATGAAGCAGTCGTCGGATTATCCGCTTTTGAAGTTAAAAAAGCCGTACAACTTGTTCCAGCTGGGGCAACTGGTGCGGGTAACAGTGCTGAGTGGCAGTTGATTGGCTCTCAAAACGAATTTACCGATAATAAAAACGGCACTTACAGCTTCACAATCGAAACTGAAGGTTTTAACCCTGAGCTGACTCAGCGTTATAACTTAATCGTAAGTGCGGGTACTTTATTAGATGGTACTACAACCGTTCCTCGTACTGAATTCACTCAAGATTTCGATGGTGAAGGCTACGATGCAAAATATACTAAAAATGTAGTGAGCACCGAAGCTTGTCAAGCATGTCATGCTGAAGGCGAAAGCATTTACCATAGTTACACTTCTCTTGATACCTGTACCTCTTGTCATACTGATGAGCTTGCTAGAACAAATGGTGTGCAAACAGGTTTCAACCACCTCATTCATAATGTCCATAACAACAACAAGATGTATGGTCGCAATATGGACAAGAGTGCAGAGACTGCAAACAACATAGTTCAAGATAATTGCCAAAACTGTCACGTTGAGTCTGAAGAGTTACCTGAATGGGGTAACTGGACACGTATTCCAACCATGGAAACTTGTTCGAGTTGTCACACTGGCATCGACTTCGAAGCTGGTCAAGGTCACCCACAACAGTCTGATAATTCAAACTGTATCGCATGTCACAATGCCAGCTGGACTGAAGAAATTCACACTAGCGGTTTGGCTGAGAAAAAAGCCTTCATCGACATGTACGGTATGAATTCAACCCTTACCGTTAATGAAGACAACTCAGCGACGCTTTCTGTATCTATTACTGATGCTTCTGGTGAAGCTATCGATGTAACAAGTTTAGTTAGTCAAATCCAACAGCTTGAAACTATCACCAATGTCGGTCCTAACTTCCCTGTAATGGGTTACAACCCAAACCCAGGTACTGGTTTAGAACACGTTGTTGAGGATTTAGTGAGCATTGGTGAGTTAGAAGATGGCGTAACAATTGTTGATGGCAACTTAGAATACACTATCCCCTCTTTACCATTTGGTGTTGATTCACCAGCGGGTATTCAAGACACTTATACAGCATTCAGCTTCATTGGTTTGAACATGTGTAACGATGGCACTTCTACAGTTGCTTGTGATAGCGAAGATGTTATGACTACAGTTATGAAAGCTGACATGACTTTTGGTACTTTCCCAGGTGAAGTTGAAAGCATGCGTCATATCAACTCAGTTTCATTTTCAACTTGTGAAAACTGTCACGGTGAAACTTTTGAAATTCACAATGGTAACGGTCACCCTGGTTTTATCATGACTGAACAATTAGGTCGCGAAATAGATGGTGAGATTGTAGTTGGCATCGATGGCTGTGTTACATGTCATACCCCTGATGGCACCTATTTATCTGGTGGAAACCAAGGCGCACTTGAAATGAAACTTCACAGTGTTCATGGCAAGCAAGGCATTATCAAAGATTGTACTCAGTGTCATAATGACTTCAATCTAGATGCTTTCAAGCTTAAAGGTGCATTGGCAACTGAAGTTGTTGATCCGTACACTCCAAGTCAAGTGAGCTTATACACCACCCCAATCACAGCTACTTGTGCTTCTTGTCATGGCTTTGAAGAAATCAAGCTTCATGCTGAAGGTCAAGGCGGCGTAGTGAATGGCTCTTATGAAGATGCCAATGCGTCTGCACAACTTGAGTTCTGTATGGGTTGTCACGCACCAACCATTTTCGATCACACTGCGATGAAGATGTAATTTACCCTTAAGGGAGAAGCTTGCTTCTCCCTTAGATTACATAAATCACATCAACATCATGGATAGATTGGGAAGCCTCACTATGAAAATCAAAATGAAATTAAACACTTTAATCCCGACATTGATGGCAGTTGTTTTGCTATCGCTTGGGATGTCTCACTCGGCTTATGCGTCGAAGTGGGATGCAAAAATGACACCTGACGAAGTTGAAGCCGTACTTGATAAAAAGTTCGAAGAAGGTAGTTATTCACCTAAAGGCGCTGACTCATGCTTAATGTGTCATAAGCGTTCAGAAAAAGTAATGGATATCTTTAAAGGTGTTCATGGCGCAATTGACTCATCAAAAAGCCCAATGGCTGGCCTTCAATGTGAAGCGTGTCATGGCCCAATGGGTAAGCATAACCGTGGTGGTAATGAGCCAATGATTGCTTTTGGCCCTAACTCAACCTTAGCACCTGAAAAGCAAAACAGTGTTTGTATGGGCTGTCACTTAGACGACAAGCGTATGTCTTGGAACACTAGCCATCATGATAATGCTGATGTTGCTTGTGCATCTTGTCATAATGTTCATACTGCAAATGACCCTATTTTGTCTAAAAAGACTGAAATGGAAGTCTGTACTAGTTGTCATGTTAAAGTTAAAACCGACATGAACAAACGCTCAAGTCATCCAATGAAGTTTGACCAAATGACCTGTAGTGATTGTCACAACCCACATGGCAGCATGGCTGATTCAGATCTTGTTAAACCAAGTGTCAATGAAACATGTTACTCATGTCATGCTGAAAAACGTGGTCCAAAACTTTGGGAACACGCACCAGTGACAGAAAACTGTGTAAGTTGTCATAACCCACATGGTTCAGTTAACGAAGGAATGCTAAAAACTCGTGCTCCTCAGCTATGTCAGCAATGTCATGCCAGCGATGGTCATGCTAGCAATGCTTACTTAGGCAACACAGGAATGGGTTCTAATGTTGGTGATAATGCCTTTACTGGTGGCCGCAGTTGTTTAAATTGTCATAGCCAAGTACATGGTTCAAACCACCCTTCTGGCAAATTACTTCAGCGTTAAGGATGTACGACTATGAAATTTAAACTGAACTTAATCACCTTAGCGCTAGTAGCCAATGCAGGCTTTGCAATGGCCGCTGATGGTTACGGTGTCGGTAATGCCAACACAGACAAAGTCAAATATGACAAGTGGGTTTGTAAAGGTTGTGCTGTAGAAACTGGCGTAACCGGTAATGTGGGTGTAGGCGTTGCGTATAACAGCGAAGATGATATTCACTCTGCCAATGCATTTGGCAGCAGCAACGAGTTTGCTCCCAAAGTTGATGCTGATATTAACTATATTGGTAAATCGGGCTACCGCGCTAAAGTTGAAGCCACCGATTTAGGGTTAGACAATGGCCGTTTAGATGTGAATGTTGGCAAATTAGGCCAATATAACTTCAACCTTAATTATCGCTCAATTGCTACTTATAGCTCTAATACCGTGATGTCTCCATACAGTGGTATTGGTGGTAACGATTTAACCTTGCCTGACGGCTGGGTGACAGCAGGTACGACTGACGGTATGACTGAGCTTGGTAACAGCTTAAACCCGTTTGAATTATCACTTAAACGTGAACGTGCAGGTTTAGGGTTTGAATATCAAACTGAGTCACTATTCACTACTTATGTGAATTATCAACGTGAAGAAAAAACCGGCACCAAAACGGCATCGGGTAGCTTTTTCAATCAATCTATGATGATTGCAGAGCCTGTTGATTACACCACTGATACCATCAATGCGGGTATTAAATTTAGAGGCGCTAACTGGTTCACTAGCCTTAACTATGACGGTTCTATCTTTAAAAATGATAATGCCCAGTTAAGCTATGACAATGCCTTTAACCCAACGTTTGGTGCTCAAACCCGTGGTTATATGTCATTAGACCCTGACAACGAATCACATATTGTGTCGTTATTAGGTCAATACAATGAAAATGGCGCAGCGCTTAGTGGCCGTTTGATGTTTGGTCAAATGACTCAAGATCAAGATTTAGTCACCTCAGGCTATGGTTACAGCGTACCAACGGAATCAATTGATGCCAAAGTTGATATCACCGGCTTAACGTTAAAAGCAGCTAAGCGTATCAACCGTGAAGTTCGTGTTACTGGTAGCTACGACTACTCAGATCGCGACAACAACACCAACATCGAAGAGTGGACTCAAATCAGCATCAATGATGTCAACGGTCAAGTGGCTTATAACACGCCATACGATCAAACGACTCATCGCGCTAAGATTGCTGCAGATTACCGCATTACTCGCGGAATGAAGCTTGATGCCGGTGTTGATTATAACCGTGATGAGCGTAGTTATTCAGAGCGTGAAGTCACTGAAGAAAGCACAGTTTGGGCCCGTTACCGTTTAAACAGTTTTGATAAATGGGACATGTGGATTAAAGGTAGCTTTGGCAGCCGTGATGGTTCTGATTACCAAGCGTCTGAGTGGACCTCTTCAGAAAATAACGACTTATTACGTAAGTACTACATTGCTGATCGTGACCGTAGTATGGTTGAAGCGCGAGTGAGCTATAGCCCTCTCGAAGCATTAGCCATCGATTTTGGCGCGCGTTACGCACTTGATGATTATACAGACACTGAAATTGGCCTAACTGAGTCGAAAGACACTAGTTACGATATCAATTTCAACTACATGTTTAATAAAGATGTGATCCTAAATGCATTTTATAATTATCAAATCATTGAGTCACAACAAGCGGGTAGTAGCACATTCTCAGGTCCAACTTGGGAAGCGGATATCGAAGATACTATCGATGTTGTCGGTGCAAATTTAAGTTACAACAACTTAATGGATAGCCGTTTACGTTTAGGTTTAGATTACACCTATTCAGAATCTGACAGTACGACTCAAGTTCGCCAAAATGTTACTGGCAACTACGGTGACTACTTTGCTAAAGTGCACAATGTCAATTTATATGGTCAATACCAAGCCACTGACAAAATGGCTGTCCGTTTAGACTACAAAATTGAAAAGTACTTAGATAATGATGCAGCCAATGATATCCAACCAGATACCATTTGGAATGTAATGAGTTTTGGCAGTAATAGCCATGACTACACAGCACATATGATTATGTTAAGTGTAAATTACAAATTATAAAACTAAGTAAAAAATACCAGCCTGCTATCGCAATATAGCAGGCTTTTTTTTGCCAGAAATTTAACGTTTTGTGCAGTAGCTATCAATAAACTACAAATAACCTGCAATTACTAAATTAACAAAAGCTATTACACTAATAGTCGATTAAAATTTACTGCTAGTGCCACTATCTTTGATTTTACACAGTAGAAATAGCCAAATTATTATGCAAAAAACATCAATTGTTCTGCTTAGCTCAATGGTTGCATTTCCGGCATTTGCCGCCAGTTCAACCGTTATGACCAATAACAGCATTCTTATCTTCATTGCTTTAATGGCCTTTACTTGCGTTAATGCTATCGCGCAAGCTAGCTGCTATTTTGCAGGCTTATACGTGCAAAAAAGTGTTAGCCAAAAGCATGTCACACTGAGCTTAGTGTTTCCGCTTATTGCGTTAATTGGCTTTATTGCCGAGTATCAATCCTTGGCACAATTTATTCTATATTTGGGCGCTGTGTTATTGGGCTTTGGTGCGGCGTTAGTGCCACTGTTGTTAACCAATAAAAAAGTACCATGCATGCAATCAGCGTTAATACTACTAACAGGGGCGATTATTATTTTGCCTTTGAGTATTATTATTGCGCCAATTAGCTTATTTTCTATTGTGTTGTGTCATTTAGCCCTAAAACAAACAGCCGTAGCACCTATTGCGAAGCTATCTATCATTTTGACGCTATTAACCAGTTACGGTTTATTCGCCTATTGGTTATTTCAAATATTTAACAAAATCACCCTAGCCTAACCTTCACCTACGCTTTGGTGGTTTTCAGCTGAATTACCTATTTATGGGCATTCATTATTCGATGAATGCCCATTTTCATTTTTACTCCTCCCCCAAATTCAGCCCCTATCAAACCCAGCTTTATGGCTGATAACCACTTATTCAAAAGCAATAATAAAATTTTTCAATATCGGCTTCGTTTTAAGCATTTATCAAACATGCATTTACTGCTAATTTATTCATAAGCTCACACAAACACTTCAATCAGTAAGTTACTACAGGGAAAGGATACTTATGAAAATTGTTATTGCGCCAGACTCCTTCAAAGAAAGCCTCAGCGCCTTAGGTGTTGCCAATGCAATTGAAGTCGGTTTTAAGCGAGTATTTCCTGATGCTCAGTATTGTAAAGTGCCCATGGCAGATGGTGGCGAAGGTACGGTGCAGGCTATGGTTGATGCTAGCCAAGGGGAAATTATCAGCTTGCAAGTCACAGGACCACAAGGCACTCCTGTAAACGCTCATTACGGCATCATTAATCAAGATGACCAAACTGCAACGGCTGTGATTGAGATGGCCGCAGCATCTGGCCTAGATTACGTGGAACGTGCTAACCGTAACCCTATGCTTATGACCAGTTACGGCACAGGGGAGCTAATAAAAGATGCCTTAGATCGCGGTATAAAACATATTATTTTAGGTTTAGGCGGCAGTGCGACTAACGATGCGGGTGCAGGTATGGCGCAGGCATTAGGTTTTAAATTGCTTACAGCACAAAATAACCCTATCAGTTATGGCGCCTTGGGGTTAACCGAACTTGCATCAATTGATAATGCATCGGCCCACCCGTTACTGGCGCGATGTAAAATTGAGGTGGCCTGTGATGTAGATAATCCGCTATGCGGCCCTAATGGCGCATCCGCTGTTTTTGGTCCTCAAAAAGGCGCTGATGAGCAGATGGTTACAGAACTTGATGCTGCATTAGCTCACTTTGCCAAGGTGGTTTGTGCAACTCATTCACTTACAACAACAACTGAGCTCGCTGAGTTTCCTGGCGCAGGCGCGGCCGGCGGTATGGGCTATGGGGTGATGACACTACTCAATGCCAAGCTAAAGCCGGGGGTCGATATCGTCATTGACACGGTGAAGCTTGCAGATGCTATCGCTGACGCCGATCTCGTCATCACAGGTGAAGGACGCATGGACAGCCAGACATTAGGCGGTAAAACCCCAATGGGTGTGCTGCAACAAGGTATACATCAAGACGTACCTGTCATTGGCATTGCTGGCTGCTTTGGTGATGGCGCCGAGCTAATTTTAGCTCAAGGCATGACAGCGATATTTCCTATTATTCCGTCATTAGCACCACTGGATGATATTCTGGCTAACGCCCATGACAACCTGGCGAATACTGCGCAGAATATCGCCGCAATTTATCAGTTGTCGCTGAGTAAATAGTCAGTTTGAGTTAAAAACTTGCTGCGAAATAATCCTTGCAGTAAAGTTAGCCCTCATAATGGCCATGAAAGCGCTTATATCAATATATTTAGCACATTATTGGCCCAAGAATAAAAATGATGGCACCAGTTAATGACCAAACACGACCGCATAGCACAAGCATCAGAGGCAAGTCTTCTGCGTATTTTTACCGTACCTGAAGATGCTGACTCAACCTTAAGCATTATCGAGCAGAAACTTTCTGAAGACTTAGCGGGCTTTTTAGGTAAGAGTATTGCTGCATTAGAAAAGCCATTATCACTTATTGAAACTGACTTTAAAGCGTTTCAAATTCCTGATTCGCCTCGTTTTGTATCTGATTATACTGACGAAATAATGCAAAATCTGGTAGCACACTCGGTGCATACCTCGGCGCCGAGCTTCATCGGTCATATGACATCAGCGCTGCCCTACTTTGTTTTACCCTTATCTAAAATGATGGTGGGCTTGAATCAGAACTTAGTCAAAATCGAAACATCTAAAGCATTCACTCCATTAGAGCGCCAAGTGCTGGGGATGATGCACCACTTAATTTACAGCCAAGACACTGACTTTTATGAGCAATGGATGCACAGCGCTAACTACTCCCTTGGCGCATTTTGCTCTGGTGGCACGGTGGCCAATATCACCGCATTATGGATAGCACGAAACCAGTTACTAAAAGCTGATGGTAATTTTAAAGGCATTAACCGTGAAGGATTACCTAAAGCACTGAAACACTATGGATATGACGATTTAGCCATCTTAGTGTCTGAGCGCGGCCATTACTCAATTGGTAAAACCGCTGACTTACTGGGTATTGGTCGAGACAACATCATCAGTATCCCCACTACTGCGGACAATAAAGTCGATGTAGCGGCCATGCGTCAAACCGCATTAAAGCTCGCCGATGACAATATTAAGGTAATGGCCATTGTCGGTGTTGCTGGCACCACCGAAACCGGTAATATCGACCCACTAGTTGAACTGTCAAAACTCGCCACTGAACTCCAATGCCACTTTCATGTTGATGCAGCTTGGGGCGGGGCCAGTTTACTGTCGAACAAATACCGCTATTTACTCGATGGCATTGAATTAGCCGACTCGGTCACTATTGATGCCCATAAACAAATGTACGTGCCTATGGGTGCGGGCATGGTGTTATTTAAAGACCCAGAGCTTGCACATGCCATTGCTCATCATGCCGAGTATATTTTGCGAGTAGGCTCTAAAGATTTAGGTAGTCAAACCCTCGAAGGCTCACGACCTGGCATGGCAATGCTAGTGCATGCTTGTTTACAGATCATCGGTGGTGACGGTTATGAGATTTTAATCAACAACGGTCTAGAAATGGCCCGTTATTTTGCCTCACACATTGCTGCAGATGAAAATTTTGAGCTCATCACAGAGCCTGAATTATGTATTTTAACCTACCGTTACGTGCCTAAGACTGTTCAACTAACAATTGATAAAGCATTAGCTAATGATGATATAAATACTGTAGAGCGCTGTAATTACCTGCTTGACCGCTTAACCCGCTTTATTCAAAAGCACCAACGTGAACAAGGTAAATCATTTGTCTCACGTACGAGAATAAAACCGGCTAAATACCACCGTAAAATCGTCACCGTATTTAGGGTCGTATTAGCGAATCCGCTTACTACCCATGAAATTTTACATGATGTATTAACCGAACAAGCCAAAATTGCCAAACTGGATAATGAATTTTTACCGCAGTTATTATCAATAGCTAAAGCTTATTGATTAATCTAGTTTAACTCTTCGACACTCAAAAATAAGCCCACTGTAAAGTGGGCATATTTATACAAGTTATTTATTCTCCAAAACACTTAACTGCTTGCACTACAGCCGTAGTGGCGCTGAATACCAATTCGGGTCATAGCGGTCACATCTAACTCAATATACCTTCTAGGTTTTATCCACTAATAGACTCTTGTGGTGTAATGGCTATCAAAATTAACATAAACAACTTCCACATTATCAAACTATCACCTCGCTGAGTACATCTTGCGCTCATGATTGACAGCTTCGGGCACCAAGCAACATTAAACTTAATGATAAAACAATCAGCTAACGTTTAATCACTAAAAATAACCGACTGCTCATGCTCATCCGCCGTCACTGAGTATGCACTCATAGACAGAAGCAAAAGCATCATTATTTTTAAGCTGCGAACCAACAAGATTAATATCCTTACTAATAAAGTGTGATTTATTGTAACGCTAAATGAACAGTTACACATTCACTATCAATTAAGACACGATAATTTCTCAAAACATTATTCAATAATAAGCAATAAAATCATAATGATACACTAGCATTGACAATTATTTAACTTGATAAGGTTTTTAAGAGTAGAAATTAACAACCTATCTATATCAGGTCATCATTTTTCAAAATATGGCAGAAATAGACCATGTGTGCTAATTTAAATGGTAGATTCGGAGTTAGATATGATCCTCTAATACACCACGGTGATTAAAAGGAAATGATTCATTATGTTTAAACAAACTCTATTTTTAGTCATGAAGTTGTCTATTCAGAGTCGAGCTATTTCTGATTTTCTAAAAACAAATTTAGGTTGTGAGACCCTATTCATTAGCAGTGAAAGAGAGCTATCTCACCTCGAAAACACATCAAATCCATTATTACTTGTTGATGTCGCTGACTTACCGAATATTGATGAAAGTTGTTGGGATAGTTTATTTAATGAAGATATTAACCAAGTGCATACCGTTTTACTGAATACTGCTCAAAACTTCAAAAAGCGAGATTTACTCGATTGGCCAAATTGTTGCGGTGTTTTCCCCAAATCATGCTCACTGGATTTATTGGAGCGTGGAATGCGAAAAATTCTCGCGGGTGAATGTTGGTTGCCAAGAACAATGATGAGCGAGTTACTGCAACACTACCGAAAGGATGAAACCCCTTCAGAACAACAAGCCGTCTCTCTCACTCGTCGTGAGCGTGATGTACTGAAATTACTCACCCCCTGCAACTCCAACATTGATATTGCTAATGCACTATTTGTGAGTGAGCACACGGTTAAATCTCACCTTTATAAGATATTCAAGAAAACTGAGGTTAAAAACCGTATCCAAGCGGTGAATTGGGCAAAGGTTCATATACATACAATATAAAAAATCCTCAAATGAAATAAAATTGTAGAAAGTAAGTTAAGCGTTAATTGTTTCAATTGAGTCATCTTCTTTTCTATTGCTTAAACCTGTATTAGCTGCTGATTAAACAGATTTTAAAAATAGTGACTTACTGATCTCCCCCGAAGAGCGATGTTATTTAATAAGCAGCTTTAGATTAAAAACCTCCAAGGCCTAATGCACTGATATCGATATGAATCTCATCTTCATACACACCACCAGGCCTATTTTCTGTTTCACCTATTTGAATCGTCATAGGAATTCTTTGACCGTTAGGGTTTTGCGGTGCATTAACAATTAGCTGATTACCTGCTTCCGAAAAATCAATCACACTGCCAGCAACACTGAATTCGTAGTCAACATCCCAGCGTTCATGCTTACTTTGGTGTCTTAACTTACCTTGATTATCTGAACGGAAACTAATTTCATAGCCTGTAGTACTACGAATATACAAGTTAGGATCGATGTTTACCTTTTTACCTGTTGTTAATCGCCCAAGGTCTAATGGATAAAGCCTTTGAGATAAGCCGTAAAAGCTAATGCTCGCAACAGGTGGAATACGAGATGAAATTAATTGGTTACGTTCATCTAGAACTATCGATGATTGTTCTGGGCTTGGGATGAGTTGAACGATTAATTGATTTGAATAATCCCCAGCAGCTCCAAATTGTTGTGACGGGAATCGTAATTGAAAACGAAAAGTAGATTGGTTCGGTGATACCTCTGCAAACCAGTGTCTATTTTGAATAAAACTGCCGGAAGTTTGAAGGTATGGCGTAAAAGATAATAAATTGCCACCTTGACCTGTAAGTTCATACCCTTGCTGGACAGTTGAAATCATTAAACTCAAGGAGCAATCTTCATTGAGGTCACTAAAATTTACTTTCACCTCATAAGACTGCACTAAACCAAAAGTACTTGTCGCAAACACATCATATTGATTTTGAACTCCTGAACTCATTAAATTGACACTTTGCACTCGAGCGTCACAAGCAGCAAAAGCGCTAATAGTAAATAAACTAGAACCGATAATTATAGCGATCAGACAGAAAACCTTCTTAAGTTTTGTCTTAATCAACTTGATAGAGTTAGTCTGAGTCATATGTCCTCCTAGGAGATGAGTGTGTTATACATCTCGTGTTAATCAACATAAATCTTACCTAAGCGAAGTAATGCACCACTTTCATCGCTAATAATAAGCTCGTATGTACCTACTGATTCGCTATTTAGCTTGAGTAAATAGGTGCCAGGTTTTAGGCCGCTAATCGCAAATCGTCCGCTGCGATTAGTAAAAAAGTCTAATGCTTCAAAGTTTCTATCTGTTTGAGATATCGCTTTACCCGCTAATAAACTAACAGGTTCACCCGTTTTGTTATCAAAAATTGACCCCATAGCCGTGATAATTGCATCAGAGCCCACTTGAAGTGAGTAACCTTGTCTATATCCAGGATTGAGCGCGAACACCCCTTCACCTAAATCGTAACCAGGAGGTAAATCTGTTACATCATAGGAAATTAATTGCTCATTATATGCGACAAGATCTGGAACGACCATTGCACCTACACCGTCACTATGCACTCTCGCCCCTTCATCTGACATATCCACATCAATACGATTATTTGCTAAGTTAGCGTGCGGTTGAATAATGGCAAAACTATCTCCGACAGGTCTACCTAAAGCAAATTGAGAACCCGAAAACACTAATGCTGATGAAAGTTCTGCTCGGCTAAAATGACTACTTTGCTTATTCGTAAAGTCGGTAAACCGGCTAGTATGTTGAAGGTTGGCTTGATACCGATTAGCAGAGTAATCAATACCCGCTTCTAGGTTAGCATCTGTATCACTGGTTCGCTGTGCACCGATAAACATATTGACCCCACCTGTTTTTCCGATGCCGTTAAGATAACTATATTCCGTTTTTAAATCTTCTAAGTCACTGCTATAACTACTCACCACGCGAGATGAACCAAACGGCCAACTTAGAGTAAGTAATGCATTAAATTCGTTACTTTCATCCTGATTATCTTTGTGTGTTAACCGAACACTCCAAGTGGCTGGGGTATCAAATAGATCACCAGAAAGTGCTGGGCTAATAGTCCAATAATCACCTTCCTTTTGATATACATCAATATAGTTAAGGGTTAGGCTAACTCGCAAAGCCTGAGTGATTGATCGGCTATAACGGCTGGTGAAAAAATGTTTGTTAATATTTAAAGAAGAAAGTAAATCTATAGGGTTAAAAACCGAATCATCAGATCTTTGAAACAAATCATCGACTCGAGTAAATGACTGAGAAAAATATTCATAAAAAAAACTGAGTTGAGAATTATCAGGGCCATCTTCGAAACTGACATCAAGCCCTAAACTGGCAGCCGCTCCTTCGCCAACTAAATCTTGGTTACTATAAGCAAGGTTTAAATCAAACACACCTAATCCTGTAGCAAACAAACTCCGTTGCCCCAGTTGGTAGATTTTAGGTGCCGCCTGCATGTTTACGCCTAATGTTAGTGATGGCGTGAGACCGTACTCCAACATACCATCGACAACAAATGCATCGCGATCGTATTTAAGCTTGTCTTCAACTAAATCACTCGTCACTCCTGAACTAAATGCATATTCAAATTCTCCAGGTTTTAGCAGATCCATACCCGTGGCAATACTAAAATTTATTCGTTCTTGACGTCCATTACGATCGGTTATCAATAACTCAACATCACTAACGCCTTCGGCTAAAGGAATATCCTCAAGATTATAAGAACCCGCACCAAGGCTGAGCCTTTTTACTACCACCCCATCGATTAAAACATCAACTTCAGAAGTTCGTTCTAAAGTGAATTGACGTGCAGCCGTTGGCCTAACATTTCTGGTTGGAATAAGTGAAAAGTCACGAGAAATCCCTAACCCAAGAAAATCAATACCAGACTGAAAACCACTGGGGCGACTATAAAAATCCCCCAAAACCATACGAGTACCCTGGCTAGGAAAGTCAATATTAAGACGCGTACCTTGGCGAGAGTACTCTCCAGATTGACCATCTAAATGATTGTAAACCGCCTCATACTCCAAAACGGCATTTCGGTAATTAAGCCCAGTTTCAAGAAGGTGGTTATAATCGAGAAAATTTTGGCTATCATCACTAATATTCGAAGTATTGGTAGCAGACAAGTGGAGATTTACATAACCATTCAATGATGACGCTTCTATATATCGACGGGTATTTTTGCTGGGAGCAAACGATAGGCCGCTAATTTTAAGCGCCTCAATCGGTGCTTGCATTATTAGCTCAAAAGTTGACATGTCGAATGTCAAACTAAGCCCAGCCTTAGAAAAATCAGCTTGGTTTAATACATCATCATGCTGAAATGTCGATAATAGCTCAAGCGTTTCCGGTACAAGGGTGTCAGCCAATAACGCCAAAGTGGATGTGGCTGGCAGTTCAATTTTTTGATCTGCTGTTATAGTTAATTCAACATCACCAATTGGACTGTCTTGTAATCGAAATAAACTTTGTAGATTAATATCCCGTCCAGTGGTGTTTAATATTACGTCCTCAGCCATGAGTGAAAAAGAGAGTAATAAGCACATTAGGAGCAATCGTTGAATTAATTTGCTCATAAAATTTACCGCACCACAGGGGTAATGGTTAAACTAAATCCTTCAGACAATACGCGACCAAGATTAATGGACACCTCACGTTTTGAATGTGGAGGAAAAAAGGTGTTAATTTGATCTGTTACAAGCGCCTCCTCTTCGATAGTAAATGTATTACCGTCGGCTTCTGTTATATTCAAATAATAATCATTAAGCGTAGCGTATTTATTACCTATATTATCAACCGTAAACTTTAACAATGACGAGGTATTTTGTTGTTTCTTTTGTAATGAATAATCAGTATCTATATTAATAATCTGATGTTGAATAGAGGATGTATTAATCACCAACTGAGGTTGCTGCTTGCTGGACGATACGTGAACTGCCGCATTAAAATGTACAAATATTTTAACCCCACTTTTACTTGCACTATCATCGACTAATTGAGGCTGGCTAAAACGAATAAAATAACTTTGGGAATTGGCTAAGGTATCTTGCCCCAGCCATTGAACACGAACGGAGTGAACGGCACCTGGAGCTAAAACGGTTGCTGGAGGAAATACTAATAAATCGGTGGAAGTTTCTGATATAACCTTATAGCTCGCACCACTTGCTAGGGGGTTAAACTCAATTTCATTAACATCAATTTCTACAGGTAAAGTTAAATTAGAATTATTTGTAATTAAAAATTGCTGATAATTAGGACGACTATCAATAGAGAGTGCGGTAACCATAGGTGAGATCTCTATTCCATACACTGGTTTTCCTAAGAACAGAGACATTAAAGAAATACCGCACCATCCAAGCACTGTTTGTAAGTTTATCGAGTTGATGTACATAAGCCTCCTTTTTATCTCAAAGGTTCGTTATCTAAAAGAAACTACAAATTTGACACAGCAGGTGCCTGATAAAAAGTCTAACTCACTATTTCATAATTTCAATTTTAATCTCAATTTTATCCATACTGAATGATTCAATAGGCTTCATCGTTAACGTTCGAGAAGAGTTGGGTAAAAATAAATTGCCATTCAGCAATTCAGAAAGTTGTTCTTTATTTAACTGCAGTGAGTTTTCGCCATCAGTAACTTGCCATTGGGTATGGCTTAAACGTACATATCGATTACCAGAATTGTTAATCGTTATTTTCCACTCTCCATCTATTAATTTTAAATCTTCAACTAGCAAATTTGCTTTAGTATTGGTCGGCACTACGTTAATCAAGGTATTAAAATTAACCGCCATATTCACTTGTGAACTATCACCGTTTTCCATGGTAATCGGTATTTGACGAAAACCAACACTATAAGCTTTTGACTCAGCGATATCAGGTTCACCTAAATAGCGCACCATAACAGCTTGAGAATGGCCAGGTTTTAAAATAGCCGTCACAGGAATAATTAATAAATCATCTTCAGCTGGAATATATTCAATTTCACCAGAATTATTAATAACCAACTGCAGTGGTATCATCTCAACAGTGAGGGATTCACTGTCATTATTTTCTATACGCAGATTTAACTGTGCTTTTTTACCTACAGGTGACATTTCTGCCACCATAGGCTGCACTTTATAAGCAAAAGCATTCGGTAAACTAAAAACGGTTATAAGACTGACCATTGCCACTAGACATGATGTAGTCATATTTTTAATCATAAAACACTCCATATTAATATAATTAAACATGAGGGAGTTATGTCCCTCATGTTTGTGCTGACTACGCTAAATTAATTAGCCGCATTAATTTGAACGGTTAACGTATCAGAATAACCACCAGACCAGCTTGCACCACCCGGTGTGCTAAATGACAATGTTGCTGATGCGCCACCTAGCAAGCCTCCTGCAGAATAATCTTGATTAACATTTGCACCATTAGTGCCCATACCACCAGGCACATTAAACACTAGGTCAGAACTATAACCAACTATGGCTAAAGTAGCCGTATAAGGCATAGATTCATCTTCATCATCATCAGATTCTAGGCCACCTTCTGCACTAATCATTTCAATGTTTGCACCATCGACATCATTACATTCAACACCAAAAACAATATCAGAAGCGGTATTAGCGCCTTGTAAGTTACCAAAATCATTTAATTGAGTATTTAGACCTGTCACCTCACATACCGCAGGAACAAAACCAACTAATTGAACGTCACCAGCGTTAGCTGTACTGGCGAATAGTGCTGTTAAAGATGCAGCAATTAAAGTAATCTTTCTCATTGTAAAACTCCTTTTAAAATTTCAGATTGGTTTTTTACTATGCCGACCGATATTCACCTATCGGTCGGCAACTTTCTCCATCTGGAGAAAACTTCATTAAATACCCTGCATGGTAAAATTAGGATAAACCTCAACATGCAGAATATCGGTGTATTTCCCGGCATATACCAATGCTTCAGGAAGGCTAATCTCTAAACTACCCGACGTCGCAAATGGAATTTTTTCGCCAGCATTAAATCGTTGCTCTTGTTGAATATCAAAACTATTCGCACTCATATTAAATTGAATCGATTCAATTTTTAAATCAATATCATAGGCTGCGATAATTCTATTATCATCCTGAGTTTGATTTAATTTAAGCCCACCGTACTCAGAGCGAAGTGCGACCAACATCGTTTGGTTACAATCAATAGACAGCGTTGTACTGTGTATTAACTGTTGGCTAAAATCAAAAGGCGAACTACTTGGAATAGTAATCTCACATTTATCTTCAATAACACCTGAGAGTGCCAAAGTGAGTGATTCGTTGGCATGACTAACTGCAAGTCCGAAGCAACAATGTAATACGAAGAATGCCACAGTATTTTTCACTGCATAAAGCCCTTTTCCGTTAACACTCATATCAATGTCCCTATAGATTGCCCAAACACGCTTTGCCAAAACAGGTGTATATGAAATCAATACATTGATGATAGCAATAAAGTTAATTTACAAAATATGAATTTAAGAATGAGTTTGTTATTAATCATTCATACTTGCAGTGTGCTTAATTCATACTTTTAAGATATTACAATAAACACAATTAAATTAAATATATAAAGCAATGACTTATTGAAAGGCTCGAGTCTGACATAGTTAATTAAGTATGAGATAGGTATTTAAGTATGACTCAGATATGACCTTTTTAACAAAACTGATAAACGAAAGGCTCATCATTGCTGATGAGCCTTTCGTCTTAAAAATGGCGAAATTATGGTGATTAGAACGCTAGATTGAGATGCTACATTTTGACTTGATCAAGCTTAACTATTGGCTTCTATTCTAATGTACGTTTTAAAAAAACGTGACTGCTGTAGTTCATTAGCTTTCACCACTAAAAAACTGCAACACAGCAGCTGGGATGATTTTAAACCCAACATTGAGGTGCTTTAAACCTGTTGTTCACATCAGTAAATTCTAGAAAGCAAAAAGCCCGCTACTTTTCAGTAACGGGCTTTTCTAAATATGGCGGAGAGATAGCCTACTTCTGAAATAGGAACCCTACATTGTGGTGCTATAAACCTGTTGTTCACATCAGTAAATTCTAGAAAGCAAAAAGCCCGTTACTTTCGTAACGGGCTTTTCTAAATATGGCGGAGAGATAGCGTATTGCTGAAATAGGAACCCTTGGGTTCAAACTCCCCTTATACGAAAAAAGGCTCATCATTTCTGATGAGCCTTTCGTCTTGAATATGGCGGAGAGATAGGGATTTGAACCCAAGGCTTCCGTATTAAATTCAAAATTAGTCGCTTAGTTTCAATTACTTGAAATTAAATAGTGTAAATAGAAGCTGCAATTGCTAACTAAGATTGACTATATTTCTGAATGGCAAAAAAGTCAACTTTCTTAATGATTAAACATGGTAATTCCATGCATAGAATTCTTAAAATTAGCTAAGCCACTAATTCATTTATGGACAATTCCGAGTTACGATGAACAAATGAAGCTAAACGTTCTGATAACTTATTCTATGCCAAACACACCTTTTGACTACAAAGTAGTGGCCAATTTTACTAAACCACTACAGTTCCCGTTAGTCATGCCTTAAGTACACAACTGGCAATGGAGTAGTAAAATGTTGCGTCTTCAATACTGACTAACGTGCTTCATGGTCTGCCAATAGCAAGCTCAATCAAGCAGTGACGAAATAGCACATTAATAACTCACCAGGGTTGTTGTAAACGATGAAGTAATGGCTCAGTCCAACCAATGTAAGCCAGAAAAGGCCAAGGATGAACTTAATCCGAATGGGTGTTTCACAATTAAGCGGCGCAGTTAGACTGTTAAGCCCGTATATCTGGCAGAACAACCGCTTTAAGCGGTACATCAGTGACATCAATAGCAACAGCAAGTGTGAATAGTTTAGCAGAAAACCAAGGTCAAAAGCCTTCGGTAGGCAGACTATTGTCTTGACTCACCGGGAGTGTCCATATATGGCTATGTTATTTTGCCAAAATAGCCACCAGAAATGGGTGGCTATGTTATTTTATGTTATTTTTGTAATAAGAGCTGCCAGTAACTCATCTAATACTTAGAGCTACTCAGCCATAAATCTTGTGATAACCATCCTGACATCGTATTTATATTTAAAAATGATGTACAACGCTAACTTTAAAATACGCTATTATAAATACGCCCAATGATAATAGGATTGCTGTGGAAGGGCTTTACCAAATGTATTAACTTACTTTTGAAATAGTGAAAAATAATTTTTACAGGAAATAACTAATGTGGAACTGTCGTAGGAACAAAGCCGACACAAGTAAAAAAAGATTTAAACCGTTAAGAAAGTTTTTACTGGTAGCTTTAGGTTTTATTTTTATTCGCACAATGTTTTTAAATTATAATCATGTACCAACTCAATCTATGAATCCTAATTTGCATGAAGGAGATGTTATTTTAGTTAACAAGGTTGCTTACAACTTTAAGCTTCCATTTGCTGAAACTGGGCTTTTAAATTTTGGTTCTCCAGAGCGAGGGGATATTGTTACATTTGATTATAATGGTGTTAACTATGTCAAGAGGATTATGGCTGTCGGTGGTGACACATTTAAAATGACAGATAATAGATTTTATATCAATGATAAAAAATTACCGTTAAACCACACCAGAAATGAATCTGTTGACCTTAATGAGTTTAAGACTCAAGAAGAGTATACATATAAAGCCTATAGAGAAGAAAACTTCTCAGGGCTACAGTATGATGTTATTTATGCAGAAGGCTTTAAGGAAGATTATATTAAAAAAATGATTGTAAGTAGCGAGGTTTATGTTGTTCCTGAAGATACGTATTTTATGATAGGCGACAATAGAAACATGAGTGGTGATAGTCGGTATATTGGAGCCATTCATATGGATAAAATCACAGGCAAAGTTGTTAAAATAGCATTTAACAATCAACAGATTTTTACTGATGTAAAGATGCGGTTTTGGGAAGACACTGAGTAGGTTGATTTTCGCAGATTTGGAAAGCAGAATGCCTGGTAATCTTATGCTATACCCACTGTTCTAGGGGGAACCTATCCCCTCCAACCATTTTTTCAACGGTATCGGTTCCCGTTAGTCATGCCTTAAGTACACAACTGCCAATGGAGTAGTAAAATGTTGCGTCTTCAATACTGACAAACGTGCTTCATGGTCTGCCAATAGCAACCTCAATCAAGCAGTGACGAAATAGCACATTAATAACTCACCAGGGTTGTTGTAAACGATGAAGTAATGGCTCAGTCCAATCAATGTAAGCCAGAAAAGGCCAAGGATGAACTTAAACCGAATGGGTGTTTCACCATTAAGCGGCGCAGTTAGACTGTTAAGCCCGTATATCTGGCAGAACAACCGCTTTAAGCGGTACATGAGTGACATCAATAACAACAGCAAGTGTGAATAGTTTAGCAGAAAACCAAGGTCAAAAGCCTTCGGTAGGCAGGCTATTGTCTTGACTCACCGGGAGCGTCCATCATATATAACTATGTTATTTTTAGGCATAAAAGGTACTTGTACTGCACTTATGTTGACGACAAAAAGCTGTGTTCGTCAAGCCACTAGCGAATTGCTGTTTTATCAAAGCAGTCCAATCTTCATGAGAACGTCTAGCCATATTAACTCCTGATGTATAGTCAGGAGTTAAAATAAGGGATCAGTGAAAGCAGTTGAAGATGTACTTATCCGGACGGTTACTAGCTTGCGATAAAAGAAGCCAGTAAAAAATGGACGATGCCCATTCGAAACTGGCGTTCAGCCATGAACCGATTTATTATTGAGTTCGAAGATAGGCTTGAAAAGCATATTAACTAAACTGCAGTTACACAGAATCTGTTACAACCTCGTAATAAAAACAAATAATGTATCAGTCTACATTAGCTTTCATTTTGCTTTGCTCTCGGTTTTCTTATTGGAGGTACCTAGTTGTTATACATATCTTTCCCCGAGCCTTCAGAAGAACGATTATGCTTTGTCTTATCTGTAGAAACATGCGTATCAGATATCTTTTCACCTCCTGAGTTACCGTGATTCTTTCCAGGAATTTGTAGCAGATGATATAAGTCATCGCTTGTACGCTTTAGAATTACTGATAACTCAACAAGAATTTTTGCAGCTTCACCTTGGTCTTGATCTTCTCCGTGAATAAAGAAAACAGAATCAGATATTTCCTTTGCAAGTTTTGTATCCATATTACTATCTGTCTTATCTACTCCTTTCTTGCCCAACTTATCCAAATAAGTGAAAAATAGGTCATCATCAATTTGTGACCCTAGCATTAATGCGATAAACAAGAACCCAGTGTTATTAGTCAGTGACTTTCCGACTTTGGTACCTGCTATCAAACTACCTAATAATAACCATGCAGCGTGTGAAGGTGTAAAGCCTTCTCCTGCCTCCTCGTTATCGTTGTTCTTAATTTCCAGCAATAATTTTGAAAGGTACTCTTTTCGGTCTAAAATTAATGTATGTGAGCGAATAAAGTGCAATCCATCGCCAAAATTATTTTGTGTATCCATATACTCTTTGAAAAAATCATAGCGTTCTGAATCTTTTATAATGATGTCATTAAGATTTTTGCAAATGTTTTTTCTTTTAGTCGAATCAGAAAGAAAATATTCGCCAATCATAGAGGTGGAAACTTTCTCACACTTAACTGGTGGGCAAGCAATGCTGACATAAGTTTTATCCATTGCAACTTCTTCAATTGATTTTATTAACTTTAGCAAATCTGACTCTAAACGATCATAAAACGCCACTAATAAGTCGTCAGCTTTATCAAATTTATATTCTTCGTGACCATTATATAACTTCAATTTTTCTTGGAATTTTTCTCTTTCTTTTTCACTTAATAATACTTTTTCATTTGACTGTAAAAAAGAAATAAAACTAGTACAGGTACGTTTTGCTTCTAGCACATTTATTGTCAACTCCGAGTTTAATGTAGAAACACGGTCGGCCTCTTTTTGATAGATCTCCTTAGTTTTTTTCCTACTATCTTCTTGTTGTAATGTGGTTGCAACTTTTGCAATTTTAATAGCGACCCAAGCCCCTGCAAACCCAATAGCAATGCTGCCTATTGCATCTATATAGGCTGATGCTTCCTGCTTAGTATCTTTTGGATTTGTTAATAATGATATTAATGATATTTCACCATTATGTATCCAAGCAAAAACAGCTACTAACGAAAAAATCAGAAATATCGTGATTATCAGTAACTCAAAAGCACTCTCATTATTTTTTATTAAAGACATAATGTTCTCCGGTTAATCCGTTAATCCGTTAATTCACTTTGCAACATCTTTTGAGTAATTGAAGCCACTTCTTTAGCTATTTCATCTAATTGCTTATCATTCAGCTTTTCCATATTGTCAGCATGAGCAGCAATTTTTTCAGTAAGCGCCTCTAAGACAATGTCCTTTTTGGCTTTTGGTACAAATAGATCTTGGGAAAAAGAGTCAACGCTTTTGCTATCATCCATGACACCATCAGTAAATTTTAAATGAAACTCATCTACAATCATTCTCAAAGCACGAACGCCACGTAACACTTGCTCTTTTGAAAAACTATTCTCACCATTTAAAAATTGACGAACTTCATACTGAATCTCGCCATCATTCTCGTCATAATACATGGTTGTAAATTTGCGCGTTGAGGTCATGTGTAAACTTAATAGTCCAAGCTTTGCTTGACGTAATATAACTTTCTTTTGATCTATTTCTTGTTTAAGATTATTAAGTAAGTTGTATAAAAATGGCGTGTAGAATGTTACTTCATTTCCGTCATGACTAATCACTAGAGCACAACCACCATCACCATCATCATCTTTATATTTATCAGTCTTAAAGCCAGTTTGCACTATTCTGCCAGGCTCAATCTCCTTGAAATTCCACTCCTGCTCCTTCAGTGTTGATTTAACAACCTCGATCACACTCTTGTCTTTAACATTGCTACTTTGATTTGGTGTACTCACGGCTAATGTTTTTTGAGGTTCGTCACTCTGCTCTAGTTTAAGTTTAACATCTTCAATAGCCACAACAACATCCTGCAAAATCTCGTCGCTTTTCTCCAAAACATTAACCATACTTTCTTCAATCTCAGTCTGATCAAGCAGCCAAGAAACATGTGCAAACTTGTCTATACCGATCGTAAAATCATCCTGTTTTAAAGGTAGAATTTTATTAAGTAGTGTCTTTAATTCATCATCAATTGCATAGACATCACCTTTGTCGTCACAGTATACAACCGTACACTCTAAGGCTTCATCTCTACCTAATATTATAAAATATTTGTGTCCTTGATATGAAAAATTTAAATGCCTCTCTTCACTCTCTTTAAACAAAGCCTCATTATCGGTATGTTTAAGCACAATGTTCTTTATATTACTTAAAATTTCATTCATGATTTTTCCTATTATAATTTTAGTTGACTTATGACTATGCCACTTAACGTCTAGTCCATTAAGTTTCGTTGTTGTTCTAATCGAACAATTATTTAACTAATTGCAAAATAATCTTTCTATCTCATTAGCCAAAAGAGACTCTTTATCAAGTAAGGCTTCAGCTACCAACGAAAGCTGTTGGTTATGCTCACTAAGCAATGTTTCAACTTGTTGCTCAGCTTGCTCTAACCATTGCTTTACCGCTAGCTGAGCATCAGACAATAATTCACTTTCTTCAAAACGGGTTATCAGGGCAACATTAACCGGGCCGATGGAAGGCTCGATCCCACCTTCATAGATTGCATGCATAGCTAACTGAGTCGCTTTTTCGATATCATTTGAAGCTCCGGTGCTGACTTCATCAATTGAGCCCGTACACAGCTTTTCAGCTACCCGCCCAGCCAGTAGCACTTGTAACTTATTCATCACGGTTCGTTTTGAATAACTTTCATATTCATCAGATGCCCGCGTTGAAACAAACCCTAACGATTGGTTTCTTGGCTCAATAGTCACAAAGTCAATACGTTGCTTTGGAAATAACACCTTATAGGCTAACAAATGTCCCGCCTCGTGATAGGCGGTGCGGCGTTTTTCTTCTTGGCTTAATACAATCTGTTCTGAAGGTGCTCCATACACTATTCGGATCATCGATTGCTTAATGTGCTCAGTTGTTAAGGCCTTATCATCACTAACAGCTTGGTAAATTGCTTCTCTTAGCACTTGCTCGATATCGGCCGAGGACATACCTTGGGCCGAAGAGACCAATTGCATAAGATCATTTTGCAACCAATCTATATGATGTTTTTCAGCAAACCTTTCAAAGAAGGTCTGTCGTGCTTTTTTATTGGGTAAATCGCAATATATCGTTTCATCAAAGCGGCCAGGTCGAGTAATTGCCTTGTCTAATATCTGAGGATGATTAGTCGCTGCCAATACAAAAATAGGCTCATCGTGTGGAGTAAAGCCATCCATTTCTGTTAGCAGCGCATTTACGGTAAGGTTTTTATCACGTGACAAGCTATCGCTGTTGGTGGTTCTTTGCGCCGCTAGCGCATCTATCTCATCGATGAATACTATTGCAGGAGCATATTTACGTGCGGTCGCGAATAGCTTTTTAATATTCGCAGTCGTCCCTCCAGCATAACGATCTGACAACTCCGAAGCCGTAATACTGAAAAATGGCAAGCCACACTCCCCCGCTAACGCTTTCGCTAACAAGGTCTTACCCGTGCCAGGAGGACCTGCAAACAAAAATCCACTGGGTAATTTCACCCCAAAATTCTTCAATTTGTCAGGCGACTTTAACCAACCAACGACCTCCGAAAGCCGCTGCTTAGCTCGGTCTAGACCAATAACATCTGCCAATGAATTATCTGGTACGCTATGTGTAAATAAGTCACTTTCTTTAAGATCGGCAGAATGAATGAGCTGAGTTCGATACGATTGATTGAAACATACCTTAAACACCCCCTCATTTGATGAAGTGGAGCAATGATATTCTAATTTTTCGTTTCGCCTCGACATGCTTCTTAAAGTTTGCTCCATAGCTATATAATAACTGACTCGCTCGAGCATTTTGTCGAGCTCATTTTCAATTGTTATACCAGATAGGGAAAAGTGTTCTCTAATATCATGATTCTTACTTAGTGTATGTTCTTGAGTGGGTTTGCCGTGATAAATTTGATAGCTAAACAATGGCAAGCTAGGGTTTATCTTATTGACGCTATTCGCAAAATCAGTAAGTGATATCCCAGAACTGCCTATGAAATCGATATCGATAAGTAAGGCATCAGGGCTGTGTTTCTCTAACGTAACCTGCATATCCTCAATTGAATTCGACAGTGAAATCGAATTGAGACTGACAACCTCATTTAAATTACCATAAACTCTTGAATCGTCATCAATAAGCAGAAGTTTTGCTTGTCTGTGGCCTATTTGATTAACGTCGTCTACTTCAATAACAAACTCTAATTGTGTTTGAGTACTGTCTATCAAGTCTGTTGCTTTACTTACAATTGATGATTTAAGCTTTGGCAAATAATGATTTATCCGCCTAGGATTCACTTCTGGTGACAGGTCTTGCAGAAAGAATGAAGCAAAGTTTGCCGGCCAACAAAACTTAAGCTGCTCTTCAAAATCGTGAGGCTTGGCCAACTCTCTCTCAGCTAAGCGGATCAAATGATTAGTTTTCAAGGGGGAAAATAGAACTGAGTAACCTTTGGCCAATCGGTTGATAAATTCGTAAGAAAGCTTAACCTTTGAATCAGGGTTTTCTGAGTTACGAAGCAGATCAAAAACATTAATTTGATGTGCTTGCGAGTTTTTCTCAACGATATCCTGCCCTAGGTTGGTAGTAAAAATAATAATACATTGTGTGAAATCAACAACCTCTTGACTTGTCTGGTCTTGACCTTTCCCTTTATCTAATACGCTTAGCAGTGATTGAATTATACTCGAATGCGCTTTTTCAATTTCATCGAACAGTAATACTTGTCTAGGTTGCGCTCTGACAGAACTCGTTAGTACACCTAGGCTCGCATCGGTGTATTGTATTCCTGAACCGAATAATCTTAATGAGTCCTTTTCATTTGAATATTGTTCCATGTTGAAGTTTGTAAAAACATAGCCTAATTGCTCATATTCATTCATTACCTTACAGAATGTAGATGCCAGATATGTCTTACCAACTCCCGATGGGCCTAAAAAAGTATAGATAGTTCTAGGGCCTTCACCTGGACTGATAGAAGATGCCAGATATCCTTGTGAAAGACTTTCAATTGCAGCACTTTGACCGATTACTTTATCATTTAAGCTAGCAGCGATGTTTTTAATACTAAGCGCTGTTTTTATAAACTGGTTGCTTTGCTTGTTAAGCGCTAACAACTCAATTATCACATCCGATTTTGTCTCTAGTAATGCTGCTATAAAATCTGCAAAAGAAAGTTCGCCGTGACTAAAGGCTGCATCCAGGCAAGCCTGTATAGTGTGTTCAAATTGAAGATCGCCTACATATGACTTAGCGACTTGATACCAATTTTTACTTGAATCATTATCAGCGGTAAAACTCCGTGTAACTGCGGTATTCTTTAATGTTTGGCGACATTGATACACTACACGCGGCATAATCAACTGATGGGGGTGACACTTAAGTTGCATGGCCAGAGCTTGTAAAACACTGGGTATGGCAAAAATTGCAGCAAGTAATGCTGTATAGCCAACCGAAGGAAGATTCGCTGTTTTAATGCTTTGAACGGCAGATTTTGGGTTAGATGATATATATAATGCCGATGTCAGCACCGATACCTCTTCCATCAATTGTTGCGCGTCAGGTTCTAATTCAAAAAAATGTTGTTTCACTTTAAAAGACTGATCGGTATGCCCCAATTTAACATCCTCGGTAAGATTCAAATAGTTTTCGTCATTCATTATTTTCAACTCGGACTGAACAAAGCTTTTATCAAGCTCAACAGAGAACAGCCCAGAAACGGCCTTATACAAATCCGAATTAACTTGAATGACTTTACCCTCTTCAAGCTCTTGTAAAAAATGACGAAGTTGCTCAACCAACTTTTCGATTTGAATTGTGTCAGCAACACAAGAGAACTGATTTACAGCTCGGTACCCACCAAGTTCTTTGATGATATTTAACGCACATCTCTCATCTTTTAGATCAATGTTTTCAGCTGACAAAAAGCACAGTGATTGCGTTTGTTTTACTAAATCAAAACTAACCACTAAGCTTTCCAACTCAGTATCTCTAATTGCTAATTTAATCAACAGCAAAACAAATGGAAGTGCTACATCCGATTGTTCTAGCAAGTACATGTCCACTTCCATGTCAGAACACATCACTGTTCGGTATTCAAAAAAATTTTCAACTAATGCATTTGAAATCATAAAGCCTCAAAGGAAAATTGCTTGATAATTGGTTGAGTTATAGTTTCACTACCTTTAAGACCAGATGGAGCATCCCTAATATCAGCAAGATAATGGGTGTAAAAAAACCGACTAATTTAGCGTGTATATCACTCAAAAGAGCAAGGACGATTTAAATCGACGATCTCAGTGCTCTTTAGGGTAGGCACTCAAAATGTTTTTTGGTTGGCTGGGCTTACATCTCCTGATGGATTAACCAAATCTGTTATTTGTGTCGAACATACTCCCTGAAAAGAGAGCGCCAACGAGCCGAATAAAAGCATTTCCTTATACATTTAAACCTCTTTACAATAAATATAAATAAAACCATATAAAAACAATAGATTACACACTTTCTTTAATATCGAAAAGAACCAATGTTAAGAAGTTGCAAAATTTAAGTTACAAACCATTACTACTTAGAGAAGGTTCAACAAATAGTATTGCCTGTAAATTATGGTGTACTGCCATAAAAATAAAATACAATCAAATAAAATCAAACCATTACAACGTGCTGTAATAATCTTAGTTATTACCATATCGATTATATTTACACCAGAAGATAATAGAGATAATTAAGGAGGCCAAAAAGCTAACTGGAATATATAAAAGCCATAGAATTACACCGATAAGTTGCCAGTTTTCGACAAAATGGTTCAGGCTAAATCCAGTTTTAGTAGTCAGGTGAAGTGTCAGGCCGAATTTAATGATAAAGACGGCCATAAAGTAAGCGATAACAAAGGTGAGTAAAGTCATTCCTAGCCTTTTCATCTTATTCCTTTAAGTTGTTTTATTGAGTCCATTCATACCTTCTAGAAAAAGGTTTATATCATCCAATGAACTATATTTATGGAGAAATATAAAACAAAGTCAACATTTAAATTGGACAGCCCCAGATCTTTTGGACTAATTTAACCTAAGTAGGGATCCCAAAAAAACTAGGGAGATTTACATAATCATAACTTGGCCGTTTTTACATATTTAGCATTATTGGAGCAATATGACAGACTAAGGGATGAGTGGTAGCGATTAACTCTAGATAATGATATAGCGACGGCTAATGAGATTGCAGTGACTGATACACTCTGAGGTTACGCAATATATATGGAATGTTTTAACGAAATACTATCCATAAGGTTGTTGCAATAGAGTAAACCAGTAACCCGCAAGCAAGAGAGGTAAAAGGCTTTCGTCTTAACAGTTTTTTCAAATGGTAAGGCGCACTTTGGGAGTATTCCTGAACAGGTAAACCTTGCCGAAAAAAATGGATAGTCTGCCTAAATGATTCTGCATCGAGATAACGCTGCTGTGGTGCGTTTTCTAAGGCTTTATTGATTATCGAATTAAGCTCAGGATTTTTTAGTTTATTCACCGCATCGGTTATCGCAACCTTACCCGTGATCATATAGTGAAGTATGACTCCAAGTGAAAATACGTCTGATTGTGAGGTACAAACCTGCCCTGCCACCTGCTCAGGCGCGCTCCAGTGGCGTGTAAACGCCTGAACTGTTTGATGATAGCCATCGTTGCTATCACTGACTTCTTGTTTATATTTTTTTGCGAGTCCTAGGTCAATCAGTACTAAGTGTCCTTGATCATTTATAATGATATTTTGCGGCTTTAAGTCACCATGATAAAGATGTTGGCCATGTAGATAACTCACAGCTCGCAGTAATTGTTCAAACACATTCAGTTTTTGTTTTAGATTGAGTTTATTATTAGCTAGCCATACATCCAGCCCTTGACCGTCAATGAAATCCATGACGATACAGGCGCTGCCTAACACCTCTGACACCCCGTATATACTGCAAACATTAGGGTGGTCTAGTGTCATTAAAATAGAGGCTTCGTTGTGAAATATCTCCCTTTGCTGCTGGGAGTTAAACTTATTCGTACGTAGAATTTTAATAGCCGCTTTATGTACTCTTACACGCCCATTATCATGGTTCATTAAGCGTTGTTCGCCTTGAAAAACCAGCCCCATCCCACCAGACTCTGAAACTAACTGGGTAATAGTAAACCCCATGACTTCCTCACCAATCAATGCATCATAAGAAACAGAGGACTGATTAGAGAGTTGCTGCGATATTAACTGACTACTGGATAACGATATATCATCTATCGTCAGCATTTTTTCAAGCGCTAACACTTGTTTTGGGAATTTTTTCTTTAAGGGCAATAAGCGTTGTTGTTGATCTGTTTTACTTAAATTCGCCAACTCACTATATAGAGAAACAATATCTATCATTCAGTTAACTTTGCTCTAAGCCAAACCGTGGCAAATTTTAAGTCGTTATCGACTGTTCTTGGCGACAACCCCAGCATATCAGCCACCTGTTGATGTGACACCATGGCAAAGTTTTTAAGTTCAAACACGTCAGCTTGCCTTGGGTGGAATTGTTGAAGCAGCTCTAAAGCAGAAGATAATGAAAGGTTTTCGGTCCAATTAGGCAGTAACACCTCAGAGTCCATTAATTGTGAATGCAAGTATTCTTGTTTCGCTTTGTGTTGATTCACTAGTGATTGATGGGGCTTACCAAACAACAAATGCCACACTGATACGCGCACATAATCAAAAAAGTCTTGCCGGTTTTCAAAGGGCTGTTCATCGTTACGCCAGCGGTGTAATTTCACCACAGACTCATTGGCTAACTCAGTAATGGAGGCATCATGAAAAATGGTTTCATTAGGGCGGTGTTGAGAAAGGTATTTTTCAACAATTAACCGAATATCTTGATAAGCATAAGTAAGGAACTCTTTACTTTGATGCTTGTCTCTATTTTGCCAACCCACCAATAACTCAGTGGCATTGCTTAGCTCTCTTATTGACACAACAATCCCTTTGTTCAACATTCATCACAATTGAATTATCAACTACTTCAGCCTCAATTACTAGAAATTACAAAACATTAAGCTGACATTATTATAAATCATTGAGATTGATTATGGACAGTTCTTGCTTCAAGCTGAAGGTATCAATCCAATAACGGTTCCCATGACAAGTTACCCTGTCTACGGGGCTATGCCCATGTACTACATAGTCAACCTCATCAATCCCTGCGCAAGAGTGAGCATTCTGTAAAGGACGACTCCATAACACATGCCAAATATCATCATCTGACAAAGTACCATTTTGCAGTCTTTTCCAACTAGATGTGGAGGACGCATGGCTAATACCAATCGTTTTGCCATTAACATCAATAGTACGCGCTAATGGCATCGTAATATCAATTAAGGTTTTCCAGCGTATTAACAAATCAAAACGGTGCATATGCTGTGATAGCCACTCACCTTCTTTTTGTCTCAAAAAGTCCCAATAACCAGGGCTCTGAAAACCTAATAGAAACAGCTGTTCATGGTTTCCCATCACCGAAAAAAACCACTTCTTTGTGAGTAAATTAATGCAATCAATACTCTCGTTACCTCTACTGATAAGATCTCCAGTACAAAAAAGGCGATCAGTTTGAAAGTTAAATTCCAGCGTAAATAATTGATCATAAAGCCGTTGTATTTGGCCATGTATATCGCCGACGATATAGTCTTTACCCACTAAATTTGCAGTATTAAAAATATGCTGCTTGCGAGGTTTTAGTTGCATATCATCTAAGCCTTAAAAAAATAGCCAGTCATAGACTGGCTACTTCAAAAATGACGAGCTACTTTTGAATTAATTGAGCCCACAATGCATGGTTAGTTTTGTAACCAGGTTTAATCGTTGCAATTACCACCAACACAAGGCTCGCTAAAAACAGATAAAAACCAACACCTGCATATTTCAATCCTTCCGCTACCCCCCTCATAATGTCTTTTGTGCTTACACCTCCAAACATTTTTGCAGCTTGAAACATATCTGCTATTTGTTGATACACGGTGTAAGAAATCGACAGTAGCAGTAATAATAAAAGCCCACGTGAAATTGACTGTTTGACCCCAAACAAGTGACTACACAAGGCTAAAATGGCAACAATAAATAACCAAACTGGAGTCATCTCACTCAGCGGTATACTGCTTCCCATCACCTTCATTACCGGGAAATAAGTGCTTAAAAGCATAAAAGCCAAACTAAATACCGCAAAAAAGTTCATCAATTTAATACTGGCAGGGTCTACTGCTAGCGCCCGTTCTTTAGTATTGGAAAGCGATGATTTAGCTTGCTCAAATGTTTGCGATTGTTGTAAATTATGAGTTAACTGCTCAGCAGTATTTTTTACTTCGTTGACTAAATCTAAGTTTTTTTCTTTTAATGACATATATATTCCTTTTTGATCTCTTTTGCCAAACTACCAGCGTGATGACGTATTAAATCTTATAATTGCAGCGTGTTAGCCGCTAAAAGCTCTCTATCCAAGTTAATGCCATCTTTTTCAGCCAATTCGATGACGTAATCAAGCTCACACTGATTCACTATTTGATTTTGTGCGTCTGTCATTTCCATAGTCATACTTTTCACTCCCGCTTCTTTAAAGCAGGTATTTAGCATTTTCATTTTTGCCTCAACATTAAGCGAGTTGTTCCAATTCTGAATCCAAACCAGTTGATCTTCTTCTGAAGAACTGCCACAACCCACTAACACCATCGCACTTAACCCAAAAATCACGCTCGCTTTTATATTGTTTTTAAAATTCGATTTCATCACTTCTTCCTTTTCTTATGTATACATATTCAATCAATATGCGAATAGAGTCAGCTTAAAGGAATGTTCAAAATTGATGAGTGACGTAAAATAAAATTATTTACGCAAAAAGGTGAATTAAAAAGAGAACATAAATGGATCTACAAAGGAAACCGTTAATAGCCTAACACTGGGGGACATCACTTTCCTTATGTACTTAACTATCGTGGTCAAGTAAAACTGGCCACTATAGTTGACGAGCATTGGCTATGTATTTACTGTCACAGATTGTCCTTTGTAATATAAATAAACCTGTGCGGAATAAGCAATACTATTATCTTGGGTAAGTAATTAATTAAAGTAATATTAAATGTGATTTTTTGTTGACCAGTGAGGATGTTTGGATTAATTGAACTTAGAGTTTAGAGCTACTTAAACACATTCAAATCAATGCTAGGTACACGCTGCGCGCGTGATTTAAAGTTATACAAACAAACTTATGCTTTGCCTGTCAGAAAATGAAAAGCGACCTTATGGTCGTTTTTTTATTTCTAGCTAGTAAGACCCTACATTCTGTTGTTTTGGGTGAACAAGATAAGCAGAAATTCTATACCAAGATATCAAATGATTATTCTGGTTGAACTCCATGACTGTGGCCACTACAGTATGGCAAACGTAGTTAGCTACAGTCTACCCAGCTTTATGAGCTAGCACGAAATGGGGCAGAAATGAGCTACACACGACCCTATCACTTTCGAATAAACACACCCGGTCATCAAATGTTATATTCAAGTTGCTCAATGTATTTGAGTAATGTTCTAGCCTGAGCATCCTTGCCAAAGCGGCCGTAGGTGATGTTTGGGTTTGCGTGACCGACTAGTTCTTCACATGCTTTTGCTTGTTGCTTGTGGCTTTTGGGGTTAAGGGGTACCCCTTGCCCGAGCTTGTATCCGACCTTTTTGGAACAAAAAGTGGGATACAAGCGTACCGGGTTACTATGTTGTCCCACTTTTTAAGTGGGCTAATCTTTTTCGCAGTCTAGACTGCGATGGCCTGCGTTTTTCGCACTCGCTGAGTGCTGTTTTACAAGCAATTGAGCCATGCCTCTAGCGCCTAGAGTTTCGAATTCTGCGTTATGGTATTAACAATCTCAAATACAGCCCTATAAACACTTCAAAACGACCACATACCGCTCTTGAGCTTATCTAGTTGCCAATAAATTAAAAATATTGCTTTCACTTAGAGTAAGAGCAAATGAATTTCGAAAACAGTTACTCTCACTGAGAGCGAGTGCAAATACATTTAAAAAACTTTTGCTCTCGCTGAGAGCAAGAGCAAACGAGTTTCAAAACTGGTTGCTCTCTGCTGTAGCGAAATGTTGACAGTTGTTCGTACCTCATTCGTTGTATTTACCGCTTTTTGTTGAAATGACATGTAGAAATAGTTTTTTAACCAAATCCAGCCTTGCAGGTGAAATGCCCCAAGAAATCGGTCTTTCTCATTGCGATATTTTTGTCTTTTTTGGCTCAAAGGGATCGATAAAAGGCTTGTGAGAAAGTCGAGATTTGACACTGCAGCGCCATCTCTCAGAGCGTTTTATAGGAATAATATCGCATTAATACGACAGGAAATGAGTCCCAAATTCAGCGATATTTCTTCTTAACCTCATTGTCTGATATTGATTACCTATGTTTCGCGTCCATTGCAGTCTTCATGGCATCCGTACTGCCACATTTGACACTATCACTGCCAGTTGTGACAGTAGCATTGCCATCACTGGCAGTAACACCCCCTCACCTAACTATGGTGACACCATATAATTCGAGAATTGATTGCAACAGGTTGTGACCGCTTGAAAGGTTTAATGATCTGCGTATATGCCAAAAGTAGTCACAAGCACTTGAGGGCCCGTAATGCCGCCATTCATCAAAGGGAGGTAAATCTTCATGCTCGAGCGCGTCAAGCTATCAGCACCCTCGTAATGGCTGCAAGGTTAATGCTCAACATCGAGACATGTGGTTTTACCAAGTTTGGGGAAATAATGAGTGGGTTGAATGCAAAAGGCTTATAGGCACCCATGTGCGCTATAAGCCTCTTTTGAGAAATGGTTGATCTATTATGTTTTTACTTAAGCCTGTAGCCTGCCTTAAAGGCTGCTACAGGGTTGATTAAGGCCATATAGGTAATCATTAACGTCACATGCGTTTTAGTCGCATAGGTCCATTTAGCTTATGAGCTATGCTTTACCTACAAACCACTGTCAGACTCGTTTTCAGCCAGTTTTTGGTTTTTTCGTTTTAATGCCGATTCGAGATAGTTGTCTTGAGTCTGTTTGGCAATATCTATCGAGATGTCTCGAATTAAAGGTGAAAGCTTGTCGTTAAATGCTTCCAAAACCATGTTGAAATAATATTTACCTTTGCTGCTGTCCGCAGTCTGGAAGCGCATATAGATTTTCGATATCATTTGCTCTAACGGCTGAAGAGCCTGCGCGGTTATCTCTTTTAGACGCGCTAATAACGCCTGTTTTTTGCTAATATCATCATCGAGCTTAATGACCTGCTTATGCTTGGCTGTAGCCGCTTGATTTAGCTTATTCACTTCAGCATGTTTGTTTTCGACGTCAACACCTAATTGCTCACTTATAGACGCCTGCTCGTGAATAAACTCCTGCCCTTTCTCAATGTCAGTACAGATATCGTCGCGTTTAACGAGCAATTGTTTGTACTCCTTGTGTAATCCAGATGTTTTTTGTTGCCAATCAAGATTTTGTTTTTGTATCTCACTGTTTTCAGTCTGCAATTTCGCGAGGGTTTGCTCGCCAATTGAGATGTTATAAGTTATCGACTGGTACTGCTTATTCAGCACGCTTATCTGTTGCTGTAGCCATTGTATTTTGCGCGTGTAGAAATTAAATGGGCGCTGATATTTTGGTAATTTAGCCTCTTTATTCATCGCTTTTCGCTTTGCAGACTGACGCTCAGATTCTGGTGAGAATTCAGCATTGAGGTCTTTTTCGTTAAACAGGTTTTCATTGATAAATTCATAAAACATCTGCTGCAGATAACTATAAACCTCACTGCTCTCGATATAATACAGTCGTCCAGACTCTGCGAGGCAATCTGCGCCATCACCGCGTTTTATCAAAAACTCATTGACACGTTTAATTTGAGACAGACGTAAATCATGCTCGCCTGTTAAACTGTTTTGACCAGAAATAAACACGTGAACATGACCGCCAGTGTTTTCCGTGGGTAGACGCTCATCATGGTGCAATGTCATGAGTTTAATGGGGTATTCAGGGAAGTAGGTTTGCAGGTATAACTTCATCGATTCCATCATGCTTCTATGACTAATCACATCCGCGCCAACGCCATGTTTGATAGGAATTTTAAAGAGTATCTCTTGGAAATTAGTCGAGTTTAGGGTTTTGGGTTTTGGGTTTATCAATGAGCGCATTATGTGAATTGATATATTTGATAAGTTGTTTGAGTTTTTGATTTTTTCTCGGCAGTTCAAACTGATTAAATTCAGCGCTAATCTCATTGACGTTGATAAAGACGGTGGACTCGATGCAGCTCGTCACTAATTTAGCAACTTGTTGAGGAAGTTTGTCATCTGCAATCCACGACTTCAATTTGGATTTTGCTTTCGATTTGGCTTTGCCTTTTTGCGCATAAGAAGCCGCACTCTGAGTGGTTTCACCCATGACATCAAATAAAATAGCTTCACGCTGTTCTGGCGAAATAGAATTAAGAGGAATAATACCATCTGGTGTATCTATCAGATTTGAATCCGATAGTGACTCATCCCATTCGACTTGAATTTCCTCTTTCGTGCGCAGGTATTTTTGCATTTTTCCTAAATGGGTTAACCCGGCGACACTGGGGCAAGTAAGACGCAGTGAATGTATCAGCGATGCCATGCCTGTGCGCCGACCTTTTTTGTTATAAGCAAAATTTATACATGAATAAAAGGCTCTAATAATACGCATTACGCCCCCTCCACATCAGTCTGTCCGAATAGCTGACCAATGCACTGCATTAGCAATTCAGGATGCTGGTGTAGCAGGCTTTTTAACTGCTCAGAAGTTAGCGAAATATCATTGTCTGGTGCGGAAGGTGGCGATTGAATCTGTTTGTTTTGAGGGTTAAACCGACCAAAGATGCTAGAGAATTGCTTTGATACCTGCGCGACATTGTTCGGTGCATCTTGTGACATCCAGCGACCATAGTGAATATCTATCATCGCCGTCGAGGTATGCCCCATTTGCCTTGCAATCCACTCTTTTGATATGCCTGCGGTTAATGCTTGGCTCGCAAACGTGTGGCGTAACTGCCCCGCTCCACGATGGCTGATACCTGCAGCTTTCAGTAATGGTGCAAAATAGGTTTTGTTGAATTGTTTGGCGTGAATAAACGGCTTGTGGGTTTTGCTATTGTAAAAAACAGGTGAAAGCCGTTCAATTTTTTTGGTTTTATTATCTGCTTGCAAGACCGTTAAGTTAACGGTTTTTTTATGACCGGTTATAAAGTGTTGCTGTTGTAATATCTCAACCGCTGAATCGCATAATTCAACTATTCGGACTGAACCAGCGGTCTTTGGGGTCTTATAAATGTTATCAACCAGCGCGATTTTTACATGCAGCTGCGCTTTGTCTACATCCACGACCTCCCAGGTTAACGCCAGCAACTCACAAATGCGCAGCCCAGTTAACACCCCAAGCTGAAACAGGTTTTTACCGCTTTCACACTCAACGGCCACCTGGTTCATCAAGCTTAACTCATTGAGCGTAAAAGGCTCAGGCTCGCTGTGAATGACCTTTAAATTGGCAATCCCTGCCATAGGGTTATGAGCAATCGCACCATCACGTTCTGCATAATTAAATACAGCACGCAAAATGATTAAGAACTCATTGATGGTTTTGTTCGCGTAATGTGTATCGAGCGTCTGGATGAGCTGCAGAACGTCACTGTGACTAACGGAGCAAATTGAACGATGACCAATCAACCTAGATAGTTTAGTGGCTTTACTGCGTTCAGAGCGCAATGTAGAAGGCGCTGCTTTGATTTTTCTAAATGCGAGGTATTTTTCTATAAATTGATTAACTGTTTGAGTCATTATCCCCAATTCTGCTGCTTTGATTTAGCCAGCTTTATTCTTGAGAACAATAATACACTTTACAGTTATATAATCAACCCTTATTTAAATATAAGTATATGATTTTAAATAAGTATATTGCTAACTTTTGATTTTAACAAGTTTATAGAAATCTTATCTGTATCGTTAAAGTGAGTTAAGCCTAATGCAAAATATATCGCTACCTCATTAAGTCACCTTATGCTTTAAGCTTATTCAGTATCGATAGCTAATGCTTTCTCATCAGGCATTAAATCATGCACCGAGCACGATAGAACCCTGGCAATAATAAATACTTTTTCAAGGCTAATGCTCTTCTCTCCGCGCTCTACGATACCGATGTAATTAAGGCTAAATCCACACTGTTGAGACAGGTCTTTTTGAAGTAGTCCCTTTTCTTTTCTTTTTTCTGCTAGTTTTTTTCCAAACTCAGTCGCAATCTTTTTTTTCATTCTTATCTTGAAGACCAGAACAAAACACACTATAGTGTGTTTTGTGATAATTATTCACTTAGCTAATATCAGTTTGCCGCTGCCTTATTAGCTAAACTCCCGCCCACTGGTGCTTGCATCAGTGGGTTAACTTAATCACAACTCGAATCTATCACCGATGAAACAAGCTGAATTTATTAGAATACTTAACAGATATTGTTCCGATATCTTTCAAACAGAACAGTTATTAAAAGCACTTAAGTGGGACTCTAACTCATCTGAGAGTGTCGCCGTTCTGCGAAAATGCATGCATAACCACTTATACCGATTAGAACAAAAACAGCTTATAAAGCGGCTTTCTCCAAAAGGCAGCCCTAATGGCCAATTTGAAAAGCTTTTCAGTCAAGAAAGCACAACTAAAGTGCTCACCAAAAGACCTGAAGGTACTTCAAATAAGCACATAAACAACACGAGTACGCTCACAAGTCACTATAATGCACTACAGAAACATATCAAGCAGTTAAAGCATCAATTCGATGCATTTAAATCGCTTAGTGATAAGTTTGAGTCATGTCGCGCAATCATTAATCCCAAGCTCAAGAAGTTAGATGCCGAACTGTATAAAAAAAGCATTGAACTCAATGCGGTGAATGAGTTGATTAATGAAGTCAAAAAAAGGCAACTGATTTAGAAGTCATTATGTCGTTGAATTCTATTTTAGTGACCAATGAACACAGGCCACAGCATTGACTTGTCTAGCGACTTTTGGACAGAGAGTTCAAAAATAATTTTGTGAGAATTGTCATAAACATTAATCAGGCACTATAGTTTTAGAACAATTAACAAGGAGTGTTAAGAGGCAGCATGGAGCATATAGACTTGGGTTTGATTTTGGCAAGTATTGGATTATTGTGTGTTTTGTTTTCCATATTGTATTATTTATCATCAAACGATTAGCCTAACAAACTTGTCAGAACTGAGTATTTAATAGAAAACCTAACACTAGGGTGTCATCAAGCGAGCAACTTGTTCGCGTTTATGAGATTTTTTGAGTTAATAATATCAACAGTTAACACAAGCAAGGAAAAACGGCTTAACTGCCCTGGACATAAACGTGTCAGTAGTCCCCCTCTGACACGTACCTGGACAGAAATCATTTAGCGCATGATTTAAAAAAATGTCGTAAAGATAAGATTTACTCATCATCAGTTATGTGAACCACTATCCAAGCTAAGCGTAGGGATCCAGTTATGTGACTCTGCCCAAAAAGTTACATAGTGCAATCTAACTCAATGTAATTACAGTTTTTAATTTTGTAAATTCACTGTGCTCCAATGCTTCAGGCATCTGCCCAAATTTAAAAGTGATTGGAACACTAATATCAATATGACCTTTAGCAACTCGTTCAAGTAATCCTTCGCCGTTTCGCATCAGGGCATTCCAGTCATTTATATCGCCAAAATCATGTAATGCTCCAAGCGCTATTTCGTGATAAGAAATAGTGCGGGTAAATGCTGGGTCAATGGGCGCAGGTATGCGATCTTGTATGCAAACCATGTGTCCATTTGCGCTTAACAGTGGCACTAAATGAGCGGCATTTTCGCCACTCACGGCATCAAAAATGGCGAAGTATTGCATGTCGATTTGAGATTGTTCTCGATAAACTTGGCGAATACCTAGCTTTTGGGCTCGCTCTTCGCTCAGACTCGCTGAGACAACATCAACGATATAACCCGCATCGAGAAGGAACTGGGATAATAAATTATTCACCGCGCCAAAACCAACGACAAGCACTTCTCTTTGTCGGGTTAATGGAATTTTTTCAAATGCTTGCCATGCGGTAAGCATCGGGCAAGGTAGCGCTGCTGCAAGTTCAAATGATAGGCTCTCAGGCAGCGTCATCACTCGCTCAGCATTCAAAACGGTATATTCAGCATAGCTACCATGGCGATTTAGTGAGCCATGATAGGCCACTCGACGCCCAATGAGACTGGTGTCAACTTTAGAGCCTACGTGTACGATGACGCCTGCACCATCAACACCAGGAACATGACCATTCGGCCAATTTAGAGGATTGGCTTTAATAAATTTCCAATCGACAGGGTTTATACCAATCGCTTTGTTTTGTACTAAGATTTCATTGTCATCTAAAGCTGGTATTTCAGCCTTACCTAAAATAACACTGTGTGTCTCTGTTTGATATTGCCAAATTTGATAGGGTTCCATCGCATTCTCGTTTGCTTAAAGAAAGGAGAAGGCACCAAGGAGTGGTTAGTCCTTGATGCCTAGTTTTGCTATGCCTGATAAGTAGGATAATCGATGTAGCCTTCGGCTCCGCCACCATACAAGGTGAGTCTTGCGTCAGCATCAAACTCGGCCAGTGGGTTATCATTGGCCAAACGGGCGACTAAATCTGGGTTCGTTACAAAAGGGGTACCAAAGGCAACGAAATCAGCATACTGCTTGTCGATTAACTGTTGCGCTGATTGCTTGGTCAGCTTTCCAGCAACCATGATTGGGTTTGAGTATATTCGGCGAACTTGTTGGCGAAACTCTTCAGGTACCTCTACATAGCGTGATATGTTTTCTGAAAAATGCACATACGCAAGGTTCATCGGTTGTAGTTTTTCCAGCAATGCTAACGTTAGCGGAACAATTTCAACATCATCCCCAGCAAAACCCTCTCCGATATGAGGAGACAGACGAACCGCAACTCTTTCCCCACCAATTTCGTCAGTAAGTGCTTGTAAGGTATCAACCAGAAAGCGCATACGATTCTCTTGGCTGCCACCATATTGATCACTTCTTTGGTTGCTTTCTAAGCGTAAAAAGGTATCAAACAAGTAACCATGCGCAGCATGAATTTCCACGCCATCAAAACCAGCTTCAATGGCGTTTTTGCCCGCTTGTACAAAATCCGCAATCGTGCTCTTAATGTCTTGCAGCGTCATCTCCCGTGGCGTTTCAGTTTCAATCATCCCAAAGCCACCTTCAGCTAGTGGGCCAAATACTTGATCTGGGATTTTAATCGCTGATGGGGCTAACGGCTTAGTACCTGAAATATCAGAATGACTGCGTCGCCCCACATGCCAAAGTTGAGTAAATATTTTCCCGCCTTCTTGATGCACAGCTTGGGTGGTTTTTTTCCAGCCTTCGATGTTCTCTGGGGTATAAATGCCCGGAGTCATCGAATAACCTCGTGCAGCCGCTGAGATCGGGGTGCCCTCTGATACAATGAGTCCAGCACTGGCACGCTGACGGTAGTAGGTTGCCATCATCTCGTTTGGTACATCACCAGGTTGAGACGTGCGTGAACGAGTCATCGGCGCCATCGCGATACGGTTTCTAGTCTCAAGTCCGTGACCTTTAAATACCTTAAACATACTTACCCCCTTAAGCTTTATACGTTGGATAATCAATCAGACCTTTCTCACCACCACCAAACAAGGTGTTTGGATCATGCTCTGCTAATGGGTAGCCGTGAAGTAGACGTTCAGGAAGATCGGGATTCGCCACAAAAGGTCGACCAAAGCCGATCATATCAGCCAGTCCGTCATCAATAGCTTGCTTTGCTTTTTCCGCATTATAACGACCTGCGTAGATCAGCACGCCTTGAAAAGCATTGCGCATTGCACGTTTGAATGAGACGGGTGTATCTGGTGCATCATCCCAATCGACTTCAGCAATATGTAGGTACACGATATGATGTTTATTGAGTAACGCTGCGGCAGCGGTATAAGTCTCAATAGGGTTAGCATCAACAGTACCATTGAGGGTTGTTAAAGGTGCCAAGCGCACACCAACGCGATCAGCGCCAATGGCATCGACCATTGCAGTAACAACTTCATCAAGAAAACGAAGACGGTTTTCAAGACATCCACCGTACTCATCAGTGCGATCATTCGCCTCTGAATCAATAAATTGGTTAATTAAATAACCATTAGCGGCATGCAGTTCAATGCCATCAAAGCCTGCCTCAATGGCATTCAATGCGGCTTGACGGTAATCTTCGATCACTTGCTGAATATCGGCTTTTGTCATCGCTCTAGGCTGAACGACGTCAACAAAACCAGGTTCATCACTGCCATTATCAACGAATACTTTGACGTTTTCCGCTTTTAATGCGGAGGAAGAAATCGGTTGCTTACCACCGATGTTATCTGGGTGAGTGACTCTTCCCACATGCCAAAGCTGCGCGAAAATAGCGCCTTGTTTGGCATGCACAGCGTCTGTCACTTTACGCCAACCAGCAATCTGCTCAGGTGTGTAAATACCTGGGGTCCATGCATAGCCTTTTGCCGTCGCTGAAATTTGCGTACCTTCAGACACAATCAATCCTGCACTGGCACGCTGAGCGTAATAGGTTGCCATCATGTCATTTACGACATCACCAGGCTGACTGGCTCTTGAACGCGTCATCGGTGGCATGACAATGCGGTTTTTGAGTGTGAGTCCACCCAATGTGAATGGTTTAAATAGTGATAGTGACATAGTTGAGCCCTCTTCATTTGATAGGGGCATACTAGCAAATGAGTCACCAATCATTTATAGCAATAAAGGCAAATAATATTTGTATAAATTGCAACAATCAGCTTGTTTAAGCGGGTTACAGGGTTAGCTTTGGCTTAATAAAATCAATAAAAGCGGAGATCCGCTTGGCCACAGAAGAAGTCTTATAATACACAGCGTTGACTTGTTCTCTTCTTGGATGACTGATTTTTTCGCTCTCCAACAGCGAGATTAAACGTCCTTCGGCAATATCTTTATTCACCATAAACCCTGATAGACATGCAATGCCATTTCCTGCCAACACAATTTGTCGAATGGTTTCGCCATTACTTGATGACATCAAAGCGTCTAGTTGGGTAAAACCTTTTAAAGGCCAGTCATTCAAAATTTTGGGGGCGACAAATCCAATGAGATTATGCTGAGCAAGATCGCTGCTTTTAGTGGGGAGCCCGCGTTTTGAGATATATTCTGGTGAAGCCACAATATACAAGGGGCTTCGACCCAGCGACCGAGCATGTAGCGTTGAATCGCTCAAGGTACCAATCCGAATTGCTAAATCGGTTTTCTTTTCTAGTAAATCCACAATGCCTTCATTGGAGGTTATTTCTAGCTCAATATCGGGATAGGCTTGATTAAATGACTGCACCAATGGCACCAGTTGATGAAACACAAACGGACTAGCCGCGTCGACACGTAAACGGCCTTTGGGCAATTCCCCACGGGAAATAATATCTTCTTCCGCCTGCTGTAATTGCATTAATCCCACCCGCACAGAGTCAATGAACTGGCGTCCTTCATCGGTTAATTCAATACGTCTAGTGGTTCGGTTTAGAATAGTGACCCCAAGTTGACTCTCCACTTTACTGACCGCTCTGGATACTCGCGCGACTTGGATATCTAGGCTCTCTGCTGCCGCTGAAAAACCTCCGGTATCGACTACAGCTAGTAAAATGGCTAAATCATCAGATTTTGTTCGCATGCTATTTCCCTCAACTTTATCCAATCGCTCACCAGCTTTATTGCATTTATAACAAATATCATTTGTAAAAACCTCTGTTTTTCACAAAACATCTTTAATGCAAAATGCCCCCATCAATTAACAACGCGACGGCATAGCGACCAATACATCGGCTATTGCTGGTCATTTTCAAACAACAGAGAGTAAATATTATGCCTTTAGCACTTCTTGCATTGACGCTCAGCGCCTTTGCTATTGGAACAACGGAGTTTGTGATCGTGGGGCTACTCCCGACCATGGCCTCCGACCTAAATATATCACTGCCTTCAGCAGGCTTGCTGGTTAGCCTTTATGCACTTGGTGTTGCCATTGGCGCCCCGGTTTTAACGGCTTTAACAGGAAAGTGGAATCGTAAACACGTATTGATTACCGTCATGTCACTGTTTGTTGTCGGTAACTTAGTTGCATGGCAAGCACCTGGATATAACACCCTGATTATCGCTCGTATTTTGACAGGTTTAGCCCATGGTGTATTTTTCTCCATTGGTTCAACCATTGCTACCGGTCTGGTACCAAAAGAAAAAGCCGCCAGCGCCATTGCGATTATGTTCACTGGTTTAACCGTGGCGTTAGTCACAGGCGTGCCGCTTGGGACATACATAGGTCAAACCTTTGGCTGGCAATCAACCTTCTTAGTTGTTGCGCTATTAGGTTTAATCGCATTAATTGGTAGTGCTTTCTTAGTACCAAATAACTTAAAACAACCTGCTGCAGCTAAGCTTTCATCGCAGCTTAAGGTATTAACTCAACCTAGATTATTACTGGTTTATGCGATTACTGCACTGGGTTATGGCGGCACTTTTACAGCATTCACTTTCCTTGCTCCTATTTTGCAGCAAGAAACTGGCTTTAGTGCGAATGCAATTAGTTTAATTATGTTGGTTTATGGAGTCTCAGTTGCGATTGGTAATATTTGGGGCGGAAAAATGGCCGATAAAATGGGCCCAATAAAAGCCCTTAGCATTATTTTTACTGGTCTTGCAGCTGTGCTTATCGTGTTCAATTTTACCGCCGTTAACCCTATTGCCGCGGTAGCCACGATTTTAGTTTGGGGGGCATTTGCATTCGGTAATGTTCCAGGTTTACAAGTATATGTAGTGAAACTTGCTGAAAAATATACACCAGATGCAGTGGATGTTGCTTCCGGTTTAAACATTGCCGCCTTTAACGTTGGTATTGCACTTGGTTCATGGGGCGGCGGGATGGTTGTCGCTGAAGCAGGCTTAATGCATACACCTTGGGTAGGTGCAGTAGTTGTACTGATAGCGCTTGCTCTCACTCGTATCAGTGGCAGACTTGATAACCGTACAGCAAGTCAGCAACCAAAAGAAAGTGTGCTTGTGAAGTAACAAATCACAACGAACGTTAGGAAAGGGTCAATATAGAACATTGGCCCTTTCATTCTTGCTTAGAATCATTTAGGGACCAAACAATGAAAACTGTTTTTATCACTGGAGCCAATCGAGGCTTAGGATTGGAGCTAACCAAACAATACGCTCAGGGTGGATGGTATGTAATTGCCTGCTGTCGTGATAGTAACAACGCTCAGAAGTTAACGCTCTTGGCACAAACTTATCCAACAATTTGCATTCATACGCTGGACGTTAGCAATGAATCTCATATTCTCGCGTTAACGGAAAAATTTGCAGACATCGCCATTGATGTGCTTATTCACAACGCTGGTGTAAGCGGAGATGAATGTGAAAGCTTAGGCAATATGGGGCAAAAAGAATGGATAAATGTTTTGAAGGTCAACACCATTGCGCCCATGTTAATCACGCAAGCTCTAGTGAATAACATTCTTGCTGGCGAAGATAAAACGATTATTGGGATGACCTCGATACTCGCTAGTATCGGTGATAACCGCTCTGGTGGTCGATACAGCTATCGCGCATCAAAAGCCGCTTTCAACCAAATCATTAAATCTTTGGCTTGTGAATTATCCGAAGTAGGTGTGAAGAGTATGGCGATTCATCCAGGTTGGGTACAAACCGATATGGGCGGAAAGGATGGTAAGGTAACAGTAGAAGAGAGTGTTAAAGGCATGCTTAATGTTATCGACAATTTAAAACTTAAGCATTCAGGTTCGTTTTTTGTCTACGATGGTACTCAATTGCCATGGTAAGCCCAGTAGTTACGTCACATGCAAGCTAATAAGGGTATGATATGCTTTTAACATTTCTAGTTTTCATCTTTTCTATTGTCGCTTTACTCGTATGGTATTTACACAAAGTCTCCCGTGATATTTCCCAAATTGACTGGGGTTATGATGACGATGAGATCCTATAAATTGATATTGCCTACATCTATAGCTGATCAAATTACATATTCTACTTAAAACTGCAAGTTTGCTCTAATACTGAGTAAATACTTTAATGCGAAATGAGGCAAAAATGCGTCGATTTATTCCCAAGGCGCTTTTCGTTTAAACAGTTTTTTGAGAGCTCCTACCTTGGCTGGCTCGGTCCCTGAATTCAGATATGTATAGCGAAAACAGGTTCCCGCGTCTTTACTTCTCATCACTACAACACGAAACGGGGCAGAAATGAGCTACACACTCCTCTATCACTTTCGAATAAACACACCCGATCATCAAATATTATATTCAAGTCGCTCAATGTATTTGAGTAATGCCCTAGCCTGAATATCCTTCCCATAGCGGCCGTAGGTGATGTTTGGGTTTGCGTGGCCGACTATCTGCGCCACAATATGCTCGCTGATATCCAAACGCTTAAACTCATCGATAAAAGTGTGTCGTAGACTATAAGCCGTTGGTCGTTGACTCGCTTTCATGCCAATGCAGGTTTGTAATATCGATAGGTGCTTACAATAGGTTTTTGACCAATCTTCCACTAATCCCACTGGTTTGTAATTAAACAGCTGGGGATGTTTTTTACGCTTATCTACGAATTCAATAAAGCCCTGCTCTATCAGGGTTTGGTGGATTGGAATACTGCGTCTTGCATTGGCATTCTTAATACGTTGCCCTTTGCCGCCGTCATCAACGTTAATGCAATGAACGCCTTCGATTACGACGATATCACGGGGCGTTAACTGACACGCCTCTGATGGCCTTAGACCGCCATAAAGCATCAATCGGGTGACCCACTTAAAGTCAGCTGTTGAATCTTTAAATTCGGCTGAATGTATTAGCCTTTTTAAATCACTCGTATCCCAACGGTCTCTTTCTTGGTTGGCTTTAACTTTGGGCTTTTGCCCTACTGTCACATTTTCAAAAGGATTGTGGCTGCAGTAGTTCATTAACTTACACCACTTAAAAAACTGAAATACGGCCGCTAAGTATTCTTTATTGCTTTTATAGCTTCTGCCCTGCGTAAGCAGTTCATCACGGTACTTCATCGCATCAGCCGAGGTAATATCGTTAGTGCAAATAGCTTGAGTGCTTTTTGGTGACCGGTTACCGATTATTGGCAGTAACTTAATGAAGTGAAAGGTTCGCTGTTCAAGTTGTTTAATAGAGAGTGGTCTAATACCTGACTTCTCTTTTGAAGCTACAAAATCAGCAAGTGCATCGTGTAACGTAACCACGGGCATTGCTTGGGCGACAGCCGTGCTTTCACGGTGTTGTGACAGCTTAGTGTCTCTGATGGGGATTCTATAACTTGCTGGCTTTGTACTGATGGCCAACTTGTTTTTCTCAAATTCACTGCGAAGACTGTTAATCACTTCATCAACATAACGAATAAAGTCATTAATACAGGTTTGATGGTCGATGTTATTGATGATTTTTTTCAGTGTGCCAGCGACATCGATATTACGAATAACCGCTTGTGCTCTGTCACGAGTCAACAAAGAAACTTTAATATCAAAAGGAAAGCCTTTATCGCGTAACGATTTGGCTAAACAGATACGTGTGAAGTACACACTATTGGGAGCTCTATAAAGGTACATTGTCTGAGTCAATCCTCTCAGAAAGCCCCTCAAACGCCAGAAACAAAAAAAGCCGTTGATAATCAACGGCTTTTCTCGTATTTAATATGGCGGAGAGATAGGGATTTGAACCCTAGATGGGCTACAAACCCATGCCGGTTTTCAAGACCGGTGCATTCGACCACTCTGCCATCTCTCCGAACGAGCGAGATAATAGCTATCTCACTGTCTGGTGTAAAGCATAAATTGTCATTATCTTTCTGTTTGACTATTTCGGCAGCAATTTTGTGGTTTGTGCTGCCATTTCGTACTCACTATTTGCGATCTGATACTAGTTATCCATTTTTACTGGGGTTAGGCCTTTAGCTCGATCTTCTATGGCATCTTCTAATTCAAACCCTGACTGCTTCCATGTACCCGCTTCTTCTGGATTAAATTTCTCTTTTGACCATTCAGCTGCTGACTCAACATTAAAGCTCGCTTCGCTCCATTGCTGTGATTGTTCAGCATTAAAGCCGCTCTTACTCCATTTTTGAGCTTTAGCTGCATCAAAGCCTATCGCTTTCCAATCTGCAATATCTC